>MGXA01000099.1 GCA_001801215.1 Gallionellales bacterium RIFCSPLOWO2_02_FULL_59_110 | reverse complement strand
CTTGCCTCGGAACTGGTGGCCGCTGGTACGCACGATTCACCGGGCTGCGATTGCCGGAATGGAAAAAATGCAAAGTGTGCATGACCGCTAACGTAAAAGTAAGGGGCTGCGCGCTTTTGCGCAGTCCCTCTTGACTGCCGGGTTAGGGCTTTGATTATATGCACTGTACGTTCCAAGCCTCTGCACAAAAACACACAACAAAAATAACCGCCGAATTAATTCTCCAGTCGCACGCCATATGTTGTATCAGCTTTGGCTATTTTTTTACCCGAAGGGTCATAAAAAAAGATACTCCGTGCCTTTCCATGCAAGATGACATCAGTGTCAGCGATTGCCCTGACATACTTTAGTAGGGTGTTACGGTCGTCCATATAGTTATGCATTTCAACGACCAAATCACCGTTATCCTCAAAAACCTTACAATCTTGATTGACGAGAGCCATTACTTTATTGGCTGATGCTACTTTCTCCGCCCCCCATTTTGCAACTGGGTTATAAACAGGAGCAGGTGCTTCCTTTTTTGGTTCCGTGGCAGGGGTATATATTTGCGCGCCAAAGTAAATTATTAGAATCAAAACGACAAAAAAACCCACAACCCCCGCAATGACCTTCATGGCAACACTAATTATGCTCATGCACTGTCTCCTGTATTGCCGCGAACGGCTTGGCTAACGTAAAAGTACGGGGCTGCGCAAAACGCGCAGCCCCGTTTGACTGCCGGGTTAGAGCTTTAGGAGATTGGCCTCGCGCAGCTTGGCAAGAATACTCTCTGGCGCGACTACACTATGGAACTTACCAATATCAGCGTCCAGCGAAATACTCTGTATTTTAGAAACATCCTCTCCGAGAAGGTCGTGCAGAGCCTTCTTGGCGTTGTTCTCAACTTCAAGCTTCTTGGCCTCCATCGCCTCTTTGGCTTTGTCGGCGAATGCTTTGATTTGATCTTCGAATCCCATTTGAATCTCCCGTGCGTTGGTTGGCAAAAGTGATGTGTGGACAGCAGCGGTGAAAGCCCTAACGTGGAGCTAAGGGGCTGCGCGCTTTTGCGCAGTCCCGCTTGAGCGCAGGGTTAGGCATTTGCTTTGGGCATGAAAGCCCTCTGAATGGTTGCCAAATCTGGGATTGCCTTGGCTTGCCACCGCACAATTTGAACACCCGCAGCACCCAACGCTCTGTCTTTTTTAGCATCTGCGGCTTGGCGGTCTTCCCTTTCGTGGGTGGCATCATCAAGCTCGATTACCGCGACAATGCTTGAGTCCTTGTTACAAACCACGAAATCAGCACTCATACGGTTGATGCGGTTTGACCATGCCTGATAATTGTTGCCCTTCTTGACCCCAAGCAAGCGTGAAAGCTGAACTTGGGCAAGAATGATATGGTCTGGCAATGCTTGAACAAGCCGGAAATAAAGGATTTGTTCGGGTTGCGAAAGAGGTTTTTTTGCGTAGAAAGGCCACACATCATCACCAGCACCGCCGCCTTGCGCCTTGGCTTTAAGAAGAGCCAAAACGACTACCACAACGACAACAAAAACCAGCAGCAGAATAATTGAACTCATTTTATTTACTTCCCCTTGGTGAACAAATGCCTAACGTTAAGTGGGCACCCTAAAAAATGCCGGCAAAGGCACCTTCGAGGTGTACAATCTGGAAAGCGCGCTGCAACCCATTGTTTTTATATGAGGTGAAATTATGGCACCCCCCAAAATTTCCGATAAAAGCACCACTCCAAATCCTCCCAGATTACTTGATCAAGTCCGTGATAAGTTGCGGGTGAAGCACTATAGCATTCGCACTGAACAAACCTACACTGACTGGATTAAACGCTATATTTACTTCCACGACAAGCGCCACCCGAAAGACTTGGGCGCTCGTGACATAGAGGCTTTTCTCACGCATCTTGCTGTGGTTGGTAAAGTCGCTGCCTCTACCCAAAATTTAGCAAAGTCGTCTTTGTTGTTCCTTTACCGAGAAGTGTTGGAAATAGACTTGCCGTGGCTGGATAACATTACCCAAGCCAAGGCACCTAAACGTTTGCCTGTGGTGTTGACGGTGAGTGAGGTGCAGTCGGTGATGTCACATTTGACCGGCACACATTCGCTGATAGCATCGTTGTTGTATGGCGGTGGAATGCGATTAATGGAGGCGGTGCGGTTGCGGGTGAAAGATGTGGATTTTGCGCAGCACGAGATTCTGGTGCGCGAAGGCAAGGGCTTCAAGGATAGGGTGACGATGCTGCCAGAGGCCGTGGTTGCGCCGCTCAAGGCGCATCTAGCCAAGGTAAAAACTCTACACGAAGAAGATTTGGCGCAGGGTTTCGGCGAAGTGTATCTGCCTTTTGCGCTGGACAAGAAATATCCGACTGCCGGGCGCGAATGGGGCTGGCAGTATATTTTCCCTTCCAGAAATTTGTCGGTTGATCCGCGTTCCGGCAAGACGCGCCGCCACCACTTGGACGAGAAGGGGGTGCAGCGCGCGGTGAAGCAGGCGGTGCGCGATGCGGAGTTGACCAAGCCAGCCACACCGCATACGCTGCGCCATTCCTTTGCGACACATCTGTTGCAATCCGGTTATGACATCAGGACAGTCCAGGAACTGCTCGGCCATTCCGATGTTTCCACCACGATGATTTACACCCATGTGTTGAAAAGGCACGCGCATGTATTCCGAAAAACCCAAGGTGTTGCACGCACTGGCAGGCAGGCCGCTGGTGCAGCATGTGCTGGATTGCGCGACCGCGCTCCAGCCGCAGCAGGTTTGCGTGGTGTACGGCCATGGCGGCGAAGCCGTGCCGCAGGCGCTGCGCCAATATGCGGCGAAGTTCGTGATCCCCCTGCAGTTCGTGATGCAGGAGCCGCAGCTCGGCACCGGCCATGCCGTGCAGCAGGCGATGCCGCTTCTCGCCGGCGATGGCAGGACGCTGGTGTTGTATGGGGACGTGCCGCTGATCCAGCATGGCACCTTGCTCCGGATGCAGCAGGCGGGCGATGGGCTGGTGTTGCTGACGGTCGATCTGGAGAATCCGGCAGGCTACGGGCGCATCGTGCGCGACGCGCAGGGGAATGTGCTCAGCATCGTCGAGGAGAAAGATGCGATGCCCGGGCAGCGCGGGATCAGGGAAGTGAATACCGGCATCCTGCTTGCGCCGACGCAAATGTTGCGCGAATGGCTGGCAAACTTGCAGAACAATAATTCGCAGGGCGAGTATTACCTGACCGACATCGTCGCCATGGCGGTGCGGCAGGGCGTTCCGGTGCATACCGTGCAGCCCGCCCACGAGTGGGAAATCCACGGTATCAACAGCAAGGCGCAACTGGCGGCATTGGAGCGCACCTGGCAGCAGGTCGAGGCGTCCCGTTTGCTGGCGCACGGCGTGACGCTCGCCGACCCGGCGCGCCTCGACGTGCGCGGCAGGCTGAACTGCGGGCGCGATGTCGAGATCGATGTCGGCTGCGTCTTCGAGGGCGACGTGACGCTGGGCGATAACGTGAAAGTGGGCGCTTACAGTATTGTGCGCAATGCAACTATCGCCTCCCGCACCGCCATAGCGCCCTACAGTTTGATAGACAGCAGCGAGGTGGGCACCGACTGCCATATCGGCCCCTACGCGCGCCTGCGCCCCGGCACCAGACTGCACGACGGAGTGCATATCGGCAATTTCGTCGAGGTCAAAAACAGCGAGATTGCGGCAAACAGCAAGGCCAACCACCTGAGCTACATCGGCGACAGCACGGTGGGCAGCGGCGTGAACATCGGCGCGGGCACGATCACCTGCAATTACGACGGCGCGAACAAGCACCGCACCGTCATCGAGGATGACGTATTCATCGGCTCGGACACGCAGCTGGTCGCGCCGGTGACGGTGGGCCGGGGCGCGACCATCGGCGCCGGTTCGACCATCACCAAGGATGCGCCGGCGGGAGAGCTTACCCTGTCGCGCAGCAAGCAGATGACCATCAATGGCTGGAAGCGCCCAACGAAACAAATAGGTGGGAAAAAATGAACTTGGGTTTTGTAGGTGCGAATTCATTCGCACGCATGATGAATCGAGTGCGAATGAATTCGCACCTACACGCTACCCGCTCCGCCGGAGGAATGAGCGGGGATGTGCGTTTCTTCCCCTTCCCCCTTCTCCCTTCCCCCTTCTCCGAGGTTTAAAAATGTGCGGAATCGTGGGTGCTGTGGCGCAACGGAATATTGTGCCGATCTTGCTGGAAGGGCTGCAACGCCTGGAATATCGCGGCTATGATTCTGCGGGTCTGGTGGTGGTGCGTGACGGGCAACTCGAACGGGTGCGCAGCACCGGGCGGGTGGCCGAACTCACCGAAAAAAGCGCGGCGACCCATGGCCTGACCGGCATCGCGCATACCCGCTGGGCGACGCACGGCGTACCGAGCGAGCGCAACGCCCATCCGCATATCAGCAAAAATCACATTGCCGTGGTGCATAACGGCATCATCGAAAATTATGAAGAATTGCGCACGCGTCTGACTGCGGCAGGCTACGAATTCACCTCAGACACCGACACCGAGGTCATCGCGCACCTCGTCCACAGCCATTACGCGCGCGGCAATTCGCTGCTGGTGGCAACGCAGGCGGCGCTGGCCGAGCTGGTGGGCGCTTACGCCATCGGCGTGATCGCGGCGGACAATCCCGAGCAACTGATCTGCGCGCGGCGCGGCAGCCCCTTGCTGCTGGGCGTGGGCGACGGCGAGCACTTCGTCGCCTCGGATGTCTCCGCGCTGCTGCCGGTGACGCGCCGGGTGGTGTATCTGGAAGAGGGTGATGTCGTCGAATTGGGGCGGCTCGGCTACCGCATTTTCGACGCGTATGGGAAGTTGGCCGAGCGCGCGGTGCAAACCAGCGAACTTTCCAACGAGAGCGTGCAACTGGGCGAGTACCGCCACTACATGCAGAAGGAGATCCACGAGCAGCCGCAGGCGCTGGCGGACACGCTGGAATCGGTGTGCAACAGCCAGTCGCTGGTGCCCGGCATTTTTGGCGCGGAAGCGGCGGCGACTTTCGCCGACATCGACAGCATCCTGATCCTAGCCTGCGGCACCAGCCACCATGCCGGACTGGTGGCGAAATACTGGCTGGAGGAGATCGCCGGCATCCGCTGCAGCGTGGAAATCGCCAGCGAATACCGCTACCGCGCCAGCGTGCCAAACCCGAAGACGCTGGTGGTGGTGATCTCGCAATCCGGCGAGACCGCCGACACCCAGGCCGCGCTGAACCATGCCAAGGCGCAAGGACACGGCCATACGCTGGCCATCTGCAATGTGCCGGAAAGCGCGCTGGTGCGGTTGTGCAAGCTGCGCCTGCTGACGCGCGCCGGGCCGGAAATCGGCGTGGCCTCGACCAAGGCCTTCACCACCCAGCTCGCCGCGCTGTTCCTGCTGACGCTGGTGCTGGCCAAGCAGCGCGGGCGCCTGGATGCGCAACGCGAGAGCCAGTACCTGCACGAGCTGCGCCACCTGCCCGCCGCCGTGCAGAAGGTGCTGGAGCTGGAGCCGCAGATCGCCGAGCTGTCAAAATGCTTCGCCGACAAACAGCACGCGCTGTTCCTCGGACGCGGCCTGCATTACCCGATCGCGCTGGAGGGTGCGCTCAAGCTCAAGGAAATTTCCTATATCCACGCCGAAGCCTATCCTGCCGGAGAACTGAAGCACGGCCCGCTGGCCTTGGTGGACAAGAACATGCCAGTGATCTCGGTCGCGCCGAACGACGCGCTGCTGGAAAAACTGAAGTCCAACCTGCAAGAAGTGCGCGCGCGTGGCGGCGAGCTGTATGTGTTCGCCGACGCGGATACGCATATCCATGCGGCAGACGGCATCCATATCATGCAAATGCCCGAACACGCCGGGTATTTGAGCCCTATTCTGCACACCATCCCGCTGCAACTGCTGGCATATTACGTGGCATTGCAGAAGGGAACGGATGTGGATAAGCCAAGAAACCTCGCAAAATCCGTTACGGTGGAATAATAACGACCCGTAGCGGCGAGGTTTCCTGGCTTGCGGAGGAGACCGACGGGCTTTACATAATTCATGGCGGTTATGTGATTTACCGTAGGGCGTAGCCCGACGAAATACGGAGATCATGTTTTCGATTATGTAGCCCTCAATAGCCGCAGTGGGGTGACTGCTTCACATGTCTGGCCACCCTTCCTTTCAATTTCAGGAGACATTTCCGCATGGCGGTAATCGCCGTATTTAATCAAAAAGGCGGCGTAGGTAAGACCACGACCTGTCTGAATGTGACGGCTGCGCTGCATATCGCGCAGCAGAAGCCAATTGCGCTGGATATGGATCCGCAGGGGCATCTGACCTTGGCCAGCGGCGCGGCAAGGGCCACGCCGGATGGTGGCATGGCGGCCTTTTTCAAGAACAAGACCCCGCTTTTTAAACTGTTGCGGGAAACCCAAGGCGGTTGGCAAATTATCCCGGCTTCGCTGGAGCTCGCCAAGATCGATGCTATGTTGGGCAGCGACCCAAAGGCCGCAACGCTGTTGCGCCAGGGCTTGCGCGAAGACCTGGCGCTGACCGGCGCGCCCATTCTGATCGACTGCTGCCCGATGCTGGGCGTGTTGACGCTCAACGCGCTGCTCGCGACCGACCGGGTGCTGATTCCGGTTTCGGCAGATTTTCTGTCGCTGCAAGGCGTACATCGCCTGGATAGCGCGCTGAATGTGCTGGAAACCAGGCTTAATCGAAAGTTCGAAAGGCGCGTCGTCATGACGCGCTTCGTTCCCCGGCGCAAGCTTGCTTACGAAATTTACGACAGGCTCAGGGAACGCTATGGCGCGCTGGTTTGCGAGACGCGCATCAATGAAAACGTCGCGCTGGCGACCAGCCCGATGCACAGCAAGGATGTGTTCGATTTTGCGCCGCACAGCCCGGGGGCTGCGGACTACCGGGCATTGACCCAGGAGCTGTGGGATAGCGGATTTTTCGTCTGATTACATTTCAGATCAGACGCAGCCCTGCCTTCAGGCCGTGTAGAAATTGACAATACCCCAGGCGAAAAGGCCCAGCAGCAACATGCTGATTATCGTCAGCAAGGTGTTATAGCGTTTCTGCTGTTTCAGTATCTTGTGCAGCATCTCGCCGCTATAGGTGGCGCCATCGTTTGCCAGATAGCGGTTCAGTAGCCGCGGCAGTTGCGGCAACAGGGTGGCAAAGTTCGGGGCTTCGGTATGCATTGCCTTGAGAAAACCGCGCCAGCCGACCTGCTCGTTCATCCAGCGTTCCAGCCACGGTTTGGCGGTTTTCCATAAATCCAGTTCGGGGTCGAGCTGCAGGCCCAGCCCTTCGATGTTGAGCAGCGTCTTCTGTAGCAGCACCAGTTGCGGCTGGACTTCGATGCCGAAGCGGCGCGAGGTCTGGAACAGGCGCAGCAGCACGCGGCCGAACGAAACCTCGCGCAACGGCCTGTCGAAAATCGGTTCGCACACCGCGCGGATGGCGGATTCAAGTTCGTCCACGCGGGTGCCGGCGGGCGCCCAGCCGGATTCGATGTGCGCTTCGGCGACGCGCTTGTAATCGCGGCGGAAGAACGCGATGAAGTTCTGCGCGAGGTAATGCTTGTCGCTGTCGGTCAGCGTGCCCATGATGCCGAAATCCAGCGCGATGTAGCGCCCATCCGCCGTCACCTGCACATTGCCGGGGTGCATGTCGGCGTGGAAAAAGCCGTCGCGGAACACCTGGGTATAGAAAATTTCCACGCCGTTGGCGGCAAGCCGCGGAATGTCGACGCCCGCCTCGCGCAGCGCGCCTACCTGGCTGACCGGCATACCGTACATGCGCTGCATGACCATCACATCGGCGGTGCAGAAATCCCAATAGACTTCAGGCACCAGCAGCAATTGGGAGCTGGCAAAGTTGCGTTTGAGCTGGCTGCAATTGGCTGCCTCGCGCATCAAATCGAGCTCGTCTCCCAGATGTTTTTCGAATTCCTCGACAACTTCGCGCGGCCTGAGGCGGCGCCCTTCCGCCCACCACTCGATCATGTCGGCCGCCGTTTTCAGCAGCGTCACATCGTGCGAGATGACGCCGGAGATGTTGGGGCGCAGGATTTTTACCGCGACATCGCGGCCGTCCGGCAGCACGCCAAAATGCACTTGCGCGACCGACGCGCTGGCAACCGGCGCTTCGTCGAAGCTGCTGAACACCTCGCGCAGCGGTTTGCCGTAAGTCGCCTCCAGCAACGCCACCGCCTGCGCGGAGGGGAATGGCGGCACCTGATCCTGCAGCTTGGCGAGTTCGTCGGCGATATCGGCCGGCATCAGATCGCGCCGGGTGGAGAGCATCTGGCCAAATTTGACGAAAATCGGGCCGAGATTTTCCAGCGCGCGGCGCAGCCTGACTGCGCGCGGTTCGGAGACATTGCGCATGAACAGCAGAAGATTCAGCGGCGTGCGCAGCCAGCGTACCTGCTCGGGCGCGAGCAGAAATTCATCCAGCCCGAAACGCAGCACCACAAAAACGATTTTTACCAGTCGCAGCAAACGCAACATGTCAACGATCCCGTGCAGCAGCCAGCTGGCTGATGCGCTGCTCCAATTGCGCCAGGTCGTCGTGCAACTTGCCAACTTGCCGGGTGAATGCCGCGATGTCTTGGGGTTTGGCCAGCAGCGGATGATTCTCGGTGCAGTAAGTCGCTGCCGCTTTCGGCAGGTTTGCTGCCGAGTCGTGCAGCTGTTGCCGCGCACCTTGCAAGGTCTGTGCGATATGTTCCGCAATGGCCGTGCCGGTGATGCGGCTTAAATCCTTCGTTGCATCCCAGCGCAAGCTGTGCGCCAGGGAAAAAATTTCCGCCAGCAGCGCGGCGTCGCCTTCGGTGCGAATTTCGGCCTGCGCCATCTTGTCGCGCAGCGCGAGGCGCGGCAACAGCGACGGCGCAATCACGCACACCGCATCTGCGGAGGTGCCGGCGTCGGCGCCGCGCAACGTGCCATCCGCCAGGATGGTGTAAGCAAAAAAGAACGGTGCGATGTCGAAGCGCGCCGTCTTCCCCGCGAAATGCGCAAGCCGGGCCGATGCCCAACCATTCTGCGTGAGAAGGTGATTCAGCGCCGCTGCTGAAGGCCGGGCAAACATGAAAACTCAGTGCAAGGCGGTTTGCTGAATGCCGGCAAGCAGCCATACCGACTTGTCGTCGCGCAGGTTTTTCTGCACATGCCAGATTTCGTCGACATTCTCCGGCGCGCCGTTGTTCTCGCGCAATTGGCCGGTGAAGCGCACGCTGGCTAGTGCAAAATCGCCATCGTTCGCCACTTCCAGCAGTTCGCCGCCGACCGCAAGCACGTCGGTCTTTTGCGGCGCGGCGCCGCGCTCCTGCATCTGCATCGAGATTTCGGCAAACATTTCCGGTGTGGTGTATTCGCGGATGTCGTCCAGATCCTTGCGGTCATTTGCGGCTTGCAGGCGGATGAAAGTGGTCTTTGCGCTGCGCAGGAAGCTATCTGCCGGGAAATCTGCCGGGATGTTTTTCGCCGCTGTTGCATTGGCCATACTGGCCGTGCTACCGGGCAGCGGCTGTGTTACCTGTTGCGTTTCGCCATAAGGCGCACCCGCTGCGGCATATTGCATCGGTTGCGGGATGGCCGGGCGCGCCCCCTGCGGCTGCTTGCGGAATTTCGCGAGCAAAAACATCACCGCGCCGCCCGCCAGCAAGGCCAGCAGAATGCCGCCCAGCGCGCCATCCAGCCCTGCGCTGGACAGCAGCGCGAATAAACCCGCGCCAATCGCCAGGCCGGCCAATGGGCCGAGCCATTTGTTGCCGGCCGGTTTTGCGGGTGTCGCGCCCGCAGTGGGTGCAGGTGCGGCATCCGGCGTTTTTTGCGCCTGCTGCGGAGCCATGGAGCGCTGTTTGCCAATGCTGCCGCCCCCGCCGAAACGCTTGGCTTCCGCCGTTGCGGCAAACAAACTCGCACTGGTCAACGCGATCGTCAACATCATCAAAAATCGTTTCATGTATTCCTCTTCGGGGTGATTAACTAGGCAAGTGCAAGTATAGCATCAGAGCTTGGTGCTGCTCTCGGGTTTGCCCGTTCGCCAACCATGACGCGCCGGTTTGATTCCGCTACACTCTTGCGCCATGAAAACCGTGTTTGCTTCCCTGCTGCTTGTGTTGCTTGCCGCGTGCGACGGCGGGCTGTGGAACAATCCCTATCCGGCGGCAGATGGCGGCAAGCCGATCCTTTACAGCGCATTTACCGAGCGCCCCAAACATCTCGATCCGGCGCAGGCCTACAGCGAAAACGAGTACGAATTCCTCGCGCAGATTTATGCGCCGCCGCTGCAATATCATTACCTGAAACGCCCTTACCAGCTGGTTCCGCTGGCAGCCAGCGCGATGCCCACGGTGCGTTACCTGGACAAGGAGCGCCGCGCGTTGCCGGACGATGCGCCTGCGGAAAAAGTCGCCTTCAGCGTGTACGAAATCCGCATCAAACCGGGCATGCGCTACCAGCCGCACCCGGCGTTTGCACCGGAATATGCGCACCTGACGCCGGGCGATCTGCGCGACATTCATGCATTGAGCGATTTTCCGCACAGCGGCACGCGCGCCGTCACGGCGGCGGATTACGCCTGGCAAATCAAGCGCCTCGCACACCCGCACCTGCATTTGCCGATTTTCGGCGTGATGAGCGAATATATCGTCGGCCTGAAGGATTATGCCGAGACACTGCGCCGGGCGGCAGAGAAGAATCCTGGCGCGTTCCTCGATTTGGGCGAATATGCCTTACCGGGCGTGCAGGTGGTCGACGCGCACACTTACCGCATCGAGGTGCACGGCAAATACCCGCAGTTCGCCTACTGGCTGGCGATGCCGTTCTTTGCGCCGATGCCGCATGAGGCCGAGCGCTTCTATGCGCAGGCTGGGATGCGCGAGCGCAACCTGACGCTGGACTGGTGGCCGGTGGGCAGCGGGCCGTATTACCTGTCCGAGAACAACCCCAACCAGCGCATGGTGCTGTCGCGCAATCCGTATTACGACAGCGAAACCTATCCGGCAGAAGGCGAGGCAAGCGACGCGCAGGCCGGGTTGCTGGCGGATGCGGGCAAGTCGCTGCCGCTGGTCGAGCGGGTGGTGTTCAGCCTGGAAAAAGAGACCATCCCCTATTGGAACAAATTCTTGCAGGGTTATTACGACGCTTCCGGCATCAGTTCGGACAGCTTCGATCAGGCGGTGCAGGTGAATGTCGGCGGCGAAACTACCGTGACCGACGAGATGCATGCGCAGGGTATCAGCCTGTCCACCGCAGTTTCGACTTCCACCATGTATACCGGCTTCAACTGGCTGGACCCGGTGGTGGGCGGGGGCTGCGCAAACCCAATGAGTGCTCCCTCACCCCAACCCTCCCCCGGAGGGGGAGGGGGCAAACGAAGTGAATCATTTTGTAACTCTGAACGTGCGACCAAACTGCGCCGGGCGATTGCCATCGCTGTGGATTTCGAGGAGTTCATTTCCATTTTCGCCAACGGGCGCGGCATCGCCGCACAGTCGCCGATTCCGCCGGGCATCTTCGGTTACCGCGACGGCGAGGCGGGCGTGAACCGCGAAGTGTATGACTGGGTGGGCGATGCACCGAAGCGCAAATCCATTGAAGAAGCAAAAAAACTGCTCGCCGAAGCGGGCTACCCTGACGGCGTGGATGCGCAGACCAGGCAGCCGCTGGTAATCAACCTGGATACCACCTCGGCCGGCGTGGGCAGCAAGGCGCGCCTCGACTGGTTGCGCAAGCAGTTCGACAAGATCAACGTGCAGCTGGTGGTGCGCAGCACCGACTACAACCGTTTTCAGGATAAGGTGCGCAAGGGCGACACGCAGATGTTTTACTTCGGCTGGAACGCCGACTATCCCGACCCGGAAAACTTCCTGTTTCTGCTGCACGGCGCGCAAGCCAAGGTGGGCAAGAGCGGCGAAAATGCGGCCAATTACAGCAACCCGGAATACGACCGGCTGTTCGAGCAGATGAAGAACATGGAAAACAGCGCGCAACGGCAGGCCATCATCGACCGGATGCTGGAAATCCTGCGCCGCGACTCGCCGTGGCTATGGGGTTATCACCCGAAAAATTACGTGCTGCAGCACGGCTGGCTGCATAACGTGAAGCCCAACGTGATGGCGAACAACAAGCTCAAATACTGGCGCGTGGACATCGGGCAGCGCGACCGGCTGCGCCGCGCCTGGAATCAGCCGGCGTACTGGCCGCTCGGATTGGGTGCTGCCGGGTTGCTGTTGCTGGCCGGATGGATGTGGCGCGCTCTACGCAAACGCGAAGACGAAAAATAACCGGAGCATGGCGCTCCGGTTATTCGAGTCCCGCCGTGCTTAGCTGTCATGGCGATGGCTGTCCGCAACTGCGGCACGCACTACGAGGGTATCGCCAATTCCCCTCCACAGCGCTGCGTGGATTGCGGCCAGCGGGTCGGGTTCACCGGCAATCATCACAGTATTGACGGTGGGCTCACGGTGCATGTCGCGCTCGAAACTGGCAACAATCGGATCGGCTTCGGCGGGAGCGCCGCGCAGCACTATGTCGCGATCGAAGCTGGCGGCAATTTCGTCGATTTTCACGAAGACGGCGCCACGCACCATATCGCGTTCGAAGCTGGCAGCAACTTCGTCTGTGCCGGCAAAGGCAAAGGTTGGCAGCAAGGCTGCGGCAGTCAGGGTCAAGGCAAATTTATTCAGTTTCATGGTAATTACTCCTCTAGATTAATAAGGGGCAATACGAAATGATCACCCACGCCAAACATAGAGCAGTAACCGTGCCAGAAATTATATCTTCAATAAATCAATATGTTATATATTTCCCCTATTTTATTAGAGTTGACAATGTAAACATTTAACGTTAACTTTACGTCCACAGTTAACATTTTAACGAAAGAGTGTTCAATCATGCTTACCTTGTCCGGACTGAAGCAGTTTCTCGACAACTTGGAAGAGGGAATTGTGTTTCTTGATCAGGAGCGTCACGTCGTGGCGGTCAACGAGGCTGCCAGCCGCATGCTGGGGCAGGATCATGATGCCATTTTCAACAAGCTCTGCCCCAGTCTTTTCCAGGGAACATCCTGCGCGCGAAGCTGCGAGAAGAGGGGGTTCTGCACGCTGATGGCCGATGCTAAAGGAGGCAAAAAAATCCAGGATCTTGTCGTGCAGCGACCGGACGGCGAGTTGATCCCGTTACGCATGTGGGCCATGGTGCTGCCTTCCGAGGAGCAACTCGCATATTGCGCTGTCGTGCTGCGAGATCGCTCCCGCGAGATGCAATTGCAGGAAGAGGCCAGCAACCGGATGCATCTGGGCGGCCTGGTGGGGAACAGCGCGGTGATGCAGGAATTGTTCGCCCATATTCTGCGGGCGGCGGCCAGCGAGGCCAGCATCCTGATCACCGGCGAAAGCGGCACCGGCAAGGAGCTGGTTGCGCGCGCGCTGCACGATAACTCGAGCCGCGCCAAGGGGCCTTACGTCCGCGTACATTGCGCCGCCTTTCCCGAGCATCTGCTGGAGGGCGAGCTGTTCGGCCATGCGCGCGGCGCGTTTACCGGCGCGACTACGGCGCGCGAAGGCCGCTTCGAGGCGGCACACGGCGGAACCTTGCTGCTGGACGAAATCGGCGAGGTGCCGCTGAACATCCAGGTGAAATTGCTGCGCGTCTTGCAGGAGCGAGAAATCGAACGGCTCGGCGAAAATCAGCCGCGCAAGGTGGATGTGAGGATCATTGCGGCAACCCATCGCGACCTGCCGGCCATGGTTGCCAGCGGCGACTTCCGCGCCGACCTTTATTACCGGTTGCGCGTGCTGCCGCTGCATCTTCCCGCCCTGCGCGAACGGCGCGAGGATATTCCGTTGCTGGCCAACTCCATGCTTGCCAACATACTTGCGCGGAACCAGGGGCGCGACCTGCAACTCTCCGGCGAGGCGTTTGCCGCATTGAGCGCCTACGGCTGGCCGGGCAATGTCCGCGAGCTGGGGAACGCTTTGGAATACGCTGCGGTTCATGCGGACGGCACGGCAATCCTGACGCGCCATCTGCCGCCGGAAATTCAGGAAACGGCGCATCGCCAGGCCGTCAATTTGCAGCCCGCCGCCGCTCCGGCACAGGCCGTCCAGTTCACCCAGCGCTATTACCGCGCTTCCGCGCAGCAGCCGGGGCAAGAGAAGGAAATGCTCCTGCTCGCATTGCAGGAAACCGGCGGGAACAAGGCGGCGGCAGCCGAAAAGCTCGGCATGTCGCGCACCACGCTGTGGAAAAAACTGAAGCAGCACGGGATAGACTGATTTGTCTGTTGGGCGATATTTGCAGGTAGTGGAAATCTGATCATCAACCTGTCAGGGCACACCAAACCCAGGTTTGCCTTTCTGCATAGCCTATGGAATTCCGGGCAATGGCGGCTTTCGATGCAAAGGTGCCCGGTTCGCCGGGCTTCGTGGCTGCCTGGCAGTTGCCTATATTTTGCGATAACCTAAAATCGACCCCGCGAATCCCGCGCGAATTCCAGCTCCAGTGATCAAGGTTGAAAATTTTGCATGGCGCCTGTATTTGAAGCCAAAGTTGTCGAAAATATCTTGCAATGTTGTCGATATTACTTATAATGGTTGTCGATATTTTTTATTTTGGTTGACTATCTAATGCGAAAGAAAACATCCGAAATCAGAAATTTCATGCTGCGCATGTGCCGTAATAAGACACGCAATGTTGCTGCTGAAACAGCTCGGCATTTCGGTATTTCAAAACAAGCTGCAAGCCGTCATCTGCAAGCCCTTGAGGAAGGCAGAATGATCAGCTCTACCGGCAGGGGAAATGTAAAGGCTTCATGGCTTGTCCCGTTGATTGAAAAATCTTGGAGATTCCCTTTGGCTGGTTTGAGGGAGGATGTGGTATGGCTTGAAAACTTGGCGCCACTTTTGGTCGATTTGCCCGAAAATGTGCGCGATATGTGGCATTACGGCGTTACGGAGATGGTCAATAACGCCATAGATCACTCCGAAGGCACTACGCTTACGATTCATTTTGCCCGCACCGCACTCGATGTAGAAGTTTGGATTAATGATGATGGGGAAGGTATTTTTCACCGTATTCAACGGTTAGGGAATCTTTATGATCCTAGAGAGGCGATCTTGGAGTTGGCAAAGGGAAAGTTTACGACAGACCCGGCTAACCATTCTGGGGAAGGTATATTTTTTACCTCGCGTGCTTTTGATTCATTCGTAATTATGTCGCGTACGCTCTATTTTTCGCACAGGGCAGAGCAGGATGATTGGCTGATTGATGACGACAGGGATGTTACAGGAACGCGCGTGTTTTTAAAGTTGGATAACGACAGTCAGCGCACGCTTAACTCTGTTTACTCACAGTTTGCTGAGCCAGACGAATTTACTTTCAGTAAGACCATTGTTCCGGTTCGACTGGCTCGTCATGAAGGTGAGAAGCTTGTTTCACGCTCACAGGCAAAGCGTTTGGTTTCTCGCTTTGAGAAATTTAAAACAGTAGTACTGGACTTCTCTGGGGTGGAAGAAATCGGCCAGGCTTTTGCTGATGAAATTTTCCGGGTATTCGCTTCATCGCACTTAAGTGTTGAATTAATCCCAATTCACGCGACAATGGAAGTACAGCAAATGATAGTTCGCGCCTTGGCTGTTAAATGAGTAAGTCAACCGCTGACATTTGCGGTTTGATTCAGTGCAATCTGATGCGATGGCACAGATTGCACTGGAGGCGACGCTCAACCGAAAGATAATGTCAAGTCAACTCACAAACACCACATCAATATGCGCATAGTTAGGCGGTTTGCAGCGAGGATGCTGATTTTCGTTTGCCTGTTTGCCGCAGGACAAACAGCACATGCGGGCGAGAAAATCACCATCGCCGCCGCCGCCGATCTCAAGTTCGCGCTGGACGAGATCGTCGTGCTGTTCGGCAAGGCGCATCCTGTCGGCCGGGTGGAAACCATCTATGGTTCGTCCGGAAAATTCCAGACGCAGATCCGGCAGGGCGCACCTTTTGATCTGTATTTTTCCGCCGACATCGCCTATCCGCGTGCGCTCAAGGAAGAAGGCTTCGCAGGCTCAGAGGTGCAGCCCTACGCGGTGGGGCGCATCGTGCTGTGGAGCACGTCGCGCGATGCCGCCAGGATGACGCTCGCCGATCTCGCCGATTCCTCTATCAGGAAAATCGCCATCGCCAACCCGAAGCATGCGCCTTACGGCAAGCGCGCCGAGGAGGCGCTGAAGGCGTCGGGCGTGTGGGAGAAAGTCGAAGCCAAACTGGTGTATGGCGAAAACGTTGCGCAGGCGGCGCAGTTCGTGCAGACCGGCAACGCGCAGGCCGGCATCGTTGCGCTGTCGTTGGCGCTCAGCCCGGAACTTGCGAAGCACGGCGGCTATGCGCTGATTCCCGATTCGCTGCACCAGCCGCTGGAGCAGGGCTTTATCGTCACCAAGCGCGCTGCCGGCAATCCGCTGGCGCGGGCTTTTGCGCGCTTCATGGCGGAGGGGGAGGCACGCGCAGTGATGGCTCGTTACGGGTTTGTGTTGCCGGGTGAAGTAAAATAAGATTTTCGTTGGGTTACGCGATGAAGTCGCTCGCCATCCCGCCCTCACGCCCTGCGCTCACCACGGACTCCGCGAAAGCGCGGAGCCGGTTAATTTCACGTGATCCGGCTATTCCCAACACCGCTATCAAAATCCCTGGCACTTGGGCGTCAGCAGAGCGTGGGCATCGGCAGTGAACGATTGTGCCCGCGCAATGCATTAGGCCACCGTATTTTGCGGCAATCCGTTAAAATTGCGCTCTTATCCGCAACAACCTGAATATGACAACCATGACTACACCCACACCTGTCCAAGTTACCGAGCGCCGCGGCAAAGTGCTCTCCACGGTTCTGTTTGGCAGCCGCTGGCTGCAAGTGCCGCTGTACCTCGGCCTGATCGTCGCCCAGTGCGTGTATGTGGTGCATTTCATGGTCGAGCTGGAGCATCTGGTCATGGGCACGATGACGATGACCGAAGAATCCATCATGCTCATCGTGCTTGGGTTGATCGACGTGGTTATGATTTCCAACCTGCTTATCATGGTCATCGTCGGCGGCTATGAAACCTTCGTGTCTCGCCTCAATCTGGAAGGCCACCCGGACGAGCCGGAGTGGCTGTCGCACGTCAACGCCAACGTGCTGAAGGTGAAGCTCGCCACGGCCATCATCGGGATTTCCTCCATCCACCTGCTGAAATCGTTCATCAATGCGCCTAACATGGAGGAAAAAACCCTGCTGTGGCAGACCATCATCCATTCCGCATTTATCGTTTCCGCGATTTCAATCGCCTATATCGACCGGCTGATGAGTCCGCCGCCGCACCACGCTCCGCCCCGTCCTTAAAGCGGCGGCAACCGCGCCAAAACCTTTAGCGCCTCAGTGCGCCACCCGTCTGGCCGGGAACACCAGCGAAAAAGTGCTGCCCCTCTCTTCCTCGCTCAGAACTTCCAGCTTGGCCTGGTGGCGCATCGCGATATGTTTGACGATCGCCAGGCCCAGGCCGGTTCCTCCCGTTTCGCGCGAACGGCTGCGATCCACCCGGTAGAAACGCTCGGTCAGGCGGGGAATATGCTGTGCGGCGATGCCGATGCCGCTGTCCTGCACCGAAAACACCGGCTGGCCGCCGCGCTCCGCCCAACTCAGCAGGATCGTGCCGCTTTTTGGCGTGTAGCGGATCGCATTGCTGAGCAGGTTGACGAACGCGCTGCGCAGCTCCTCCCGGTTGCCGAGCAATTTTGCCTCGCTCGCCACCTCGAGACGCAACAGGTGCGATTCGCCATTCAGCAGCTTGCCTTCCCGGTAAATCTCGTCGAGCAGGGCCGCCATATCCACCTGCTCTTCGAGCAACGGGCTCTGGTCGTTTTCCAGATGCGACAGGGTAAGCAGGTCGGCGACCAGGTTTTCCATGCGGTGCGTCTGCTCGGCCATCAGCTGCAAGGCGCGCCGCGCATCGTCCCGGTTGAGGTCGGGCATG
>MGXA01000098.1 GCA_001801215.1 Gallionellales bacterium RIFCSPLOWO2_02_FULL_59_110 | reverse complement strand
ATCGTGATGATCCGCACCTTCGACCAGTCCATCATCGAACGCTTTGCCGCCCATTCGCGCGTGCCGGTCATCAACGGGCTGACCAACGAATACCACCCGTGCCAGGTGCTGGCCGACATCTACACCTATATCGAGCAGCGCGGCAGCATCACCGGCAAGACCGTGGCGTGGATCGGCGATTCCAACAACATGTGCAACACCTGGCTGCAAGCCGCCGAGGTGCTGGACTTCAACGTGCATGTCTCTACCCCGCCCGGCTATGAAGTCGAACCGGAGCGCGCCGGGCTGTTCGGCGAGGATCATTACGAGGAATTTGCCGACCCGATGGAAGCCGCGCGCGGCGCCGATCTGGTGACCACCGACGTATGGACCAGCATGGGTTTCGAAGCGGAAAACGAGGAGCGCATGAAGGCCTTCGCCGACTGGCAGGTGGACGAGGACATGCTGCGCGTCGCCGCGCAAGACGTGCTGTTCATGCACTGCCTGCCCGCGCATCGCGGCGAAGAAGTTTCCGCCGGCGTCATCGACGGCTCGCAAAGCGTGGTGTGGGATGAAGCGGAGAATCGTTTGCATGTGCAGAAGGCGCTGATGGAATATCTGCTGCTTGGGAAAATCACGTAGGGCGGGCAAAACCCGCCCTACTTATGAAATTTAATCGGGAATAAATTTAATGTCTGACATCAAAAAAGCCGTCCTCGCCTACTCCGGCGGACTCGACACCTCGGTCATCCTCAAGTGGCTGCAGGACACCTATCAATGCGAAGTGGTGACCTTCACCGCCGACCTCGGCCAGGGCGAAGAGCTGGAACCGGCGCGCCAGAAGGCGCTGAAGTTCGGCATCAAGCCGGAACAGATTTTCATTGACGACCTGCGCGAAGAATTTGTGCGCGACTTCGTATTCCCGATGTTCCGCGCCAATACCGTATATGAAGGCGAATACCTGCTCGGCACCTCCATCGCGCGCCCGCTGATCGCCAAGCGCCTGATCGAGATCGCCGCGCTGACCAAGGCGGATGCGGTATCGCATGGCGCGACCGGCAAAGGCAACGACCAGGTGCGCTTCGAGTTGGGCGCTTATGCGCTGAACCCGAACATCAAGATCATCGCGCCGTGGCGCGAATGGGATTTGTTGAGCCGCGAAAAACTGATGGCGTATGCCGAAAAGCACGGCATCCCGGTAGACATGAAACACAAGCAGGGCGGCTCGCCCTACTCGATGGACGCAAACCTGCTGCACATCTCCTTCGAAGGCCGCCACCTGGAAAACCCCGCTGCCGAAGCCGAAGAGAGCATGTGGCGATGGACGGTGTCGCCGGAGAAGGCGCCGGATGCAGCAGAATACCTGGACATCGAATTCGAGCACGGCGACATCGTGGCACTGAACGGCGCGCGCCTGACAGCGGCGCAAACGCTCGCCAAGCTCAACGAACTGGGCGGCAAACATGGCATCGGTCGCCTCGACCTTGTGGAGAACCGCTACGTCGGCATGAAGTCACGCGGCTGCTACGAGACCCCAGGCGGCACGATCATGCTCCGCGCACACCGCGCCATCGAATCGATCACGCTGGATCGCGAAGTCGCGCACCTGAAAGACGACCTGATGCCGCGCTACGCCTCGATGATCTACAACGGCTACTGGTGGTCGCCGGAACGCAAAGCGTTGCAAACCCTGATCGACCACACCCAGCAGACCGTCAACGGCTGGGTGCGCGTCAAACTTTACAAGGGCAACGTGATCGTGGTCGGTCGCGACTCGAAGACCGATTCGCTGTTCGATTCGAGCATCGCCACCTTCGAGGACGACAAGGGCGCCTACGACCAGAAGGATGCGGCGGGCTTCATCAAGCTCAACGCGCTGCGTATGCGCATTGCGGCCAATCTGAAAAATCGCAAATAACCGGGAGAAATCATGTCTGACAGGATCGTCAACGTTTCGGTTGGCAAGAAGGCCAACGTATTTTTCGACGGCAAGTGCGTGTCGCACTCGGTGTATTTTCCGGACGGCTCGCGCAAGACCGTCGGCGTCATCATGCCGGGCAGCCAGCTCACCTTCAACGTCGGCGCGCCGGAACTGATGGAGATCAGTTCCGGAGAATGCTCGGTCAAGATCGCCGGAGAGCCTGCGTTCAAAACCTACGCGGCGGGCAGTTCCTTCCGCGTGGCAGAAAACAGCAGCTTTGAAATTCACGCGGGTAAAGAAGCGGTAAACTACGTCTGTAGTTTTGGTTGATACTAACCTGGAGGTAAGTATCAACCGCAACGAACCGCTTCGCGGTGCGTTGTGGCTCAATAAAGGTTAATCTGTGCCGCAACAAGCCGCTGCGCGGCGTGTTGTGGTTTTTCTAATTCAGGAGATACTCATGCCATCTTTCGACATCGTTTCCGAAGTAGACAAGACCGAGGTCAAGAACGCGGTCGAGCAGACTAACAAGGAAGTCGGCACGCGCTTCGACTTCAAGGGTTCGGATGCGCGCGTCGAGCAGGCCGAGCTCAAACTCACCGTGCATGCCGACAACGAATTTCAGATGAACCAGGTGCAGGACATCCTCAACGGCAAACTGACCAAGCGCGGCGTGGACATCAAATGCCTGGAGATCGGCGACAAGATCGAAAAAGTCAGTGGCAACAAGGTCAAGCGCTCCTGCGAAGTGAAAGTCGGTGTGGAAATCGAGCTGGCGAAGAAAATCGTCAAGCTGCTCAAGGACAGCAAGCTCAAGGTGCAGGCCAGCATTCAGGGCGACACCGTGCGCGTCACCGGCAAGAATCGCGATGACTTGCAGGAAGCGATTGCCTTCGTCAAAAAATCGATCACCGATTTCCCGTTGCAGTACCAGAATTTCCGCGACTGATATTTCCGTTTGCCCTGCCGCAAAAACAGGGCGAGACAATTGAGTGATTTTTCGGAGGATACCACCATGCACAAAGCTCTCGTTATGCTCGCGCAAGGATGTGAAGAAATCGAAGCCGTGACCATCATCGACATCCTGCGCCGCGGCGGCATCGAAGTGACCAGCGCCGGCCTGGACGACCTGCCGGTATTGGGCAGCCACAGCGTGATGCTGCTGGCGGACACCACGCTGGATCTCGCGCAGCATCAGGATTTCGACATGATCGTGTTGCCCGGCGGCCTGCCCGGCACCGACAACCTCAGGGCGGACAAACGTCTGATCGCACTGCTGCAAAAAATGGCACAGCAGGGCAAACATATCGCCGCGATCTGCGCCGCACCTTCGGTGCTCGCCGCCGCCGGATTGCTCGACGGGCGCAAGGCCACCTGTTATCCGACCTGCCTGGATGACTTCCCAAAAGTGTGCCTGCAAACTGCCGCCGTCGTGGAAGACGGCAACATCGTCACCTCGCGCGGCCCCGGCACGGCCATGGATTTTGCGCTGGCGCTGGTGGAACGACTGGCCGGCAAAGCCAAGCAGGAGGAAGTCGAAGCGGCGCTGGTACGCTAGATGCGACAAGATCGAATCATCGTCATGCACAGCGCAACCGTCCAACCCTGCATTTCAATCATCGTCGCGATGGCGCAGAACCGCACCATCGGCATCGACAACACCCTGCCGTGGCGCATCCCGGAAGACCTCAAGCATTTCAAGACGCTCACGATGGGGCATCACATGATTATGGGGCACAAGACCTTCGAGTCTATCGGCAGGCCGCTGCCGGGGCGCACCACCGTGGTGGTGTCGCGCGACCGCAACCTGAAGATCGACGGATGCATCGTCGCGCACTCGCTGGCGGAAGCGCTTGCCGCCTGCGCATCCGACCCGGAAGTTTTTGTGGTCGGCGGCGCGGATATTTATGCGCAGTCGCTGGGTTTGGCGGATGCGCTCTACATCACCGAGATTCGGCAGGACGTGGCCGGGGATGCCTGGTTCCCGGAGTTCGACCGGGCGGAATGGCAGGAAACCTCGCGCGAAAAACACAGTCAGGAAACGCCGCAGCCGCTGGAATATCACTTCGTCACCTACCGTCGCGATGGCTGCTAGTGTAGTGTTGCTTGCTATTTGAAACTTATGCCAACGGACAAATCTGCATTGGTAGGGTGTGCTCCGCCCACCATGTCGGGCGGAACCCGGCCTACATGGGTTTGCACATAAGTATCGCCAAAAGTGCAACACTACACTAGGTGCCAATGGAAGACACTCCCTCTTGCATGCACTATTATGCATTTGCGGACAGGCAGATTTAATCAAAAACTTATCGAAAATAGGTACGCGTCTTTATTTTCAATAATGCTGACCGGGTGGGTGCGTCTAATCACTATTAGCTGTATAAGCCCAAGCCTGAAAGGAGAGATCGAGATGAGCGAAGAAAGCAAGTGCCCATACAGCCACATCGCCGGCGTCGGCCGAACGAACAGTGACTGGTGGCCGAACCGACTGCGGCTGGAACTGCTGCACCAGCATTCCGTGAAGTCCGACCCGATGGGCCCGGGCTTCGGCTACGCGAAGGAATTCAAGAGCCTCGACTATAAGGCGTTGAAGAAGGACCTAGTCAAGCTCATGACCGACTCGCAGGACTGGTGGCCGGCGGACTTCGGCCACTACGGGCCGCAGTTCATCCGCATGTCCTGGCACGCCGCCGGGACCTACCGGATCACCGACGGCCGCGGCGGCGGCGGCCGGGGCCAGCAGCGCTTCGCTCCGCTCAACAGTTGGCCCGACAACGTCAACATCGACAAGTCGCGCCGCCTGCTGTGGCCGATCAAGCAGAAGTACGGCAAGAAGATCTCCTGGGCCGACCTGATCATCCTCGCCGGCAACGTCGCGCTGGAGTCGATGGGCTTCAGGACCTTCGGCTTCGGGGGCGGCCGTGCGGACGTATGGGAGCCGGATGAGGACGTGAATTGGGGTGATGAGATCGCGTGGCTGGGCGTCGACAAGCGCTTCAGCGGCGATCGCCAGCTGGATCAGCCGTTCGGCGCCACCCATATGGGCCTGATCTACGTCAACCCGGAAGGCCCGAACGCCAGCGGTGACTACATGGCCGCCGCCAAAGACATCCGCGCCACCTTCGGCCGCATGGCGATGAGCGACGAGGAAACCGTCGCCCTCATTGCAGGCGGCCACACCTTCGGCAAGGCGCACGGCGCCGCCCCGGAATCCCATAAGGGTCCGGATCCGGAAGGCGCGCCGCTGGAAGCACAAGGCCTAGGCTGGGTGAGCGACTACGGCACGGGGCACGGCGCCGACACGATTTCGAGCGGCATTGAAGTGACCTGGACTAAGACCCCGGCGCTGTGGAGCAACAATTTCTTGGAGAACCTCTACAAGTACGAGTGGGAGCTGACCAAGTCGCCGGCCGGCGCCAAGCAATGGGTGGCCAAGAACGCGCCGGAGATCATTCCGGATGCGCATGTGCCGGGCAAGTTCCACAAGCCGACGATGCTGACCACCGACCTGACGCTGCGCTTCGATCCGGAATTCGGCAAGATCTCGCGCCGGTTCATCGACGACCCGCAAGCCTTCGCCGATGCCTTCGCGCGCGCCTGGTTCAAGCTGACGCACCGCGATATGGGTCCCCGTTCCCGCTATCTTGGGCCGGAAGTTCCAAAGGAAGAGCTGATCTGGCAGGATCCCATCCCGGCGGTTGATCACCAATTGATCGATGACAAGGACATCGCCGCGCTCAAGAGCAAGGTGCTGGCTTCGGGGCTGTCGGTGTCGCAGCTTGTCTCGACCGCTTGGGCGTCGGCGTCCACCTTCCGCGGCTCCGACAAGCGCGGCGGTGCCAACGGCGCGCGCATCCGCCTCGCGCCGCAGAAGGATTGGGAGGTCAACCAGCCGCCCGAGCTGTCGAAGGTTTTGGCGGCGCTGGAGGGCATACATAAGGAGTTCAACGCCTCTGCCTCCGGAGGCAAGACGGTGTCGCTCGCCGACCTGATCATTCTGGCCGGTTGTGCGGGTGTCGAGCAAGCCGCGAAGAAGGCCGGTGTCGAGGTGAAAGTTCCCTTCGCGCCCGGACGCATGGACGCGAGGCAGGACCAGACGGATGTCGAGTCCTTCGCGGTGCTCGAACCGATCGCCGACGGCTTCCGCAACTACCTGAAAGGCACGTTCACGGTCGCCGCGGAGCAGCTGCTGATCGACAGATCGCAACTCCTGACGCTCACGGCGCCCGAAATGACGGCCCTCGTCGGCGGCATGCGCATGCTGGGGGCCAACGTCGCCGGCTCCAAGCACGGGGTCTTCACCTCCATGCCCGAAGCGCTGAGCAACGACTTCTTCGTGAACCTGCTCGACATGGGCACGGAGTGGAAGCCGACCTCGAAGGATGCCGACGTGTTCGAAGGGCGCGACCGCAAGACGGGCAAGGTCAAGTGGAGCGGCACACGCGTCGATCTCATCTTCGGCTCGAACTCGCAGCTGCGGGCACTCGCCGAAGTCTACGCCAGCGCTGACGCGAAGGAAAAGTTCGTACAAGACTTCGTGGCGGCGTGGGACAAGGTGATGAACCTGGACCGGTTCGACCTCGCCTGATCCCAATATGATCGACTGCTAACAATCGGTTCCAGCGGACGGCACAATGTGCCTCCGCTGAACCGAAGCGTTGACGGCTTGCTTTT
This sequence comes from Gallionellales bacterium RIFCSPLOWO2_02_FULL_59_110, assembly GCA_001801215.1. Taxonomy (GTDB): domain Bacteria; phylum Pseudomonadota; class Gammaproteobacteria; order Burkholderiales; family Gallionellaceae; genus Gallionella. The sequence goes on along the minus strand of MGXA01000098.1, from coordinate 10,977 downwards.
GGTAAATGCGAATGACGGCAATGTGTCGATAGCGGCGATTGATACTACCGAAAAATAGTTTTGCCCCCTCGGCCCATAAAAAAGGCAGCGCACATGCGCTGCCTTTTTACTGCCGCAATGCAATAAATCCTAGCAGCCTGTCGGGCTTGAAGATTCGAAGCGAAAATTCGGCTGGGCGAGGGCAGATTTTGCCGATTTTGCAGGTCAATAGTTGTTCTATTGACCAAAAAAGCGGCGCAATATGCACCGGCCGGGCGGATTTGCAGCCGATTTCCTTTAAGTCCGACAGGCTGCTAGCGCACGCAATCCACGAAATAACGCTGCTCCCCATTCACTTCTTCCGCCACGAGGCCGTGGATGTCGGTCTCGAAGCCGGGCAGTTTCTGGTTGAAGTCACGCGCAAACTTGAGATAGTCCACGATGGTTTTATTGAATATCTCCCCCGGGATCAGCAGCGGGATACCCGGCGGGTAGGGGGTCAGCAGCACTGCCGTGATGCGGCCTTCAAGCTGGTCTATCTCCACGCGGTCGATCTCGTCGTGCGCCATTTTGGCGAACGCGTCGGACGGTTTCATCGCCGGCTGCATATCGGACAAATACATCTCGGTGGTCATGCGCGCCACGTTGTGCAACTTGTAGGCATCGTGAATCTGCTGGCACAAATCACGCAGCCCGACACGTTCATACTTTGGATGGGCGGTGGCAAACTCCGGCAGGATGCGCCAGATCGGCTGGTTGCGGTCATAGTCGTCCTTGAATTGTTGCAGCGCGGTGAGCAGGGTGTTCCAGCGGCCCTTGGTGATGCCGATGGTGAACATGATGAAGAACGAATACAGGCCGCACTTCTCCACGATCACGCCGTGCTCGGCGAGGTAGCGGGTCACCATCGACGCGGGAATGCCGCTGTCGGCAAAGTCGCCGTCCACATCCAGCCCCGGCGTGATGATGGTCGCCTTGATCGGGTCGAGCATGTTAAATCCCGCAGCCAGTTTGCCGAAACCATGCCACTTGTCGTCGGTATGCAACACCCAGTCTTCGCGGGAACCGATGCCTTCATCGGCGAGGCTGTCCGGCCCCCACACCTTGAACCACCAATCCTTGCCGAACTCGGCTTCCACCTTGCGCATCGCGCGGCGGAAATCCAGCGCCTCGGCGATAGACTCCTCCACCAGTGCAGTGCCGCCCGGCGGCTCCATCATCGCGGCAGCGACGTCGCATGAGGCGATGATGGCGTATTGCGGGCTGGTCGAGGTGTGCATCAGGTAGGCTTCGTTGAACACATGGCTGTTGAGCTTGTGGCTCTCCGGTTCGCGCACCAGTATTTGCGACGCCTGCGACAGCCCGGCCAGCAGCTTGTGGGTGGACTGTGTTGCGAAAATCATCGACTCCCTGGCACGCGGACGACCTCTGGAGATGGCATGCATATCCTTGTAGAACTTGTGGAAAGCGGCGTGCGGCAGCCAGGCCTCGTCGAAGTGCAGCGTATCGATGCGCCCGTCCAGCATTTCCTTCAGCATCTCCACGTTGTACACGATGCCGTCGTAGGTGCTCTGGGTAATAGTCAGGATGCGCGGCTTTTTGCTCTTGTCCTTGATAAACGGGTTTGCGTCGATCTTGCGCTGGATGCTTTGCGGCTCGAATTCGGATTTCGAAATCGGCCCGATGATGCCGTAATGGTTGCGCGTCGGCGTCAGGAACACCGGCACCGCGCCGGTCATCATGATCGCGTGCAGGATGGACTTGTGGCAGTTGCGATCCACCACGACGATGTCGTCGGGCGCGACGGTCGAATGCCAGACGATCTTGTTCGAAGTCGAGGTGCCGTTGGTGACGAAAAACAAATGGTCGGCGTTGAAGATGCGCGCCGCGTTGCGCTCCGAGGCCGCCACCGGCCCGGTATGGTCGAGCAATTGGCCGAGCTCGTCCACCGCGTTGCACACGTCGGCGCGCAACATGTTTTCGCCGAAAAACTGGTGGAACATCTGCCCGACCGGGGATTTCAGGAACGCCACGCCGCCGGAGTGCCCCGGACAGTGCCAGGAATAGGAACCGTCCTGCGCATAATGCAGCAGCGCGCGGAAAAACGGCGGCGCCAGCGAGTCGAGATAGCTCCTGGCCTCGCGGATGATGTGGCGCGCGACGAATTCTGGCGTGTCCTCGTGCATATGGATGAAGCCGTGCAGCTCGCGCAACACGTCGTTGGGAATATGGCGCGAGGTGCGCGTTTCGCCGTACAGGTAGATCGGGATGTCGGCATTCTTGAAGCGGATTTCTTCGACGAAAGCACGCAGCGATTTCAGCGCGACCTCGGTTTCCTCCCGGCTGCCTGCGCCGAATTCCTCGTCGTCGATCGACAGCAAAAACGCCGATGCGCGGCTCTGCTGCTGCGCGAACGAAGTCAGGTCGCCGTAGCTGGTCACGCCGAGCACTTCCATGCCCTCGGATTCGATCGCCGACGCCAGCGCGCGTATGCCCAGCCCGCTGGCGTTTTCGGAACGGAAGTCTTCGTCGATAATGACGATAGGGAATCTGAATTTCATGGCTTACTCTCGGAAGGAATAACGATTTGGCGCGGATTGTCGCAGATTTGCAAGGCGAAGGAAGGGATTTTTGTGCCTGCCCTAGCCCTGCGGCGGATAGGAATTCTCCAGGCCATTCACCAGCTCGGCCAGCACCGCGCGGAACTGCTGCTCGTCGCAGCCCATCAGCACGGCGTCTTCCAGTGCATCCTGGCAGACCTGGCGAATCTCGGCAAGATTCTCCTGCAGCACCTTGTTCTTTTCCACGCAGGCGATGACGTCGCCCTGGGGAGAACGCCAGACAATTTTCTTACGGTGCGCCATGGGAGTCAGATTCCCGGCAGGGCCGCAGCCCGCGCATGGCTCCCACCGCTTTCACAAAACGGCAATTGCGCGATACGACGCATCCATTTATCCGACCTGATGCTCATGCCTTTTGGAGAAGGGAGAAGGGTAAAGGGAGAAGAGTAAAAGCCAAACCGCACTTACCCTTCCCTCTTCCCTCTTCTCCCTTCCCGCTTCTCCTTGAAATTCAACGGGCGCAATTTTACCCAATTCCGCGATAACGCGTGGGGTTTGCTACAATCGCGCCTTATTCAAGGAACACGCAACATGACCCGAAAAATCCTCGTCACCTCTGCCCTGCCCTACGCCAACGGCAGCATCCACCTCGGCCATCTCGTCGAATACATCCAGACCGACATCTGGGTGCGCTTCCAAAAGATGCAGGCTGACACTACCTGCCACTACGTGTGCGCCGACGACACCCACGGCACGCCGATCATGCTGCGCGCCGAGAAGGAAGGCATCACGCCGGAGCAACTGATCGCGCGGGTATGGCAGGAGCATTACGACGATTTCGCCGCGTTCCACGTCGAATTCGACAACTACGGCTCGACCAACTCGGACGAGACCCGGCAATGCGCCGAGACCATCTACGCCACCCTCAAGGACAAGGGGCTGATCGAGGTGCGCTCCATCGAGCAGTATTACGACCCGGTCAAAAACATGTTCCTGCCGGACCGTTTCATCAAGGGCGAATGCCCCAAGTGCCACGCCAAGGACCAGTACGGCGACAACTGCGAAGCCTGCGGCGCGGCCTACGCGCCCACCGATCTGATCGAACCTTATTCCGCCGTGTCCGGCGCCAAGCCGGAACTGCGCAACTCCGACCATTATTTCTTCAAGCTCTCCGCCGACACCTGCCAGCAGTTCCTGCGCCAGTGGACGCGCAGCGGCTCGCTGCAACCCGAAGCTGCCAACAAGATGCAGGAATGGCTGGGCGCGGAAGGCGAGAACAAGCTGACCGACTGGGACATCTCGCGCGACGCGCCGTATTTCGGCTTCAAGATTCCCGGCACGGAGGACAAGTACTTCTATGTATGGCTGGATGCGCCGGTCGGATATATGGGCAGCTTCAAGCAATTCTGTGACCGCGAAAACAGGGAAGGGCATCCCATCAACTTCGACGAATATTGGTTGCCGCAGTCGCAGCCAGACTCGGGGATGGATGCTAGGCGGCAAGGAGGCGGCGACGCTGGCATACCTGTAGGTAGACTAGGAGCCGCCGACGCGGCCAACAACGCAGACACCCCGAGTGTGGTTGCGACTGAGCTGTACCACTTCATCGGCAAAGACATCCTGTATTTCCACGCGCTGTTCTGGCCCGCGATGCTGCAACACGCCGGCTACCGCACCCCGACCAAACTGTTCGCGCACGGCTTCCTCACCGTGAACGGCGAGAAGATGAGCAAATCGCGCGGCACCTTCATCACCGCGCGCAGCTATATCGACCACATCAAGAACACCGAATACCTGCGCTACTACTACGCCGCCAAGCTCAACGGCACAATGGAGGACATCGACCTGAACCTTGAGGATTTTGTGGCGAAGGTGAACAGCGATTTGATCGGGAAGTACATCAACATTGCGAGCCGGTGCGCGGGGTTTGTAAATAAAATTTTCAATGGGGAAATTCCGCTTATCCATCAAAGATGGATCGAAGATATGAATGGAAAGCGTGAGAAGCCTTTTTGGGATGGACTAAAGAAGCTTATGCGTTCCTCGGAAGAAATTGCCTCAGCTTACGAGCAAAGAGATTTTGGAAAAGCCTTACGTTTGATTATGGCTCTGGCTGATGAAACTAATCGGTACATTGCTGAAAAAGAACCTTGGGCTGTTGCAAAACGAGTCGACAACCCCGCTGAAGATGATAATCTGAAAGACATTTGCGCTAATGCTTTAAATGCTTTCCGGCTACTCACCCTATATTTGAAACCCGTGTTGCCCATGCTCGCTGAAAACGTCGAGGCATTTTTTAACATCCCGCCGCTCAAATGGGATGATGCGCAGACACTCTTGCCCGCTGGTCATCGCATCAATGAATACAAACACCTCGCGACCCGCCTCGACCCCAAACTGATCGAAGCGATGGTCGCCGCCAACCAGGAAAGCCTGAAACCCGTGCCAGAATCGCATTCGCAACAACGCCACGCCGAAGCGCAGCAACACCACGCCCCCTCGCAAGCTATCCCCTCCAGCCCCCCTTCGCCGAAGGGGGGGGAAGCGGCACTGGCGAGCGGAGCAGCATCGACTGTTCCCCCCTTTGCAAAAGGGGGGCTAGGGGGGATTTCGCCCGTCGCCGAAACCATCTCCATCGACGACTTCATGAAGGTCGATCTGCGCGTGGCGAAGATCGTCAACGCGGAGCATGTGGAGGGTGCGGAAAAGCTGCTGAAACTAACGCTGGACATCGGCGAGGAGAAGCCGCGTACGGTGTTCGCGGGCATCAAGTCGGCCTACAATCCCGAGAAGCTGAAAGGCCGTATGACGGTGATGGTCGCCAACCTCGCGCCGCGCAAGATGAAGTTCGGCATGTCGGAGGGCATGGTGCTGGCGGCTTCCGGCGAGGCGCCCGGCCTGTTCATCCTCAGCCCGGATGACGGCGCGCAGCCGGGGATGCGGATCAAATAACCCCGGCATGGCACCGAGCAATCTCCCCGCAAGATTGCCACAGGCTTTCAGAGGGTAACGCGCGGGCGCAGATCAGCCTGAACGATACGCCACCCCCCGAAAATACCGATTAAAAATACCGATTAACGTATATCCGGTTTTGCATTAGCATACTGTCTGGCAGCACTCCCTTTACCAGAACATAAGGAGCCCCCGTGGGAACACTGATTTTTTTTGGCGTCATCGCTGTCCTGCTGATCTACAGCATCAGCTTGTACAACCATCTGGTCAACGTCAAGCATGCGGTCGCCAAGGCATGGGCGAACATCGACGTGCTGCTCAAGCAGCGCCACGACGAGCTGCCCAAGCTGGTCGAGGTGTGCAAGCAATACAAACAGTTCGAGCAGGCCACGCTGCAAAAGGTCATCGAGGCGCGCTCACAGGTGCAGGCCGCGCGCCAGCAGCAGGACATCCCGGCGCTGGGGCAGGCGGAAGGCATGCTGCGCATGGGGCTAGGCAACATTTTCGCGGTGGCAGAAGCCTATCCGGAGCTGAAGGCAAACGAAAATTTCATGCAGTTGCAGACGCGCATCACTTCGCTGGAGAACGGCATCGCCGACCGCCGCGAGTTGTATAACGAAGCGGTGAACATCAACAACGTGCAGATCGAAGTTTTCCCCGCCAGCCTCATCGCCAAGACGTTCAATTTCGGCGAGAAGCCGCTGCTGGAATTCTCCTCCAGCGAAAAGGCGGATGTGGACATGAAGCAGCTTTTCAGTTAACTGGCATGAAGTTGACTGCTCCCATGATAATGAAACCCGCCATGCCCATTCCCTCTCATCAATCCTCTCCCGGTGGAAAATCCCTCTCCTCGATCCTCTCCCGCCAGCGGGTGATGAGGCAAACGAGAAAGGCTCTTTTCAACCCCGGCAGGAGAGGAAGCAAACGTCTCGCTGTGCGAGTCTCCAGTTAGACTGCCATGCTGGTCAGGCTGCGCCGCGAATATGCGCAACTGGTCACGTCCGGCGCGCAGTTGCTGCTGCTGTTCGCCGGCATTTATATGGAATCGCGCGAGGGCTGGCTGGGCTGCCTGTCCGTCATGGCCGCCCTCAGCTTCTTCGCCTGGCTGTCGGCGCTGCACAGATTGCGCATGGTGCGCGACACGCCTACCTCCAAGGTCGCCTCTGCCGCACAAGGCTACGTCGAATTGATTGGACGCGGCAGGCCGTTCGGCGATTCGCCGCTGCTCAGCAAATTCCATCTGCTGCCCTGCCTGTGGTATCGCTACAAGATCGAAATGCGCCACGAAACCAAGGACGGGCACAGTTGGCGGATGGTCGACAGCGGCGAGAGCGGAGATTCGTTCGTGTTGCGCGACGACACGGGCGATTGCGTGGTTGATCCGGATCACGCCGAGATCATCACCAAACACTACGAACAATGGCAGGACGGCGAGTTCCGCTACACCGAATGGAAACTCATCCACAGCGACTATCTGTATGTCATCGGCGAGTTCCGCACGCGCGGCGGCGCGGTGGAATTCGACAGCCGTGCGGTACTCAATGAAATGCTCGCCGAATGGAAGCGGGACAAGCCTACGCTGCACGCGCGCTTTGACCTGAACGGCGACGGGGAACTGGACATGCAGGAATGGATGCTGGCGCGCCAGGCCGCCAAACGCGAGGTGGCCAAATTGAAGCGCGAAGCCCACGCGCAGCCTGATCTCCACATCATCGGCCAGCCGCGCGACGGCAAACTATTCCTGATCAGCAATCTTACGCCCGAGAGGCTGTCGCGCCGCTACCTGTTCTGGTCATGGGCGCATGTGGTGATCTTCTTCAGTGCGCTGGGCGCACTGGGCTGGCTGTTGCAAACCGCCGACTTTTAAAACCCGTCGCGGGCGCCCGCTGAAGTCGCATTCAAAACATTTCTCTCCGCAAGCGACCGCGACGGCAAGATGCCGCAACGATGCTGCTCGAGGCGCAACATCGCGCAGAACTCTTCGGCAATTTGTTTTTCAGGAAAATCGGCAATGAATAATTGATATCTGGGAGCTTGCTTTTTGCCTGCACCGCTCCCCCCGCCTTGCAGGCGCGGGATAATCGTCCTGTTTTTCATCTGATTGGAAAAACGTGTGCGCAAATTTCGCCATGCCGCAGCAACGGCATCGCGTTCAAGTATTTCGTGCATTTCTACCAGCCAAAACTGCTTGCCTGACCAGTCCACTCCATCGGCTTGCCCCTTGCCTGTCGCTGTTGAAGAAACTTCAGCACCAAATTCTTCTTTGGCTTCAGATTTCACCATTCCTGCTTCGTCCTCTTGCTGCGCTTTCTCTTCTGCCGCCTGCGCTTCCTGCTCAGCCTTCAGGTATGCCGCTTCCGCCTGCGCAGCTTGCCGGGTTTCTGCCTCGTCCTGTTGTTCCGCTTCAGCTTGCGCCGCCTGTATCGCTTTTTCTTCCGCCGACTGCGCTTCCTGCTCGGCCTTCAGGTATGCAGCTTCAGCCTGCGCAGCTTGTTGCCGGGCTTCTGCCTCTGCCCGTTTTTCCGCTTCGGCCTGCGCCGTCTTCCTCGCTTTTTCTTCCGCTGCCGCCCGTGCATCCTGCTCGGCCTTCAGGCGTTCCGCTTCCGCCTGTACGGCTTGTCGGGCTTCTGCTGCGACCCGTTTTTCCGCTTCGGCTTGCGCTGCCTGCCTCGCTTTTTCTTCTGCTGCCACCCGTGCTTTCTGCTCTGCCTTCAGGCGTGCCGCTTCCGCCTGCGCGGCTTGCCGGGTTTCTGCTTCTGCCCGTTTTTCCGCTTCGGCTTGCGCTGCCTGCCTCGCTTTCTCTTCTGCTACGACCCGTGCTTCCTGCTCGGCCTTCAGGTGTGCCGCTTCCGCCTGCGCGGCTTTCCGGGTTTCTGCTTCTGCCCGTTTTTCCGCTTCGGCTTGCGCTGCCTGCCTCGCTTTTTCTTCTGCTGCCACCCGTGCTTCCTGCTCGGCCTTCAGGCGTTCCGCTTCCGCCTGCGCAGCTTGCGGTGTTTCTGCCTCTGCCCGTTTTTCTGCCTGACCCTCGGCATCCTTCCCGGCCTTGACGCGCGCAGCCTCGCCCTTACTCTCTTTGATTTTTTCGGCTGGCGCATCGTCCGGGAGTTGCGGTAGTCGTACTTTTTCGGCTGCTGCCCTGGCGTCCTGCACAGGCGCTAACGGCTTGACGGATACATCGGGGACAACGGGTGCTGTGGCTGGTGGCGCGGTGCTATCCGCCCCCGCAGGCGGCTCGGGTGGCTCAGGCGGTTTCGCTGCTGCAATCGCGCGAGCGTCCAGTTCCGCCTTCCTGATATTGAGCGCAAGAGGCGCTTCCGGCGGACAGCTTTCCGGCCCATCCGAATTGGCGCCCAACAACTCCGGCAATTCAGCGGTTTCCAGAAGCGTCAGCCCCAATGAACTGACCAGCCGCCCCATGCCGGCAAACGTGCGCGCATGAGAAGTGGCAAGATCATGTTCGGCATTGACGTAGCTGCGCCTGGCTTGAAACAGTTCATTTTCCGTGTCCAGCAGGTCGAGCAGGCTGCGCTGGCCGATCTCGAACTGCTTCTGGTAAGCGCCACGCGCTTTCTCGATCGACATGCGGTGTTGCCCCAGGAAATTAAGCTGCTCCTGCAGCTTGGACACATCGTTGTAAGCAATTGCCAGAATCATGCGTATGTCGCGGCAAACCTTGTCGCGCTGATATCTGGCAGCATCCAGGCGCTCGAGGTATTGCTCCACCCGCGCACTATCCGACCCGCCGCTGAACAGGTTCCAGTTCATCACCACCTCGGCTGCGGCGTTGCTGTTCTTGCCCGCAATCCCGCCAACATTGCTGTTGCGCATCTGGGAAAGGCGAAAATCCACTCTGGGCTGGTATCTTGCCTTGCGCGCGTCAAGGTCGTAGCGGGCAGCGCGCACGTTTTCCACCGCCGCCAGAACGGCAGGATGTAAATCGACGGCAACGGAAAGATGCGCGGCGGCGGCATTCTGCACAACCATGTCGCCCAGGAAAGTCGAATCCTCCAGCACTGCTGGCGGAAGTTCGCCGATAATGCGCTGGAAGCGGGCACTCGCATCATGCACGTTGGCGTTATCCGCCACCATGTTGGACTCGCTCAGCGCCAATCGGCCGGCCGCCTGTTCCAGGTCGACGCGGCGTCCAACGCCAGCCTGCACTTTTTGCTGAATTTGCTCAAACACCGTGCGATGGGTGACGTAATTATCCTCGGTGAGCGCAAAGAGCCTGCGATGCCGCAACACGTCGTGATAAGCGCGTGCCGCCTCGAGCGCGGCATTTTCCGAAGCGTCCAACAACTCGTAGTAGCGGGTCAATTGCGAGTTGGTCAGGCGGCCGACTTCGTTACGCACGGCAGATCCGTCATACAGCATTTGCGACAGCGTTAACGTGACATTATTGCGATTCAGCGTCGTGGTATCGAATACGGACTGGTTGCGCTCCCGCCCGCCGCCCGCCGACAAATCGACGCTGGGGAGATAGAGGCCTCTGGCAACGTCGATTTCCTTGCTTGCCGCCCGGAAGTTATGCCAGCGCGCCAGCACCTCGGGGTTTTTCAGCACTGCCTTCTGTGCAATGTCCGCCAGCGTATCGCCCCTGGCCGGAGCGGCGCACAGACAAACCCACGCCAGAAATATCGACGCTATAACGCTCCTCTTTATCATCGATTGCTTTACAATTTGCGCCAGAAAGGTGGAAAAATGTCGGCAACTCTATACTCAACCAGCGGATACGTAAAGCGTCTGGATTTAGTGCAACGCATGAGGTACGCTGTAAAAACAGCAGTGCAAAACGCCATGCTCCCATTAAACTCTGCCTTTCCATCTTGACGCCCCGTTCGAGAATTTGCCGGGTACTGGCGCTGCTCGCCGCCGCAACGCTGCTCCTTTCGCTGGCGCATGCGGTCGGCTTTGATGCGGGCAAGCTCATGAACGCCATCACCCAGCGCTTCGGCGCGGCGTCGGCGCAAAAACTCCGCGATTGGCAGAAGCTGGTGACGGAAACCCGGGACATTGCCAGCCCGGAGCAAAAACTCCACAAGGCCAACGAGTTCTTCAACCGGCGCATCCAGTTCACGGAAGATACGGAGGCATGGAAACAAAGCGACTACTGGGCGACCCCGATGGAAACGCTGGGGCACGGCAAAGGAGATTGCGAGGATTTCGCCATCGCCAAATACTTCACCCTGCTCGCCTCCGGCGTGGAGATGTCACAGTTGCGGCTGATCTACGTCAAGGCCAAAATTGGCGGAGCCGCCAGCAACATCACCCAGGCGCACATGGTGCTGGCCTATTACAGCAGCGCGGATGCGGAGCCGCAGATTCTCGATAACCTGGTCGGCGACATCCTCCCCGCCTCGCGCCGGCAGGATTTATCGCCCGTATTCAGCTTCAACAGCCAGGGCATCTGGGCCGGCACCACCGCCGGCGGCTCCAACAAATCGACAGGTACCAACCGCCTCTCGCGCTGGCAGGAACTGCTGAC
>MGXA01000097.1 GCA_001801215.1 Gallionellales bacterium RIFCSPLOWO2_02_FULL_59_110 | reverse complement strand
CGTGATCTGAAAAGCGTTGCTCCTTGTAGATAGACGCTGCGCAAGCACTGGCGGCGATGCCGGGCGTGGCGATCTGGTAGTCGATGCGCCAGCCGACATCCTTATCCCATGCCCGGCCGCGGTTCGACCACCAGGTGTAGGCCTCCAGTTCCGGGTGAACGCGGCGGAACACGTCGACGAACCCGGTTTCGTCGAATAAAGCCGTCAGCCAGGCACGCTCTTCGGGCAGGAAGCCGGAGTTCTTGCGGTTACCGCGCCAGTTTTTCAGGTCGATTTCCCGGTGTGCAATGTTCCAATCGCCGCATACCACCACCTCGCGCCCGCTGGCGCGCAGCTCCCGCAAATGCGGCAGAAAGGCCTCCATGAATTTGAACTTCACCGCCTGCCGCTCTGCGCCGCTGGAGCCGGAGGGAAGATAAACCGACACAATACTCAAGTTGCCGAGTTGCGCTTCGATGTAACGCCCTTCGCAATCGAACTTTGGCAGGCCCAACCCTTCGATGACTGCATCCGGTTCATGCCTGGTGTAGATGCCGACGCCGCTATAGCCTTTCTTCTGCGCATAATGAAAATGACCGTGATAGCCGGGCGGCGCGAGCATCTGCGCGGTCATATCCGCTGCCTGCGCCTTGAGTTCTTGCAGGCAGACGGCATCTGCCTCCTGCTGCGCCAGCCATTCGTAAAAGCCTTTACCGGCCGCCGAACGGATGCCGTTCAGGTTGAGCGTAACGACGCGCATGAAAATCCCCGTTAATCGAAGGCGCACCATTATAATGGCCACCGTCGCCCCAACCTGCCCCAATCGCCATGTTCAATTTCAGACAAGACTTCATCCGCTTTGCCGTGCAGCAGAAAGTGCTGTGTTTCGGCGAATTCCAAACCAAGGCCGGGCGCCTGTCGCCGTATTTCTTCAATGCCGGATTGTTCAACGATGGCGCCGCGCTGAGAAATCTGTCGCAGTTCTACGCGCAGGCCATCCTTGCTTCAGAGCTGCCGTTCGACATGCTGTTCGGCCCGGCCTACAAGGGTATCCCGCTCGCGGCGGGAACGGCGATTGCGCTGGACGAGCAGGGGCGCAATGTCCCTTACAGCTATAACCGCAAGGAGGCCAAGGATCACGGCGAGGGCGGCACGACGGTCGGCGCAAAGTTGCAGGGCCGGGTATTGATCGTCGACGACGTGATCTCCGCCGGCACCTCGGTGCGCGAGTCCATCGAACTGATCCGCGCGGCAGGCGCCCGGCCTTGCGGGGTGGTGATCGCGCTGGACCGCTTGGAGCGCGGGCAAGGCGAACTTTCCGCCGCGCAAGAGGTGCAATGCAACTATGGCATTCCGGTGGTGTCCATCGCTACGCTGGATGACTTGCTCGGCTATTTGCAGGGCGAGGCGGACATGATGCAGAATCTGGCAGCCGTACAATCCTATCGCGAGCTTTATGGAGTAAAAAATGACCCGACTTAATTTTGCCATTGCCTTGATCGCCGGCCTCGTTTTCAGCCTGCCTGCAGCGGCCAAGCTGTATAAATGGGTGGACGATCAGGGTGTCACGCATTATGGCGAAACCATCCCCCCGCAATATGCCGGCAAGGATCGCGTTGAACTGGACAAGTCCGGGCGCACGATCAAGAAAGAGGAAAAGCTGACCCCTGATGAACAGCGCGCCAAGGAGCTGGCGGATGCGAAAGAACGCGAAGAGAAAGAAGCTGCGCTGGAGCAAAAACGCCATGACAACGCGCTGCTCAACACCTACAGCAACGTGAAGGAAATCGACCTGGCGCGCAGCCGCAATCTGCAGCAGGTAGATGCGCGCGTCAACAGTATCAGCTCTCAGTTGAAAATGGTCGAAGCCAATCTGGCCGGGCTGAAAAAAGAGACAGACGGCTACAATGCGGCGGGCAAGAAAATCCCGCCATCTTTACAGCAAGACCTCGATGAATCGCAAAAACGACTGGACAAATTGCAGCGTGACTTGGAGAAAGTGCAGGCAGAAAAAGCGGCGCTGGATGCGCGCTACGATGCCGAAAAGGCGCGCTACAAGGCATTGACCGGCAAGTAATTACAGCATTTCAAACCGGCGGGTAGCCGCATTGTAGCCCAGCAGTTCGCCGCGTTCGATATCGAAATACCAGCCGTGCAACGCGAGGGTGGCTTGTTCGACGCGCTCGCGTATCCAGGGAAAAGTCATCAGGTTAGCCAGCGAAACCAGTATCGCTTGCTGTTCGCAGGCGCGTTGGCGCGCTACGCTGCCGGCATCAGGAAATTCCCGGTTTACCTGCTCCCGCGCGGCAGCGGCGATCCCCATCCATTCCGCGATGAACGCGGCTTCTTTGTGCGTATCGCCTTCCAGCAAGGCATGAATGCCGCCGCAATGCGCATGCCCCAGCACGATAATGTGTCCGACATTCAGCTTGCGTACTCCGAACTCCAGTGCAGCGCTGGTGCCATGATAGTGCCCTTGGTTTTCGGCGGGGGGAACCAGGTTGGCGACATTGCGGATGACAAACAGATCGCCCGGCGCGCAATCCAGCACCAAAGCCGGATCGACGCGCGCATCGCAGCAGGCGACCACCAGTATTTCGGGCATCTGGCCCCGTTCGACCAGTTCGTGGAACAGCGCACCGTCTCTGGCGTAATGTCTCCGGCGAAAACGTGAAAATCCTTCGATAAGCTGTCCCGGAGAGCTCATGCGGGCGGACTCATGCGCCGGTCAGGCGCCGTGCAGCTTCGCGGTATTTGTCGGCGGTTTTTTGCAGCACGTCGGGAGGGACGTGCGGTGCGGGCGGCCGCTTGTTCCAGCCGGAAGTTTCCAGCCAGTCGCGCACGAACTGTTTGTCAAAACTCGGCGGATTGCTGCCGACGTGGTATTGATCTGCAGGCCAGAAACGCGAAGAGTCCGGCGTGAGCGCCTCATCGATTAGGTACAGCTTGCCCGCTTCGTCCACGCCAAATTCAAACTTGGTGTCGGCGATGATGATGCCCTTGCCTGCCGCATAATCCGCCGCTTCGGTATAGAGCGTTAGCGCCGCATCGCGCACTTCGCTGGCGCGCGCCTCGCCGAGCAATTCGACGGCCTGCGCAAAGGAAATATTTTCGTCGTGAGCGCCTGCCGCAGCCTTGGTGGAAGGCGTGAACAGCGGCTGCGGCAGCTTTTCGGCCTCGCGCAGGCCGGCGGGCAATTTAATTCCGCAGACCGAGCCGCACTTCTGATAATCCTTCCAGCCGGAGCCTGCCAGGTAGCCGCGCACAATCGCCTCGATCGGCAACGGCTTGAGCTTACGGGTGACGAAAGCGCGGTTTTTTACCTGCGCTTGTTCATCCTCGCCGTTAACCACAAATTCCGGCGCAATGCCGGTCAGGTGATTCGGGATGACGTGGCGCAGCTTGTCGAACCAGAAATTCGAGACCCTGGTCAGCACTTCGCCCTTGCCCGGAATCGGGTCGGGCAAAATCACGTCGAAGGCGGACAGGCGGTCGGTTTGCACGATCAGCAAATGCTGCGCATTTACCTCATAGAGATCGCGCACCTTGCCGCGGTGCAACAGCGGCAAGCTCTTAATGTCGGATTGGAGTATTGGAGTAGCCATAATATTTTTAAAACAATTAATCCTGAAAAATTAGATCAAGTAGGGGGGCATGTTTTTTGTGCCAACGCGCAAATAACTTCGCTAACCGCGGGCACAAAAAACGTGCCCAGCAAGCCTATTCGTCGTTGGGGTATGGGTAGTGCACATGGCCGAAGCGCACTACCAGCACCGCCACCGTCAGCAGCAGGATCGAGCCGGTTATGGCAAGCATGCGCCAATCCTCCATGCCCTTGATGTCCAATATAAGGTAGCGCGCCAGCGCCACCATGCCGATATAGAGCGGGAAGCGCACCGGCAGCTTGCCGGATCGGTAATATGCGCCGACCATGGCAAACACTTCCAAGTAGAGGAATAGCAGCAGCAGGTCGGCCAGGGTCACCTGCATCGCATTCACCATGACCATGACCTCTGCGGCCATCGCAACCGCCGTGGCGAAGGCGATTACCAGCAGGCCGATATGTTCCGCCAGCAAAAGCAGTTTCTGGTTAAATTGCTGAATCGTATTTTTCACAACTTCCCTCCTGGTAATGTCACATTCGGCATGAGCACGGAGCGTCGCGCTTTTACGTTAAAACTGGCAACGTAGTCGCAGCAATTGTCTCAGCCTGTTTTTTGCGGTACTCGGCCAACTTCTGCGCCAGTTGAGCATCGTGCAACGCCAGCATGGCAACAGCAAACAATCCGGCATTTGCCGCGCCCGCTTCACCGATTGCGAAGGTCGCTACCGGGATGCCCTTGGGCATTTGTACGATGGACAACAGCGAGTCCATCCCCTTCAGGTACTTGGACGGTATCGGCACGCCCAGCACCGGCAGCGTGGTTTTCCCGGCAATCACGCCGGCCAGGTGCGCCGCGCCGCCGGCACCGGCAATGAAGCACTGCGCGCCCCGTGCGCTGACTTCCTTGATGTAATCGAACAGCAGATCGGGGGAGCGATGCGCGGAAATCACCCGCGCATCGTAAGCGATGCCGAAATCCTGCAAAGCGCGCGCGGCCTGTTGCATGATCTCCCAATCATTGGCGCTGCCCATAACGATTGAAACCAGCGGCTGGTCCATTTTTATGCCTCCTTGTGATAGCGCACGATGCGCTCGACCTCGTTCTTCGAGCCGAGGATCACCGGCACGCGCTGATGCAGGCCGGAAGGTTTGACGTCCATGATGCGCTCGTAGCCGGTGGAAGCCATGCCGCCCGCCTGCTCGACGATGAAGGACATCGGGTTGGCTTCGTACAGCAGGCGCAGTTTGCCGGCTTTGCTGGGATCCTTGGTGTCCTTCGGGTACATGAACACACCGCCGCGGATCAGGATGCGGTGCACCTCGGCCACCATCGATGCAATCCAGCGCATGTTGAAGTTGATGCCGCGCGGCCCGTTCTTGCCCGCGATGCACTCGTCGACGTAGCGCTGCACCGGTTTTTCCCAGAAACGCTCGTTGGAGGCGTTGATGGCGAATTCCAGCGTGTCCGCGGGAATGGTCATGTCGGGATGGGTCAGCATGAATTCGCCGATGTCGCTGTCCAGCGTGAAGCCGTTCACGCCGTGCCCGCTGGTGATCACCAGCATCGTCGAAGGCCCGTACAGCGCGTAGCCGGCGCAGGCCTGCGTGGTGCCGGGTTGCAGGAAGTCTTCCGCAGTCGGGTTTTCCACGCCTTTGGGCGCGCGCAGGATCGAGAAGATCGTGCCGACGGAAATGTTCACGTCGATGTTGGATGAGCCGTCGAGCGGGTCGAACACCAGCAGATACTTGCCCTTCGGATATCTGGCAGGGATGTGATAGACATCGTCCATTTCCTCGGAAGCCATCGCCGCGAGATGGCCTGACCATTCGGTGGACTTGATAAAGATTTCGTTGGTGATGATATCCAGCTTCTTCTGCGTTTCGCCCTGTACGTTCTCGCTTCCGGCGCTGCCCAGCACGCCGATCAGCGCGCCCTTGTTGACATCGTGCGCGATCTGCTTGCAGGCGATCACGATATCGCTGATCAGGCCGGTGAAATCGCCGGTCGCACCTGGAATGGTGCGCTGTTCCTCGATGATGAACTGGATCAGGCTTTTGCTCATGCTATTTTCCTCTTAAGGTTGTTGAATTATATAACTTTGCTGCCTTGCCCCATACGGCTATTTGGTCAATAACGTAGCCCGGATGGAACGAAGTGGAATCCGGGAAACAATCGTGGCCATCGTTCTCACCCCGCATTGCGCTGCGCTTCATGCGGGCTACGTTACTGGCCTATTTCGTCAATGAAATAAACAGCTGCGGCAACTTCTCGGGCAACTGCGCCACCCGGTCGATGATGGTGTACTGCTTGCCAAAAATGTCTGCGACATAATCGTCCGCCTTGCGGTCGAGGTTGATGCAATAGGCATAAATGCCTTGCCGATCCAGCTCTATTACCGCCTGGCGCGCATCCTCGATCAGCAACCTGCCGTCCTTGCTGTCGATGTCCGATGGTTCGCCATCGGTGAGGATCAGCATCAATTTTTTATCGGCCTGCTGCTGTTCCAGATAGTGCGCCGAATGGCGCATCGCTGCCCCCATGCGCGTGGAATAGCCGGCCTGCATTGCCGCGAGCCGCCCCTTCACCGGGTCGCCCCAGCGTTCGCTGTACCCCTTGATGTGCAGATAGCGCACGTCGTGGCGCGTATTGGAATGAAAACCGGCGATGGCGAACGGGTCGCCCAGCTTCTCGATCGCCCAGGCCAGCAGCGACACCGCTTCCTGGCTCAATTCCAGGATGGTCTGATCGCTGCCCGAGGCCTTTTGCGAGTTGGGCGGCTTGCCGCCCATCCCTGCGAACACCGATTCGTTGAGAGACTCGGACAAATCCAGCAGCAGCATCACCGCGATGCTGCGCCCGCTGGTCCGGTGGCTCATGTTGATGCGCGGGTCGGGTGTCGCGCCGCTCTTGTAGTCGATCAGCGAGCGCAGTGCCACATCCAGATCCAGCTCGCTGCCGTCTTCCTGGTAGCGGATGCGCACCTTTTCCTGCGGCTTGAGCAGGTCGAGCATCTTCTTCAGCTGCTTGGCCAATGCGCCGTGTTTGGCCAACAGCCGGTCGATGTCCGCCGCATTGCCGGGCGGGTGCAAGGCTTCATACACGCTCACCCAGTCCGGGCGATAGCTCTGGTTGAGGTAATCCCACTCGTGGTAATGGCGCGGCGGCAGGCCGGTGATTTCCTCGCCCGGCTCGATTTTGCGCGGCGCGTCGAAGGCTTCTTCCTCGTCGCCCTCCTCGATGAATTTCCACATCTGCCGGTTGTCGTCGCGGTAATCCACCACCGTATCCGTGAAATGGATTTGGGCGAGCTGGTCGCTCTGACGACGGGTTTTTGCGACGAAGGCCACCGCCAGCTCGGCCATCTCCGAAGTGCTGGAATCGCCTTGCCGCATCAGGTCGCGGAAGCGCTGTGCAAACTCGACGATATGCGGGTTTTTATAGGAGTGCTGCGGATCGAGAATGGCGCGCGACAGCATCGCCAGGCGATGGCGCACGCCGGATTCCTGTTCCGGGTTACAGGCATCTTCGGCGGGGATGGGGTGCAAGGCCATGAAGATGCGGCGCAGGCCGGGATATTCGCGCAGCGCCAGATATTCCACGCGGCTGTCCTCCAAAAACTCCACCGCCATGCGCTGGAACGGGCTGAAGTTGTCGGCAAAAATGGCCGTCGTCCAGCGGCGATGCCCGGCAATATGCGCCAGCACGGCGCGATAGCGGTCTATGCCCGCAACCTCTTGGGCGTCGTCATACACATCCGGCAGACGGATGCCGAGCTTGTCGTAATACGGAACCGGCTGGCGCAATATGTCGAATGCGGTGGAATAGGGAATCAATTGCTGCTCGTCATGCCATAATCCGCGCAAATACATGTCCAGCTTGCGTTCGTTGTCCACCAATAGCGTACCGTGCCGCTCGCGCTGCAACACCGCGCGGCTGTCCGCCGATTGCAAGCTGAAATAGTCGATCTGCCGATCCGGGTGATCCTTGTAATAGCGCACCCCATATTCCACCCACTCCTTCAGCCCCGCTAGGGAAAGCTGGCCGAGCAACAGCGGAATCTGCTTGAAAAATTCCGGCAGCCCCGGGCTGGGGAAAGTCTGGTGTATGCCGTGGATCGAACCGGTGGTGCGCTCCATGAAATCCAGCACGATGTCCAGAAAACAGTGCAGCTGTTGCGGCGATTGCAGGCGTCGCGCGGCAGCCGGCAACGCTTGCAGGAACGGTGTGATTGAATTGCCGTTAGGAGATTTCCACATCCTGCGGATGCATTCCATCACGGCGGGCAGCGCCTCTTCACCCAGCATCCTGGCCACCGTCGGCCAGTTCTCCAGAAAGATCAGGATCGGCTCCGCACCGCGCCCCATTTTGCCGAGGAAGCGCGCGTGTTCGATGTAGGCATCTACTCCCTGCCGGGAAAGCGCCGCCAATGCCTCGCGCATGCAATCGGCAAACATCGGCTCGACGCGCGGGAAGCCGCAGTCAAGCTGCTTCCAGTAGGCTTCCAGCTCAGTGGGTATGGTTGCAGTTTCCATGATCTATTTAAGGGAGGCTTGAGAAAATCCTAAGCCGAACAAGCCGTAGCCAAACATGCAGAGATTTGCCCGGATGAAGCGAAGCGAAATACGGGGGCAGTAGGAGTATCCGATAGGCCCCGGATTCCATTGCATTTCATCCGGGCTACGCTCTAAATTTTCAAATCTGCGTGTGCACAAAAACGTACCTATCCTCCGGCTACAAATGCAATTAGCCAAACACCGCGTCGATCGCATGATCCAGCGTATCGCGGATATCCGCGTCGTCGGTGATCGGGCGCACCAGCGCCATGCGGCACGCGGCGCGCGGATTAACACCGCCCTTTATCAGCGTTGCCGCATACACCAGCAGGCGCGTGGAAATCCCCTCGTCCAAACCGTGCCCTTTCAGGTTGCGCGCCGCCTGGCCGATCATCACCAGTTGCGCGGACAGCCCGGCCTCGATGCCGGTTTCCTGGCAAAGAATTTCTGCCTCCAGCAGCGCAGAAGGATAGTCAAAATCGAACGCGGTGAAACGCTGCTTGGTGGATTGCTTCAAATCCTTCAGCAGGCTCTGGTAGCCGGGATTGTAGGAAATCACCATCTGGAAATCCGGGTGCGCTTCGAGCAGCTCGCCCTTCTTGTCCAGCGGTAACGTACGGCGGTGGTCGGTCAGCGGGTGGATCACCACCGTGGTGTCCTGGCGCGCTTCGACGATTTCGTCGAGGTAGCAGATCGCGCCGATGCGCGCGGCAGTGGTCAGCGGGCCGTCCAGCCAGCGCGTGCCGTTGGCGTCGAGCAGGTAGCGCCCGACCAGATCGCTGGCGGTCATGTCTTCGTTGCAGGCCACGGTAATCAGCGGCTTGCCCAGCTTCCACGCCATGTATTCGACGAAGCGCGATTTGCCGCAGCCGGTCGGGCCTTTGATCATTACCGGCAGGCGCGCGGCATAGGCGGCTTCATAGAGCGCGACCTCGTCGCCTTGTGCCTGATAGAACGGTTCTTTGTTTATCTTGTATTGGTCTTTGTCGGTCATGGCTACTCCCAGTGAACAAAACGCCCCCACTTGCTGGGGGCGTGCTGGTTTATTTCCCCCTCCCCTTCAAGGGGAGGGTTGGGTGGGGATGGGTTGTTTAACCGGTGGCTACCCCATCCCCCTTCCAACCTCCCCCTTGAATGGGGAGGAGCATGCACATGCGAAGTTTATTTGTGCGCACCCAGTTTTTCGCGCCAGCCGGGGAATATTTTATCGGCATCTTTCGGGAAAGATTCGAACGCGCGTGCAAATTCCTTGTGCTCTTTTGCCCACTGGATCGGGTCGGCGCCCGCTTTCCAGCATTCGTAAGCCTGGCGCAGCGAAACCGCGCCCGCCGCCGGAGAATCGATATGGCCGTAAGAGCCGCCGCCCGCTGTATTGATCACGTTGCCGTGGCC
Organism: Gallionellales bacterium RIFCSPLOWO2_02_FULL_59_110; assembly: GCA_001801215.1. Lineage (GTDB taxonomy): Bacteria > Pseudomonadota > Gammaproteobacteria > Burkholderiales > Gallionellaceae > Gallionella. Next base: position 11,796 of record MGXA01000097.1, on the reverse strand, counting down.
GAGATTCTCGAAGAAACCGGGCAGACGCAGCGCATTCATGCCGCCGGAGATGATCGGTGTGGTCGGCTTCATGCCATACCATTCCTGATGGTAGAACGGGCCGGTGCAGGAATCGCGCTCGATCATGTAAGCGATGATGCGGTCGTCTTTGCCGCCTTCCATTTTGCCGTAGCCCATGGTGCCGACGTGGATGCCGGAAGCGCCTTGCAAACGGGACATCTTGGCCAGCACAAACGCGGTGTAGCCGCGCTTGGAAGAGGGCGAAGTCACCGCACCGTGCCCGGCTCTGTGATAGTGCAGATACTGGCTCGGGTATTGGCGGCGTGCGGTCGTAATCATGCCGGGGCCACCGACGTAACCGTCCACCAGGAATGCCACCTTGTCCGCATCCGGGCCGAAGGTTTCCAGCGCGAAGTCGGCGCGGGCACACATCTCATAGTGGTCGTCGGCGGTGATGTTCATCGAAAATAGCTTGGCCTGGCCGGTTTCATCCTGGGCGCGCTTGAGCGAGTCATACACCAGCGGCAGCACTTTTTTGATCGGGCAAAATACCTGGTTGCCTTGCGGCTCGTCATTTTTGATAAAGTCGCCGCCCAGCCAGAACTGGTAAGCCGCCTTGGCAAACGGTTCCGGACGCAGTCCCAGCTTGGGCTTGATGATCGTGCCGGAGATGTAGCCGCCGTCCTTGACCGGGCGACCGAGGATGCGCCACAGGTCGGAGATGTCCTTGGCCGGGCCGTCGAACAATTGCAGCATGCGCGGCGGCACGTAGAAATCCTGCATTTGCAGATTCGCGATGTCGCCCATGCCCTGATTGTTGCCGATACATAAGGTGAGGAAGGACACAATCATCACGCGCCCGTCGGTGACGTTGCGGTCGAACAGGTCGTTCGGATAAGCCACCTTCATGACGCCCTTGGCTTCGTCGATAAAATACACCAGCGCGTCCACGCCCTTGGTGAAATCGTCGGTGGTGCTCACTTCCACGTTGGTGCCGGTAGAGGACTCCGCCGCGATATGCGCCGCCGCTTCCAGATAACCGACGCCCGCAGCAGGCTCCATGGTGTAAGCGACCAGAATATGGTTGCCGCCCTTGATCAGGTCTTCTTCTTTCAGACTCAGATCCGCGTAGCGATTCGATTGATCCATAGCATGTCTCCTGTGTTAACGATTGGTTTTAACTTGCAACGGTTGTCACTATAGGCGCATCAACGTATAAACAATATTCAATTGTTTTTATCAATACCATAAGAAACGCTTATGGTTTGCTATAATTTCGCTATGCTTAATTTTACCCTGCGTCAGCTTCAGGTCTTCGAAAAGGTGGCCAGTCACCTGAATTACTCGCGTGCCGCCGAAGAACTATACCTATCGCAGCCGGCAGTGTCCATGCAGATCAAGCAACTGGAAGGGCATATCGGCCTGCCGTTGTTCGAGCAGATGGGCAAGAAAATTTTTCTCACCGAAGCCGGGCGCGAGCTGTTTCATTACAGCCGTAACATCGCACAACAACTCGCCGAAATGGAAGTGGTATTCGACGAAATGAAAGGGCTGGGGAAAGGCAGGCTCACGCTGTCGGTGGTCAATACCGCCAACTACTTCACACCGCAACTGCTGGCGAAATTTTGTCGGCTGCACCCCAACATCAACGTGACCCTGCAAGTCGCCAACCGTGCCGCTGTGCTCAAGCAACTCGCCGATAACAGCACCGACCTTGCCGTCATGGGGAGACCGCCGGAAGGGCTGGACATCGATGCTGAACCGTTCATGGACAATCCGCTGGTGGTGATCGCCGCTCCCGAGCATCCGCTGGCCCGGCTCAAGCGCGTCAGATTCTCCCAGCTTGCACCGGAAACATTCCTGTCGCGCGAACCAGGCTCAGGCACGCGCAGCGCGATGGAGCGCGTGTTTGCGCAGCACAGCATCCAGCCGCACATCGGCATGGAAATGGAAACCAACGAAGCCATCAAGCAGGCCGTGCGGGCCGGCATGGGATTGGGCATCCTGTCGTTGCACAGCATCGAACTGGAACTGGAAACCAAACGGCTTGCCGTCGTCAATGTCGAAGATTTTCCGCTGCTGCGCCATTGGTTTGTCGTGCATCGCGCCAACAAGCGCCTGTCCGGTGCCGCAGCAGCATTCAAGGAATTTTTGCTGGGCGAGGCCGGCAAGACCATTTCTTCCGGGCCGACAACAGGCGTCGCCAAACGGCGCAACTGAACCCGCTGCAACGCGCCGTCTTCAACCAGAACCGGCAGGTATGTTATGCACTCGGCAATTGCTGCCCGTGCTCGCGCGTCGCGTGGAACTGCACCTTAGGCCAGCGCTCCTGCGCGAGGCGCAAGTTCACGCCGGTATCGGCGAGGTAGGCGTAGTTGCCGTCCACATCCTTCGCCAGGCGCCCCTGATTAGCTTTGATGAATTCACTTAGATGTGCGGCGTCAGTGCAGGTCACCCAGCGTGCGGTGTGGATGCCGGCGCGTTCGAACACCGCATCCACGCCGTATTCCGATTTCAGGCGGTGCTCGACTACTTCGAATTGCAACTGTCCGACCGCACCGATCAGGGGCGTATTGTCCAGCAAAGGCGCGAATACTTGCACTGCGCCTTCTTCGCCGAGCTGGCGCAAGCCCTTCTCCAACTGCTTGGCCTTCATCGGATCGCGCAGTCGCGCGCGGCTGAACAGTTCCGGCGCAAAGTAGGGGATGCCCTTGAAGGTGAGCGCCTCGCCCTCGGTCAGCACGTCGCCGATCTGCAACTGGCCGTGGTTGTGCACACCGATGATGTCGCCCGCATAGGCTTCGTCCAGCCGCGCGCGCTCGTTGGCCATGAAGGTGACCGCGTTGGCCAGCTTCATCTCCTTGCCGGTGCGGCGATGTTTCACCTTCATGCCCGAGCTGTAACGGCCCGAGCACACGCGCATGAAGGCGATGCGGTCGCGGTGGTTCGGGTCCATGTTGGCCTGGATCTTGAACACGAAGCCGGTGAACGCGGGCTCGGTCGGCTGCACCATGCGCTTGTCGGTTTCGCGCGCCAGCGGCGGCGGCGCCCAGTCGACCAGCGCGCGCAGCACTTCACGCACGCCGAAGTTGTTGATGCCGGAGCCGAAGAACACCGGCGTCTGCTGGCCCTTGAGGAATTCCTGCAAGTCGAACGATGCGCCCGCGCCCATGACCAGCCCGGTTTCGTCGCGCATGGTCTGCATCTCGCTCGGGCATTGCTCGCTCAGCTTGTCGATCTGCGCGCCTTTCAGTACTTCGACTTCTTGGTCGGCTTTCTCTTCGCCGGGAGTGAAACGCATCACTTCGTCGTTCAGCAGGTGGTACACGCCCCGGAAGCGCTTGCCCATGCCGATAGGCCAGGTCACCGGCGCGCAGTTTATCTTCAGCACCGATTCGATCTCGTCCAGCACCTCCAGCGGTTCGCGCACTTCGCGATCCATCTTGTTGATGAAGGTGATGATCGGCGTGTGGCGCAAGCGGCACACTTCGAGCAGCTTGATGGTCTGCGCTTCCACGCCCTTGGCCGCATCCACCACCATCACCGCCGCATCAACGGCGGTCAGCACGCGGTAGGTATCTTCGGAGAAATCCTGATGGCCGGGAGTGTCGAGCAGGTTGATCACGCAATTATCGTAGGTAAATTGCATCACCGAGCTGGCAACGGAAATGCCGCGCTGCTTTTCGATTTCCAGCCAGTCCGAAGTCGCATGGCGCCCGCTCTTGCGCGCCTTCACCGTGCCCGCCATCTGGATCGCGCCGCCGAACAGCAGCAGCTTCTCGGTCAGCGTGGTCTTGCCCGCGTCGGGGTGGGAGATGATGGCGAAGGTGCGGCGGCGCTTGACCTCGCGCGAAATGACAGCATCGGCAGTTGCTGCATCTGGAGTGCCTATCGAATCGTCACCTGCGAGTTCGCTCATGGATGTTGATGTGTCGTGAAAAACAAATGCCCGAACGGATCGGGCATTTGTCATTAATATTTGGTGGCCCGGGGCGGAATCGAACCACCGACACAAGGATTTTCAATCCTCTGCTCTACCGACTGAGCTACCAGGCCAAATTTTTAAAACACCACCTCGCAACTCGCACAAGGATTTTGGTTCCGGCTGTTTGGCTTGCGCCAAACTTAACTTGCGCTGCAAGTTAGCCTATACCGCAACAAGCCCCGCAAGCGGGTCGTGTTGTCAATCCTCTGCTCTACCGATCGAGCTACCAGGCCATTGTGCTGCCAACTTCGGAAGCCGCGCATTATACCGATACCGCGCCAAATAACAAACCCCGCCGAAGCGGGGTTTGGTATCTACAGCAAAGCGAGCGGCAAATTACATCATGCCTTCCATACCGCCCATGCCACCCATGCCGCCGCCCATGCCCGGCGCAGGCTTGTCTTCCGGCAATTCGGCCACCATGCAGGCGGTGGTCAGCATCAGGCCGGCGATGGATGAGGCGTTCTGCAACGCGGTGCGGGTCACCTTGGTCGGATCGACCACACCCATCGCGAGCATGTCGCCGTATTCGCCGGATGCCGCGTTGTAACCGTAGCTGCCCTTGCCTTCCAGCACCTTGTTCACGACCACGGACGGTTCGTCACCGGCATTGGAAACAATGGCGCGCAGAGGAGATTCCAGCGCACGCAGTACGATGGTGATGCCGGCGTCCTGGTCGTGGTTGTCGCCCTTGAGCTTGGCAACCGCAACCTTGGCACGCAGCAGCGCCACGCCGCCGCCCGGGACGATGCCTTCTTCCCAGGCTGCACGGGTCGCGTGCAGTGCGTCTTCGATGCGTGCTTTCTTTTCTTTCATCTCAACTTCGGTAGCCGCGCCAACCTTGATTACTGCCACGCCGCCGGACAGCTTGGCCATGCGCTCTTGCAGCTTTTCCTTGTCGTAGTCGCTGGTGGATTCTTCGACCTGCTTCTTGATTTGGCTCGTGCGCGACATAATTGCGTCATGTTTGCCTGCGCCGTCGATGATGGTGGTGTTTTCCTTGTTGACTTCGATGCGCTTGGCTTGGCCCAGTTCAGCTAATGTTGCCTTCTCCAGCGTCAACCCGACTTCCTCGGCGATCACGGTGCCGCCAGTCAGGATGGCGATGTCTTCCAGCATGGCCTTGCGGCGGTCGCCGAAACCCGGCGCCTTGACTGCAACAGTCTTCAAGATGCCACGGATATTATTTACCACCAGCGTGGCCAGCGCTTCGCCTTCGACGTCTTCGGCGACGATCAGCAGCGGACGTCCGGATTTGGCAATTTGTTCCAGTACGGGCAGCAGGTCGCGGATGTTGGAGATCTTCTTGTCGTGCAACAGGATGTAGGGATTATCCATCGCCGCAACCTGTTTGTCGGGATTGTTGATGAAGTAGGGCGACAGATAGCCGCGGTCGAACTGCATGCCTTCGACCACTTCGAGTTCGTTGTCGAGAGACTTGCCGTCTTCAACAGTGATCACGCCTTCTTTGCCGACTTTGTCCATCGCATCGGCGATGATTTTGCCGATGTTGGCGTCAGAGTTGGCGGAGATCGAGCCAACCTGGGCGATTTCGGTAGACGTGGTGCACGGCTTGGACAGTTTCTTCAATTCTTCCACGGTGGCGATAACCGCCTTGTCGATGCCGCGCTTCAGATCCATCGGGTTCATGCCGGCGGCGACGAACTTCATGCCTTCCTGAACGATGGATTGCGCCAGCACGGTCGCGGTAGTGGTGCCGTCGCCCGCCACGTCGGAAGTTTTGGAGGCGACTTCCTTGACCATCTGCGCGCCCATGTTCTCGAATTTATCCTTCAATTCGATCTCTTTGGCGACAGATACGCCATCTTTAGTGATAGTTGGCGCGCCATAGGAACGATCCAGCACTACATTACGCCCCTTGGGCCCTAGGGTAACCTTGACCGCATCGGCCAGAATGTTGACGCCGACAACCATCTTGTTGCGTGCGGCGTCATGAAATTTTACGTCTTTCGCTGCCATGTCTATTTCTCCTCTATTTGCCGGTAATTAAGCTTCAACTACGCCGATGATGTCGTCTTCGCGCATGGTCAGCAGTTCCTGTCCATCCATCTTGAATGCCTGGCCGGAATATTTGCCAAACAGAATGCGGTCGCCGACCTTGACATTCATCGGGCGCACCTTGCCGTCATCGCCAATCTTGCCGTTGCCCACGGCGACTATCTCGCCTTGATCGGGTTTTTCGGCGGCAGCGTCGGGGATCACGATGCCGGAAGCGGTTTTACGCTCTTCTTCCATACGTTTGACGATTACACGGTCGTGTAAAGGACGAATTTTCATGCTATTTCTCCTGAAACAATGGGTTGAAAAAGTGCGGAGGCGGAGTTTAGCACTCCTGACCTGCGAGTGCCAACATTGTGGATGACCTGCCCGATTTCAAGGGGGGTCAAGAATTATTTTGTACGGGAAGCGCGACCTTGTTATCGGTGCTGAACTGGTAATCGCGGAAGATATGCTCGGCGGTCAGCGCCTGGTATGTGCCGTCGGGATTGCGGTGGGTCGTATCCTTAAGACGGTAGGTGTAATGCCCGCAAGTCCAGCAGTCGTAGTTGCGCATATGGGTGCACAGGCAGATTTTGTCCTTGACGGGAACTCTTCTGGCTTCTGGATGCAACATATGCTCGCGGTTATAGGCCTCGATATACGAGCAGCGACCGTTGCCGTCGAGGATATAGCCGAATGCCTCGCAGTTGGGGCGGATGCCGGAGCCGATCGCGGGGCAGTTCTTCAGCATGCGCATCGGGTAGCCGGTCGGCGACAGCGTGTTGACCTCAATGTCATCCTCGCCTGCCTTGAAGTATTCCTGCCGCACTTGTTCGGGGATGCCGCACTCCTCGGCCACGGTAAAGCGCGTCGCCACCTGCACCGCCGCCGAGCCGGTTTCCAGGAAACCTACCGCATCGCTGCCGGTGAAAATGCCGCCCGCCGGGATCACCGGTATATCCAGCTTTTCGGTTCGGAGATGCTGCTGTATTTCGGCGACGATGGTGCGCAAATCGTATTGCGCCCAGTCCATACCAAAGCCCAGATGCCCCCCCGCCAAGGGCCCTTCCACCACGATGAAATCGGGCAGGCGGTTGAGCTTGGCATTTTTGCGCAGGAACAATTGCAGAGCGCGCAACGAGGAGACGATAATGCCCAGCTTGGCATCGCGGAAACGCGGGTGATCCTCCATCAGCGCGAACGAACCGAGATGCAGGCCGGCCGCCAGCGTGATGCCGTCGATGCCCGCATCCAGCGCAACACGCAGGCGCGTGCATAATGTTTCGCGCGGCGAATTCATGGTGAGCTTTTCCATGCAGTTGACGAAAATCATGCCGTCGCCGCGCTTGGCTTCCATGGTTTTGCCGACATGCAGGCGCGTCGCCTCGGCGACCTGGGCCAGGTCGAATCGCACGATTGTCTTGTCGGCCTTATGGACGTTGAGCTTGTATTGCTTTTGCTTGCTGCTGACAAATTTCGTCTTGTAGCGGCGATCCGTCACGGCCGGCAGCATCGCGTCGGAAATATGCCCGACCCCGCCCAACCGTGCAGCTTCAAGCGCCAATTCGGCGGTGGAAATATCCACACCCATCCCGCCGATCACGATCGGCACCAGCTCACGCTTGCCGAAGCGCAGGCGGAAATCATCCACACATCTCATTTACTGCCATCCCCAGGCCGCCCCCTCGGCGGTATTTCCGCAAGGAGGAAAAGAATATTACGAAAAGCGAAGAATGCCACAGATAGGGTAATACGGAAAGCGGGCCGACGTATCGCTCCCGTTTAAGCGAATTCTGGAAACGGTTTGAAAGCAGGTAAATCCCGGCAAAACTTCAAAATGCTATAATTTAAAATTCTCTTGTATAGTATTGCGCAATGTCCGCCACCATGAATTTCCAATCACACCTGCATGAACTATTCACACGTGCCCTGAGTGCTGTCCTTGACGGGCAAGACTTCGGGACGACCGCCTTACCCTTGTCCGAAGGATCGTGTATCGAGCGCTCCAGGCAAGCGTCACATGGCGATTATGCCTGCAATCTGGCGATGCAACTGGCCAAGCCGCTACGCAAGCCGCCGCGCGCCATTGCTCAGGCGCTGATCGCGGCGTTGCCTGTTTCCGAAGTGGTGGAGAAAGTTGAAATCGCAGGTGCCGGTTTCATCAATGTGTTCATTACTGCAACCGCCAAGCAAGCGGTAGTCAAAGCAGTATTGCAGGCGGCCGACGGCTATGGGCGCAGCACGCTGGGCGCAGGGCGCAAGGCACAGGTGGAATTCGTCTCGGCCAACCCGACCGGGCCGCTGCATGTCGGGCACGGGCGCGGTGCGGCATACGGCGCAAGCCTGGCGAATGTGCTGGATACAGCGGGTTATGCCGTGACGCGCGAATACTATGTGAACGACGCCGGGCGGCAGATGGACATTCTCGCGCTGTCCACCTGGCTGCGCTACCTGGAACTGCACGGCGCGCAACTGGCATTCCCGAAAAACGCCTATCAGGGCAGCTACGTGCGCGACATGGCGCAGCAGATCAAGGCGGCGCATGGCACCAAATATGTCCGCCCGACCGATCATGCCTTCGATGGAGCACCTCCCGCCGAGGATGACGGCGACGCGCATCTCGACGCGCTGATCGCCAACGCCAAACGGCTGATGGGCGAGGACTACGCCTACATCCACAACCACGCGCTGACCGAACAACTGGGCGATTGCCGCAACGATCTTGCCGAATTCGGCGTGCATTTCGACGAGTGGTTTTCCGAGCAATCGTTGTTCGACAACGGGCTGGTGGCGCGCGCCATCGAGACGCTCAAGGCCCATGACCACCTGTATCAGCAGGACGGCGCCTGGTGGTTCCGCTCCACCGCTTTCGGCGACGAGAAAGACCGCGTAGTGCGGCGCGACAACGGCCTGTATACCTATTTTGCCTCCGACATCGCCTACCATTTGAATAAATTCGAGCGCGGCTTTGACCGCGTTATCAACGTGTGGGGCGCGGATCATCACGGCTACATACCGCGCGTCAACGGGGCGCTCAGGGCGCTGGGGCTGGACAGCAGCAAGCTGACCATCGCGCTGGTGCAATTTGCGGTGCTGTACCGCAACGGGCAGAAAGCCGCCATGTCCACGCGCAGCGGCGAATTCGTCACCCTGCGCGAATTGCGCAACGAGGTGGGCAACGACGCCACGCGCTTCTTCTATGTGCTGCGCAAGAGCGACCAGCATCTGGATTTCGACATGGATCTGGCCAAGTCGCAGAGCAACGAAAACCCGGTGTACTACGTGCAATATGCGCATGCGCGCGTGCACAGCGTGCTGCTGCAATGGAGTGGCGCGCGCGCGGATTTACTCGATGCAGACACAGGCTTGCTGGAAAGCGATTATGAAATGGCGTTGCTGCAAAGGTTGATCGATTACCCCCAGACGATCGAGAACGCCGCGCACGACCTGGCTCCGCACCTGATCGCTTTTCACCTGAAGGAGTTGGCCGCAGATTTTCACAGCTACTATAATGCTTCGCGCTTTCTGGTCGAGGACGATGCGCTTAAATGCACGCGGCTGGCGCTGATCGCGGCGGTCGCGCAGGTACTGAAGAACGGCCTGGCGCTGCTTGGCGTGAGCGCACCGGAAAAAATGTAAAGGAAGCAGAAATGAGCAGAAACACAGGCAACAAATCTTCCGCGCCGCGCAAGAGCGGCAGCCCGCTATTGACCGGCATCCTCATCGGTATGGTGATCGGTGCCGGTATGGCGGCCGTGCTGGCCTGGTTTATTATGAAATCGCCCAGCCCGTTCGTGCAGAACGGGCAGGCGATTGCCAAGCCTTCTGCGGAAATTGCCCAGCCGGCGCCGCCCGCCGGGGCCGCAATGCCCGACGCGCGTTCCGCAGTGGCGGCTTCGGGGGCGGTTGACGGCAAGCCGCGCTTCGAGTTCTACAAGGTGCTGACTGACAAGCAGGAGGGCGATGCGGCAACATCGGCCAAGCCCGCCGGCAAACCGCAACCCGCCAAACCCAAGGCTGCGGAGAGCAAACCTGCCGCTACCGATGAACACTACTTTTTGCAGGCTGGCTCATTTTCTAATTCGGACGATGCCGAGAAGCTAAAGGCCAGGCTCGCCTTGCTGGGTATCGAATCCAGCACCCAGACTGCGACCATTCCCGATAGGGGCTTATGGCATCGCGTACGCACCGGGCCATATAAAAATGCCGACGAAATGAACCATGCACGCAGTTTGCTGAAACAAAATGGAGTGGATGCCACTCCAATACGGGCGCAGTAAGCGTATTTACTATTTCCAATTGTTAAGGAGCGGCAAGTGAAAAATATGATCAAGAACCTGTTTGTGGCGGCAGCGCTGTTGGTTGGTAGCACGGCATTCGCCGCCGCAGAGTTGGGCAAGGATTACAAGCTGTTGAACCCGGCGCAGTCGGCCGGCACGAATAAAATCGAGGTGCTGGAATTTTTCTTTTATGGCTGCTCGCACTGTTTCTCCCTGCATCCGCCGTTAAGCGAGTGGACAAAGGCCATGCCCAAGGATGTGGAGCTGATTTATGTCCCGACCATTTTCCGCGATTCATGGGAGCCTATGGCGCGCACTTTCTATGCGCTCGAATCGCTCGGGCAGCTCCACCAGTTGAACGACCCGCTGTATAGGGCATGGAACGTGGATAACAATATGCTCAACGAGGAAGCCAAAATATTGGACTTCGTTGCACTGCACGGCGTGGATCGCGCAAAATTTTCTGCAGCCTACAACTCGTTCTCCATGCAGAGCAAGGTGGTGCGCGCCAAGCAAATGATCCGCAGCTACGGCATTACCGGCACCCCGGCGCTGGTGGTGGACGGAAAATACCTCATCACCGGCCTGCAACCGGCGGATACCATCCGCGTGCTGAACGAGGTGATTGCGCTGGCGCGTAAGGAGCGCTCCGCCAAGCGTTGATCCGGGATTGAGGGTCGAGGATCGAAAAAGCAGCAGGCTCGGCTTTCAGCCCGATTTCCGCTCCTCAACCATCGGCACGATCTTTACCAACTTTGGTTAACGCGGGAAGACTGTCATATCCGGCGCATCGGGCGGCTTGGGTTTAGCGCTCGCGCGCCATCATCTCCAGTGCGGTGCAATCGTTGCGGACGAGGCGGCAAAGGCACATGCCGCGCGAGTTGCCTTAGCCCGCCAGCTTTCTCTTCAGCGCGTCGTTCAACTGCGCCGGGTTAGCCTTGCCCTTGCTGGCCTTCATTGCGAGGCCGACGAAGAAGCCGAACAGCTTGTCCTTGCCGCTGCGGTATTCCGCCACTTTATCGGCGTTGGCGGCGATGATCTCGTCCACCAGCGCTTCGATCGCGCCGCTGTCGGAGACCTGCTTTAGTCCCTTGGCTTCGATGATCGTATCGGCGTCGCCGCCTTCTGCCCACATCGTGCGGAACACTTCCTTGGCGCCGGAGTTTGAAATGGTGTTATCCGCGATGCGCTTCAGCATGCCACCGAGTTGCTGCGGCATGATCGGGCATTGCACCATATCCAATCCGTCGCGGTTCAGTTGTGCGCTGACCTCGCCGATGAGCCAGTTGGCGCAGAGCTTTGCTTCGATTCCGGCAAACCCCTCCCGGCCTCCCCTTGTCAGGGGAGGAGTGGGCGCGGCTCCCTCCCCTGACAAGGGGAGGGATGGGGAGGGGTTTAACGCAGCCTCAAAAAAATCTGCCATCTCGCGCGACGCGGTGAGGATGCTGGCATCATAGGCAGACAGGCCGAGTTCGCCGACATAGCGGGCCTGTTTGGCCTGCGGCAGTTCCGGCAGCGTGGCGCGCACCT
>MGXA01000096.1 GCA_001801215.1 Gallionellales bacterium RIFCSPLOWO2_02_FULL_59_110 | reverse complement strand
TTGTGCGCACCATCATTGCCATGGCAGACAGCCTGAACCTGGGCATTATCGCCGAAGGGGTGGAGACGGAAGCGCAGCAACAACTTCTGCTGGATAAAGGTTGCACCAACTACCAAGGGTATCTGTTCAGCAAGCCGTTGCCGATTGAACAGTTCGAGGCGTTACTGAAGCAGGTGGGGTGAATAGGCTATTGCTACCGGCTTGGCCGAATGCTCCGCGCGTTCCTTCGATCAAACCGGGGCAGGCTTGCTTCACCCTCCTCGCAAACTTTCAAGGCGGCTTCCGATAGCCTATTTTTCTTTTTTCTTTTTCATCGCCGCTTCGATTTGCCGGCATAAAGTTTTCAGAATCTTGATGCGCGCGAAGTTCTTGTCGTTGGCTTCCACCAGCGTCCACGGCGCGATTTCGGTGCTGGTGCGATCCACCATGTCGCACACGGCATGTTCGTATTCTTCCCATTTCTTGCGGTTGCGCCAGTCTTCCTCGGTAATCTTGAAACGCTTGAAGCCGATTTTTTCGCGCGCCTTGAAGCGCCTGAGCTGCTCTTCTTTGCTGATGGATAGCCAGAACTTGACCACCACGATATTGTGGCGCACCAGTTGCGCCTCGAAGTCGTTGATTTCGCTGTAGGCGCGCATCCAGTCGGTTTTCGAACAGTAGCCCTCGACGCGCTCGACCAGCACGCGGCCATACCAAGAACGGTCGAAAATCGTCACCCGGCCGCGCCGCGGGATGTGGCGCCAGAATCGCCACAGATAGGGTTGCGCCCGTTCTTCCTCGGTGGGTGCGGCAATCGGCACGATGTTGTACTGGCGCGCATCCAGCGCGCCGGTGATGCGGCGGATCGCGCCGCCCTTGCCGGCCGCATCGTTGCCTTCGAACATGGCCAATACGGTGATGCCCCTGAACTTCGGGCTGCGCGTCAACAGCGCGAGCTTGCCCTGGTATTCCTCCAGCTCGATTTCATACTTCTTCTTGTCGATTTTCTGGCCGAGATCCAACGTTTTCAGAATATGCAGCTTGTCGATAGACGGGAGCGGCGGCGGCGCGGAAACTTCCGTTGTTTTCTTGCCCGCTTCATCCAGGCGTTTGCGGATCGCATCGAGAATCACCTTGCCCACGGTCAGGCTGCGGTAGCGCGCATCGTATCCCTCAACGATTGTCCACGGCGCTTCGGCGGTGCTGGTGTGGCGCATCACGCTTTCGCTCACCACGCGATACTTGTCGTACATTTTGTAATGTTCCCAGTCGCGTTCCGTGACGCGCCAGCGGGTCTTTGGGTCTTTTTCGAGAGTTTTGAGGCGTTTTTCCTGCTTTTCCCTGGACAGATGCATCCAGAACTTGAGGATCAACGCGCCTTCTTCCACCAGCATTGTTTCCAGGCGTCTGGCACGTTCCAGGCTCTGGTCGAGATCGGCTGTCTTGGTGAGACCGGAAACTCGGTTGAGGATCGGCCAGGTGTACCAGGAGCCGAGAAATACGCCGATCTTGCCCTTGGGCGGCAGCTCGCGCCAGAAGCGCCACATCATCGGACGATCCAGTTCCTCGTCCGACGGATCGCCCATACCGTGGGTCTGGATGAAGCGCGGATCCATCCATTCGTTGAGCAGGTTGACGGTTTCGCCGCGCCCCGCGCCATCCACGCCGCCAACCAGAACGATGACCGGAAATTTTGCCAGCCTGGCCAGATCCATTTGCGCCTCCAGCAAGGCCTCGCGCAAAGGCGGCACCTCCTGGTCGTAAGTCTCCTTGTCTATCTTGTGGCCCAGTTCAGCGGATTCAAACATGATGTCCTCCCTACAGAAAATCCGGCGTGATCGCCAGACGCAACGTGATCTGGATCGACCCATCGCGCTCGCGGCGGCTGAACCACCACAGCGCACCCTTCTTGATGTTCAGCGCATAATCGTCGCTCCCCAGCAGTTGCGCCGCGACTTCGCCGAGCGTCGGCTGATGCCCGACCACCAGCACCGCGCCGTCGTCATCCGGCCAGCCTGCCGCCTTCAGCACGTCCTGCGCGGAAGCGCCGGGCGCGATGGCGGGCGCGAGCGTAAAACGCCCGGTGAGCGCGGTTGCGGTCTGCTGCGTGCGGACGGTCGGGCTGACCAGGATGCGCGTATCGCCGGGCAGGTGCCGGTGCAGGAAGGCCGCAATTTTTTCCGCCTGCTTGACGCCTTTTGCGGTAAGTTCGCGGTCGTGATCCGGCGTACCATCCGCCGCCTCCGCATGCCGCCACAGAATAATATCCACCTCGCCCCCCGAGCTTTATATTTTATTTGCCAGCATATACCGTATACACTGTTTCCACCACTCCAATATGAAGGGAAACGACATGGCAACCAAAAAGACAACCGCGGCCCCGGCAACCACCCCGGCAAAGCAAGCGCCGGTGAAAAAACCCGCCGCTCCGGCAAAACCGCCCGCTGCATCAGCCGTGAAACCGGCTTCGAAAAAAACCAGGAAAGAGCACAAGGTGAAAGTGGTGCGCGACAGCTTCACCATGCCGCAGGACGAGTACCGGAAAATCGCCGAGATCAAGGAGGCCTGTCTGGAGCAGGGCTTGCATGTAAAGAAAAGCGAAGTGCTGCGCGCCGGGCTGCAAGCCCTGGCAAAGCTCGGTGCCGCACAATTGAAAAATGCGCTGGGCAATCTGGAAAAAATCAAGACGGGCCGCCCAAAAAAACACTAGCGCCTACCGGATACTTCGCCGGATTGCCTGTTTACACCGCCCGCGTTGAACTGGCGAGCTGTTTGAGCAACTCGATTTGTGCGCATTTCTGCGCGGCGCGGCTGGCTTTTTTGCGCCGGTAATGCCCGTCGCCATCCATATCCCACGCCTGGCAGTTGTCCTGCAAATAAACCTTCAGCCCTTCGTCGATCACGCGTTTCTTGAGCTTCTTTTCGAGCAGCGGAAAGCACACCTCGATGCGGCGGAAGAAGTTCCTATCCATCCAGTCAGCGCTGGCCAGATACACGTCGTGTTTCAGGTCGTTGCGGAAATAAAAAATGCGCGTGTGCTCGAGGAAACGCCCAATCACCGAACGCACCCGGATATTTTCCGACAGCCCCTTCACGCCGGGGCGCAACGCGCATACGCCGCGCACGATAAGGTCGATTTTGACGCCCGCCAGCGAGGCTTCGTAAAGCGCGTTGATGGTTTCCGGTTCCAGCAATGCGTTCATCTTGGCAATGATGTGGGCGCGCTTGCCGGCCCCGGCGAGACGGGTTTCGTTCTGGATCGCCCGCAGCACTTCGCTGTGCAGCGAGAACGGCGATTGCCACAGGTGGTTCAGCTTGCGCGCCTTGCCGAGGCTGGTGAGCTGGCCGAACACCTCGTTCACGTCCGCGCAAACCTCCTCGTTGCAGGTGAACAGGCCGAAATCGGTATAGAGCCGCGCGGTGCGCGGATGGTAGTTGCCGGTGCCCAGATGCACGTAGCGGCGCAGCCTGCCGTCCTCGCGGCGCACCACCATCAGCATCTTGGCATGCGTCTTGTGCCCGACCACACCGTACACGACGTGCGCGCCCACCTGCTCGAGGCGGGTCGCCCAATTGATGTTGGCTTCTTCATCGAAGCGCGCCAGCAGTTCCACCACCACCGTCACTTCCTTGCCGCGCTGCGCCGCGCCGATCAGCGCTTCCATCAGCGCGGAGTCTGCGCCGGTGCGATATACGGTCTGTTTGATCGCGACCACGCCCGGGTCGCTGGCGGCCTGCTGGATGAAATCGATCACCGGCTTGAAGGATTGAAAAGGGTGGTGCAGCAGAATGTCGCTTTTGCGGATCGCCTTGAACATGTCGGCGCCCTTTTTCTGGATCACCGTCGGCACGCCGGGCGCAAAGACGGGAAACTTCAGGTCGTCGCGCGCCACCAGATTGGGGATTTCCATCAGACGCACCAGATTCACCGGGCCGTGCACGCGGTATAAATCTTCCGGAGCAAGGCCGAATTCCTTGAGCAACAATTCGGAGATATGCGGCGGGCATGTGTCGGCGATCTCCAGGCGCACCGCATCGCCGAAGTGGCGTTGCGGCAGTTCGCCTTGCAGGGTGAGGCGCAGGTTTTTCATTTCCTCTTCATCGACGAACAGGTTGCTGTTGCGCGTCACGCGGAACTGGTAGCAGCCTAGCACCTCCATACCGGAAAACAGCTCGCCGACATGCGCGTGCAGGATAGAAGAGAGGAACACAAAGCCGTGCGCGCAGCCGCCGATTTCCGGCGGTATCGGGATGGTGCGCGGCAGCACGCGCGGCGCCTGCACGATGGCGCGCGCCTGGTTGCGCCCGAAGGCGTCCTTGCCTTGCAGCTCCACGGTGAAATTCAGGCTCTTGTTGAGCACGCGCGGAAAGGGGTGCGCCGGATCGAGCCCGATCGGGGTCAGCACCGGCATCACTTCGCGCAGGAAAAAATCCCTGACCCAGGCCTGCTGCGTTTCATTCCACTGGGTGCGGCGCAAAAAACGGATGCCTTGCGTGGCGAGTGCAGGAACGATGTCGGTATCGAACAACTGGTATTGCCGCTCGATAAGCTGGTGCGCCTGTTCGCGCACCAGCTTGAGCGTCTGTCTGGCGGTCATGCCGTCCGCGCCTGCGGCAACGCTGCCCAACTTGATTTGTTCTTTCAGTCCCGCCACGCGGATTTCGAAGAATTCGTCGAGATTGCTGCTGACGATGCACAGGTATTTCAACCGTTCCAACAACGGCACTGTCGCGTCTTCGGCCTGCGCCAGCACACGCCGGTTGAACTCGAGCTGGCCGAGTTCGCGGTTCAGGAATTGCTGCGGGACGTATTTCTTTGCCAAGGCGGGCGCGGTCAGCTTTTGGGCGGCACGTACCCTTGCGGCATCTGCGCCCCTTCGCCAAAGAAATAATTCTCCATTTGCGCGGCGAGGTATTTGCGCGCCGTCGCGTCGGCGAGATTGAGGCGGTTTTCGTTCACCAGCATGGTCTGGAACCTGATCCAGCCCTGCCAGGCTTCCTTGGATACATTCTCAAAAATTCGCTGGCCCAGCGGGCCGGGATAAACCGTGCGATCCAGCCCTTCTGCCTCGCGCCCCAGTTTTACGCATTGCACCATTCTCGCCATGTTGTAAATCTCCTTATGAGTAATCGTTCGCCGCAATTATGACACGGAATGATTTTTTTGCGCGTGCCAGACAAAACCGGCAAGTACGGGGGATGCGACATTCTGACGCGCGGCAATATGCCACATTCCCAGGCAAAGTCATTGCATCGATAATCGCCGCACATTTTTTACATGGAGAAGAGCAATGCAACTCAAGCGTATCACCATCTGTATCGCCCTGGCCTTTGCGCCCGGCGCGTTTGCGGCGGAGGCCGCCGAAACCGCCTTGCCCGATGTCGAGGTCGTCGGCAATAAAATCCGGCCCCTGCCTGCCAAGAGCAATTCGGCTCTCGGCGGCATCGACATCGCCCGTCAGCGCGCCGCCACCAGCGACACGGCAAAGCTGCTCGAAGGGCAGCCGGGCGTCAGCCTATACGGGGCGGGCGGCGTATCCAGCCTGCCGGCGATACACGGCCTGGCGGACGACCGCATCCGCACCAAGGTCGATGGCATGGATCTGATTTCCGCCTGCGGCAACCACATGAACCCGCCGCTTTCTTATATCGACCCCTCCAATGTCGGCAGCGTCAGGGTGTTTGCCGGCATCGCGCCGGTCAGCGTCGGCGGCGACAGCATCGGCGGCACGATCATGGTGGAATCCGCCGCGCCGGAGTTTGCCGCACATGACGAGACCTTGCTCAAAGGGCAAGCAGGCGCTTTTTATCGCAGCAACGGCGATGCGCACGGTGGCAATCTTTCGGCCACAATCGCAACCGAACGATTGAGCGTGACGTACAGCGGCTCCACCACCGAGGCCGACGATTACAAGGCCGGCGGGGATTTCAAGGCGGCGGGGCCGGCAGCGGCAGGCAGAAACTGGCTGGCTGGCGACGAGGTCGGCTCCTCAATGTACAAATCGACGAACCAATCCCTCGCATTTGCGCTGCGCAATCAGAACCACATGGTCGAGCTGAAGCTGGGCGTGCAGGACATCCCATACCAGGGTTGGCCGAACCAGCGCATGGACATGACCGGCAACGACAGCGAGCAGTTCAACTTGCGCTATACCGGCCAATACGGCTGGGGCGGGCTCGAAGCGCGCGCCTATCACGAAAATACCCGGCACAAGATGCAGTTCTTCGACGACAAGCTCTACTGGTACGGCAAAGGGGCCCCGACCGATACGAAGTTCGATGGCGTGCCGTGCGCCGACTATCTCGCCGTCGGCACCAGCTGCGCGGCGGGCATGCCGATGGATACCGAGGGCCGGAACACCGGCGCGGTCGTCAAGGCGGACATCTTGCTGTCTGCCCGCGACCTGCTCCGTGTCGGCGGCGAAACCCAGCGCTACCGACTGAACGACTGGTGGGACCCGTCCGGCAAGGGGATGTGGCCCAACGTCTTCTGGAATATCAACAACGGCGAACGCGACCGTCTCGCCCTGTTCGGCGAATGGGAGGCCGCGTGGAGCGCGCGGTGGCAGACCCAGTTCGGGCTGCGTTACGAGAAGGTCGACATGAATGCGGGCGCCGTGCAGGGGTATGGCGCAGGCTACGCGGCAGATGCGAAAGCCTTCAATGACGCCGACCGCAACAAGAGCGACGACAACACCGACCTGACCGCACTGGCCCGTTACACCCCCTCCCCCACGCAGGCCTACGAGTTCGGCTTTGCCCGCAAGACCCGTTCGCCCAACCTCTACGAGCGTTACACCTGGTCGAAAGGCGGCATGGCCATGAACATGATCAACATGGCCGGCGACGGCAACGGCTACGTCGGCAACCTGGATCTGCAACCGGAAGTGGGGCATACCCTGAGCGCCACCGCCGACTGGCACGATGCCGCAGCGGAAGGCTGGAACGTGAAAGTGACGCCCTATTACACCCGGGTAGAGGATTACATCGACGCCATGCGTTGCTTCACCGGGGCCGGCGTGTGCAATGCCGCAAACCTGACCAGGACCGACGGCTTCGTCTTTCTCCAGTTCGTCAACCAGCGCGCGCGCCTCTACGGGCTGGACATTTCCGGTCGCATGCCTCTGGCGGAAACCGGCGGCTATGGCAGCTTTACCGCAACGGGCGTAGTCAGCCATGTGGACGGCAAGAATGAGACGACCGGCGACAACCTCTACAACATCATGCCGCTGAACGCAAAATTTGCCGTGGTTCAGCGCCTCGCCGGATGGACCAACACCGCCGAAGTGGAACTGGTCGATGCCAAGAAGGATGTGTCCAGCACCCGCAACGAACTGCGAACAGCAGGTTATGGCCTACTCAATCTGCGCAGCAGCTATGAATGGAAGCAATTCCGTTTCGATATGGGCATCGAAAACGTCCTGGACAAGTTTTACAACGATCCGTTGGGCGGGGCATATACCGGTCAGGGCAAGACCATGCCCCCGGTAGCAGGCCTCATACCCTGGGGTATCCCGGTTCCGGGCATGGGCCGCTCGGTTTATGTCGGCGCAACCCTGAAGTTCTAAAGTTGCAGTGCAAACAAAGAGCCGCCGGAAATTACGGCGGCTCTTTTATCGGTGTTGCCATTACGCCGCAATCAATTCACCATGCCGCTATATATCCGTTTGCCAGCACGGCCAGGCCGGACACGATGCGATACCAAGAAGGTGACGACCGCGTGGTATTTTCCAATGCGCAAATTACATGGAGAGCAATCTTGAACGAAGATTGGATAGAACAATCCCCTGAAGCACTTCGACTGGCGGCGCGCCCCATGGATATGTGCAAAGGGCAGCGTATCTTCCGCATGGGTGACGAAGTAGCAGCCGTGTATCGCGTGCTGGAGGGAGATGTTTGCCTGACACGCTTCTCGCCGGAGGGTGCCGAAATTGTCCTGCACCGCGCTCGTGAAGGTGATTTCTTCGCCGAAGCCAGCCTGTTCGGCTCCCGCTACCATTGCGATGCGATCTGCACCCGTTCCGGGCGTTGCCTGCAATTGCCCGCCGCAGCCCTGCGCCACTGCCTGGCCAACGACCCCAATTTCGCCATGGAATGGATCGCCACGCTGTCACGGAACCTTCGCCGGCAACGAGCCGCCCAAGAGCGGCTCGGCCTGAAAAGCCTGCGCATGCGCATCATCCACTACCTGGTGGATCATGGTAAAGATGGGCGCGTCGAACTGAATCAGCCCATTATCCGCTGGGCGACGGAGCTGGGAGCAAGCCACGAAGCGCTTTATCGCACCCTGGCTGAAATGGAACAGGAAGGCATATTGCAACGGCAGGGACAAACACTGATCCTGTTGCAGCGACAGCCCGGCTCGCCAGTATGATTTCAGTCATACTCTACCTCGGAGTGCCAGTCTATAGTGATCGGCTCATCTTTGTTGATGGTGCGACCAATAATGGAGAAAACAATCATCATGAAAAAACACTTCGCAATTTTTGGCGTCTGCATGGTCGCCGCATGCACTACGATCGGCCTCGCCTCGACCAAAGAAGGCTTTGTCGAGTACATCGGCGCCCAGAAAGATATTTTCACCAAAGGCAAGGCCGAGCGGGTCATGTCGCTGAAATCCCTGGCGGGGCGGCCAGGGCTATATGGTATTGGCCCGGTTGAGGGACTCGATGGGGAAATCACCATTTTTGACGGGAAACCCTATGTGAGCAAAGTACGGCAGAGCGGGAAAGTAGTTGAACAATCCCATGACCACAGCGCATTTTTCCTGGTTTGGACCGAGCAGGCGCAGTGGCAGAACATCCCCATTCCAGAGACCGTAAAGAGCTATGTCGATCTGCAAAACTTCGTAAAAACTCAAGCGGGCGCGGCTGGTATCGATACAGGCAAGCCCTTCCCTTTCCGGCTTTCTGGAATACCGGCAGAAATCAAATGGCACATCAATGTTGACCGCACCGAGGGCAAAACCATTACCAGAGAATTGTTTGTAAAATCCAAGGAACCCTATGTGACCAACAATGAACCTGTCGACATCATCGGGTTCTATTCCGAACATCATCTGGGCGTGTTCATTGCCGAATATGCACCGGCAATCAAGCGCGATAGCGGCTTGAAGAACGCGATTCACTTGCACTTTGTCTCACATGCCGACAAGATGACAGGCCATATTGATAACATCACGCTCGGCGCCGGTATGACGCTTCATCTGCCGAAACCTTGAGATTGAGCTACAGTGCGAAGGTGGAATTCATTTCAAATCGGATGGATCGACATTAGCTAGGGAAACGCAGGTTAATTCGTCATCCCCGCGAAGGCGGAGATCCAGATGCTTGATTTGACTGGGTTCCCGCCTACGCGGGAACGACAAAACCGAATAAATCTGCGTTTCCCTAGACAAAAGGAGCCACATCATGAGTCTGGTACGCGCGGAACAACTGGTAAAGACTTACCGGATGGGCGATGTGGAGGTACAGGCGCTGAAGGGAGTGGACTTCTCCATCGAGCCTTCGTCTTTTGTCGCCTTCGTCGGGCCATCGGGGAGCGGCAAGAGCACGCTGCTCAATATGATCGGCTGCCTCGATCACCCGTCTTCGGGCAAGCTGGCCGTGCTGGATACCGATGTCGCCACGCTCGACCCGCGCAGCGGCGCGACGTTTCGCGGCGAACATATCGGCTTCGTGTTCCAGGATTTCAACCTGATTCCCGTGCTCACCGTTTACGAGAACGTCGAATATCCGCTGCGCATGGTGCAGAAGTGGCCGCTGGAAAAACGCCGCGCGCAGGTGCTGCGCCTGCTGGAGGCAGTGGGCATGGCTGATCAGGCAGACAAGCGGCCTGACCAGCTTTCCGGCGGACAGAAGCAGCGCGTCGCCATCGCCCGCGCGCTGGTGAGCCAGCCGAAGCTGGTGCTGGCCGACGAGCCCACCGCCAATCTCGATCACGACACGGCGTATCGCGTGCTGCAATTGATGAAGAAGATGCGCGACGAATTCGGCACCACCTTCGTCTTCTCCACCCACGATCCGAAGATCATGGGCGAGGCGGAAACCATTTTCACGCTGGAAGACGGCCGCCTGCAAAACGAAAAGGAGAGCAACCATGCTTGACGTTCTCGCCATCGCCAGCCGCAACCTGCTGCGCTACCGCCGCCGCACCCTGCTGACCTTGCTGCTGATCGTCATCGGCATGGTTGCGGTGCTGCTGTTCGTCGCCGTCGCCGGTTCCTTCAAGGCTATGATGGTGGGACAGTTCACCGATTCGGTGCTGGGCCACCTGCAAGTGCATCGCAAGGGTTATGTCGCCTCCATCGACAACCTGCCGCTCAATCTCAACATGTCGGCTGCCATGGTGGCAAAGACCGAAGAAGCGCTGAAGGCGAACCCGCTGGTCGAAACATGGTCGCCACGCATCAAGTTTGGCGGCATGTTCAGCAACTTCGCCGAGACCACCAGCATCCGCATCAACGGCATCGATCCTGCGCGCGAAGCCGCGACAGTGCCGCTATTGCCCGGTCGTCTGATCGAGGGTGACAAGGCGAAACCGCTGGTCGAACGCGGGAATATCCTCATTCCAGTGCTGCTGGCGCGCGGCATGAACACCAAGGTCGGCGACACGGTGGTCGTGGTGGCGACCAACCGCGACGGCTCGGTGAACGGCAAGACCTTCGTTGTGCAGGGCATCCTCGAGGGCGTCACCGGCCCCGGCGGGCGCGACGGCTACATGCACATCGACGATGCACGGGCGCTGCTGCGCATGTCTGACGCCGAGATCAGCGAGGTCGCCGTCCGGCTGAAAGACTTCTCGCGGCTGGGCCAGGCCGACAAACAGTTCAAGCAGACGCTCGGCGAATCGACCAACAAGGAAGGCAAGCAGACCATCGAAGTCCATACCTGGGCGGAGCTGTCGCCCTTTGCCAACCTGGCGCGCATGATCGACCTGATGACCCTGTTCATCAAGATCATGCTGGTCTCCATCGTGCTGGTGAGCGTGATGAACGTGATGATGATGGCGGTGTTCGAGCGCATCCGCGAGATCGGCACCATCGCTGCCATCGGCACGCCGCCGGGCCGCATCCTCTCGCTGTTCCTCGCCGAGGGGCTGATGCTCGGCGTCGTCGGCACGGCGGCGGGAATTATCTTCAGCCTCGCCGCGATCTTCGGCATCAATGTCTGGAGCCCGACCTTCGCCTTCGGTCAGCAGCAGAACCTGGTGATGGCGCCGACTATCGCCGCCGGGGATGTACTGGCCATCGCCGCGATGGTGGTCGCCGTCGCGGTGCTCGCCAGCCTGCAACCGGCCTGGAAGGCTTCGCGCATGGATCCTATCAGCGCGCTGCGCCATGTTTGATTCAACCTTAAAACTTAGTTAGCCACAGAGAACACAGAGATCACAGAGGAAAGACAAATGGTTATCACTAAATCGCGTTACACTTTTTGGGTGAGCCAGCGAATCATGGGAATACAGATTCTTTCTCTGTGTTCTCTGTGAACTCTGTGGCTTGAATTAAGGTTTAGGTTAAAGGGTGAACGTCATGAAGAAAATGATCGCAATCTTGCTCTGCCTGCTGGCAATGCCCGTGCACGCCATCGACGGCGCAGCGATCCTGAAGAAAGTCGACCGCAACCTCGAACCCGAGTCCTACGAGATGCTGCGCAAACTCATAAACGTCGAACCCGACGGCAACAAAAAGGAGTTCGTGCTCTATTCGGTCAAGAAAGGGCGCGACAGGATCGTCGCGCTGTTCCTCGCGCCACCGAGCGACAAGGGCCGCGCTACGCTGCGCCTCGGCGACAACATGTGGCTCTACATTCCCGAGGTGGGCAAGCCGATGCGCATCACCAGCCTGCAATCGGTCACCGGCGGCGTGTTCAACAACGCCGACATCCTGCGTGTCGATTACACGGTGGAATATACCGTCGAAGCCGCCACCGAAGAGAAAGACAACTACCTGCTGATACTCAAGGCCAGGACCGGCGAGGTTGCTTACGACAAACTCAAGATGTGGGTGGACAAAAAGACCTACCTGCCGGTCGACATCGAGTGCTATGCCGCCAGCGGCATGCTGATCAAGACGCTGCACTTCAAGGACATCAAGGATTTCGGCGGAGGCATCAGGCGTCCGGCGACGGTGGAGACCGACAGCCCTCTGTACAAAGGCTACAAATCGGTGATGCTGTACGCGCAGATCAAGAAGCGCGAATTTGCCGATAAGGTGTTCACGCTCAACTACCTGCCGCGCGTCGAAGGCATGCGCAAGTGAAACGGGTTTCAGTGCTGTGCGCCTGCCTGCTTGCAGGTGCCGCATGGGCGGAGGAGTACAGCTTCGATGCTGCGGAATTCGAGAAGAAGCCGTTCGAGTTCGGCGGCTATCTCGAATACAAGCCGGAACGCGCATGGCTGAACCGGGATGGCGCTTTCTATGCGCTGAACGGCCTCGAACGGAGCACCTTCGACCGCAATGCCGCCACCCTCAAGCTGAACGCGAAGTACAACCAGGGCATCGCCAGCTTCACTCTGCGCGCCGACGCGGAAGTGCGGCGCGACGAGCTGTCGAGCGAACGCATCAAGCGCTTCGACGAGGCTTACGTGTCGCTCAAACCCGATCCGGGTTTTACGCTTGATACCGGCAAACAGGCGCTCAAATGGGGCAAGGGTTATGCCTGGAATCCGGTCGGCTTCGTCGAGCGCCCCAAAGACCCCAACGATGCCGAACTGGCGCGCGAGGGCTATACCATGGTCGCGGCGGATTTCATCCGCAATTTCGACGGCGAACTCAGAACCATCGCCTTCACGCCGCTGCTGCTGCCGGTGAGCGGCGCCGTAAACAGCGATTTCGGCAAGCCGGGCCACGTCAATGTTGCCGCCAAGCTCTACTTTCTCTACCGCGATACCGACATCGACCTGGTTTATCTGGGCCGGGGCAGCCGGACGCCGCGCTTCGGCATCGATTTCTCGCGCAACCTGACGAGCAACCTGGAAATTCACGGCGAATGGGCGCGCATTACGGATTTCGAGCAAAAAGTGACGAACGCCTCCGGCGCTACGACCACCCAACGGGAAAGCGTCACCAGCTCCCTGTTGGGATTGCGTTACCTCTGCGAAAACGACGCCACCACCATCCTGGAGTATTACCGTAACGGCACAGGCTACACGCAAAGCCAGATGAGCGATTTTTACCGTTTCGTCGATAACGGATTGTCTCAGTTTCAGGCAACCGCCAGCGACGCGCTGTTGCACCAGGCGCTCAATCTTGCCCGAGGCGGCTACGGGCGCCCCAACCCGATGCGCAATTACGTTTACGCAAAAATCAGCCAGAAAGAGCCGTTCGACATCCTGTATTTCACGCCGTCTTTCGCGGCGATTATCAATCCGGGTGACAGGAGTTTTTCGTTGACCCCAGAGCTGCTTTACACCGGCATAACCAATCTGGAGCTGCGCTTCAGGCTCTATATGCTGAACGGCGATGCCCAAACGGAGTTTGGCGAGAAGCAGAACCTGCGCAGGGCGGAGTTGTTTGCACGCTATTACTTTTAAAATGCAAACAATCCATCCTGTTGCAGCGACAGCCCGATTCGCCGGTATGATTTCAGTCATATTTTATTCTGCAACCCCGGTTTAGGATAGCTTGTCCAATTCGCAGCATGCGGGTGGGACAAAAGCCTGCGGACTTATGAAGCAGCGCAATTTATCCAAATAAACGAGACCGACCGCAGTCGATCTCATCACATGAGGGATTCAAAGCATGAAGAGAATTTTGATCGCGGCTTCAGTGTTCGTCGGAATAGCCGTCTCTAGCGCGGCATTTGCAAAAGACGAAATGATGCATCATGACCATCAGCACCAGATGCACATGGCGGACACGCGCATTTCCCTTGGCCTTCCGGAGGAAATGAAGCAGCATCAGCTGTCGAACATGCGCGAGCATATGGAGGCGATCAAATCGATCGTCGGTTTGATTTCGGAAAACAAGCTCGAAGATGCTTCCAAAATAGCCCATGCCAGGCTTGGCTTGACCGCGGACATGCAGGCCATGTGCAACATGTTCGACAACAAGGATTTCAAGGCGCTGGGACTGGCTTTCCACAAGAGCGGGGACGATCTCGGCGCTGCATTGAAAACCAGGAATGTAAATGCGTCGCTGCGCGCATTGAATAAAACCATGCAATATTGCGTGGAGTGCCATGCAACCTATCGCCAATAAATAGGCGTGCCGGTTATATTCCCTGAAAGCCTGTCTCGACAGGCTTTCAGCGGTCGGAGACGGCCGGAATCACCGCCATTGCCCATGCATTCCCTTATGGCCCGTGGCTCCCGACATAGGAAAATTCCTAGGCGCTTTGTATGATTTTCCTACGGAAATTTAAGAGTCGGCTGATATTCTTTGATGGATGAAGGAGGCATTATGCGTCCGACACGACTCTCCTCCTGATCGTGTGCCTTAACCCAGTTTAAGGCATTAACCAGCCACCCTCCTTTTTGGCTGGTTTTTTTGCCCGGAAAAAGCTCTTCTATGCTGCCGACCAACTCACCGCGCCGCTGTATGCCGTACCCAGCACGATCAGCCCGAACACGATGCGATACCAGGCGAACACCACGAAAGTGTGATTGGAGATAAATTTGATGAAGCCCTTCACCGCCCACATCGCGGCGATGAACGAGGCGACAAAACCCACCGCGAACACCGGCAGGTCGTCCGCCCGCAGCAAGTGCCAGTTCCTGTATAAGTCGTAAGCGGTCGCGGCGAACATCGTTGGGATCGCGAGAAAGAACGAGAACTCCGCCGCTGTCTTGCGCGACAAGCCGAAGATCAGCCCGCCCATGATGGTCGCGCCGGAACGCGAAGTGCCGGGGATCATCGCCAGCGCCTGCGCGAAACCGACCTTGAGCGCGTCCGGCCAGCGCATTTCGTCCACCGAATTGATGCGCGGATGGTAAACACGCTTCTCCACATAGAGGATGACGAAGCCGCCTACGATCAGCGCGGTCGCCACGGTGATCGGGTTGAACAGCAGCGCCTTGATCGCCGAGTGGAACATCAGCCCCAGCACCGCTGCGGGCAAAAAACCGATGAACAGCATCGCGGCAAAACGCTGCGAAGGCTTGTCGTTTGACAACCCCACCACCATCTTCGTCAGGCGGTCGCGGTAATCCCAGCACACCGCAAGAATCGCGGCAAGCTGGATCACGATCTTGAACACCTTGCTGGTCTCGTCGTTGTAGCCGAGCAGGTCGCCGAGAATAATCAGATGTCCGGTGGACGAAACCGGCAGGAACTCGGTGAGTCCCTCAACGATGCCGAGAATGGCGGCCGTAAGCAGCAGAGTGGTATCCATGTTTTTCCTGAAAACAGGCCGCGATTATACCCGCGCCCGGCAAAGGCGCAGGCTGCAAACGCGCTTGCGGGCGCGATTATTGAACAGCGTCAAAGCAACTGATACTCTAGCCGTATGGCGCTCCGACCCATTGAATCGATGGCCGAGTAGCTTGCCGCGATGGCGGAAGAGAACATCCATGTGAGCAACCCCGGAATCTGTTTTAATACGATATTCATAAAAAGGGGCTAGTGATGCGTTTCTCGATATTGGTTGTAGCTTTAATGTTGTCTTTTGGCGCTCAGGCCAATGACTCTCATGCCGAGCATGCCATGACGAAGAGCACGCAACCCATGCAGCACATGATGGTCGGCGATGATTGCCCTACCATGAAAAAAGATAAGGAAAAGTGCAGCCATGGGGGCATGCATACTCCCTCTGCGACATGCCTGTATGAAGGCAAACTTTACAGTGAAGGCGCCGTGCTGAAAATGCCGGACGGGATTTACCGTTGTGCGGATCAGCAAAATATGGTGGCGCAGGAATTTCCCGCAGAAGGCAAAACCCGCTCCAGGTTGATTTGGGTGCCTGTAAAGGGATCACCAAAGCCTGCGAAATAAACACGAAATTGCGCAAGAAACCTCGCGGGCGTACGAGCAACACAATCCTTTTCGGGGTTGCTTCCAGCGGGCAGCCCGGTTTCTTTTAACAACCGCCCCACCCACGCCTGCAAAATGCCGCGCCCTATCCAATCCATCCTGACGCAGGACAAAGCCGCGCTGGAAACTTCCCTCGGACTGGATTCCGGCACGGCACGCATCGAAGCGCAGATGCTTTTGCAGCAGGCGCTGGACGTTTCGCGCACATATCTGCTGGCGCATCCCGAGCAGGTGTTGGGCGAAGCACAGGCCGCAACCTACCGCGCGCTGTTGCAGCGCCGCCTCGCGGGCGAGCCGCTGGCCTACATCCTCGGCGAACGCGAATTTTACGGGCTGACGTTCAGAGTGACGCCCGCGACGCTGATCCCGCGCCCCGATACGGAGTTGCTGGTGGAACTGGCGTTGCAGCGCATCTCCAAAGAATTTTCCTCACCACCACCCTCTAATGGAACAACTAGCCATTCGGCTAGGCCATCGAAAAACAATGCCCAAGTCGCTGGTTATCCCACGGGGAGAGGGAGAAAGTTCCGCATACTCGACCTCGGCACCGGCAGCGGCGCGATCGCGCTCTCCATCGCCCACATGCGGCCGGATATCGAGGTGACGGCGCTGGATGCATCGCCGGACGCATTGGAAGTGGCGCGGGAAAATGCGCGGCGCTTGAATATCGGCAACGCGCGCCTGCTGCGCAGCGACTGGTTCTCCGCGCTGGCGGGCGAGCGTTTCGACCTGATCGTCTCCAATCCGCCGTATATCGCCAACGGCGACGCGCATCTCGCGCAGGGCGACCTGCGCTTCGAGCCGCGCGCCGCACTGGCTTCTGGCGCGGACGGGCTGGACGACATCCGCCGCATCGTCGTGGATTCAAAGGAGCATCTCAATCCTGGTGGCTGGCTGCTGTTCGAGCATGGCTACGACCAGGCCGAGCGCGCGCACGAACTGCTCGGTGCGGCGGGATACGCCGAGGTGTTTTCGGCGCGCGACCTGGCGGGCATCGAGAGGGTAAGCGGCGGGCGGGCTTGCTGACAGGCTGTTTGTCAGCCCTCATGCTTTCCGGCATAATTCGCCCTGCCGTTCAGACCTATGGGAGAGCGTGTCGCCCAGCACCGTTACACGGACTGGAGCACCGCCGAAGGCGCAACACCCGCAACCGCTCAGGCACAAGGAACCGTGGGGACAGGCAAATCTGGAGAGCGTCGTCGCACTGAAATTCGCGTAGCGAACCTTTGCTCCCTCGCCCGCTTGCGGGATAACCAGCGACTTAGCTGGCGAAGTTGGACAGCTTAGTCGAATGGCTAGTTGTTTCATCAGAGGGTAGGAGAGAGAGGTGCAGTTGACCACCGAAGGGGCACGCGACGCGAGTTGCAATCTCTCAGGTACCAAGGACAGATGGGGCGCAGCGCAATTTTGCGCTGCGCCTTTTTTCATTCTCAGAAAGCCAATATGACATTAAAACAAACCTCGCTGAACGAAGCGCACCGCGCGATGGACGCAAAGATGGTCGATTTCGGCGGCTGGGACATGCCGGTGAACTACGGTTCGCAGATCGACGAACACCATCAGGTGCGCAACGATTGCGGTATGTTCGACGTGTCGCACATGCGCGTGGTGGACATCAAGGGCAAGGGCGTGCGCGACTTCCTGCGCTACCTGCTGGCGAACAACGTGGACAAGCTCACCACGCCGGGCAAGGCGCTGTATTCCTGCATGCTGCTGGAAAACGGCGGGGTGATCGACGACCTGATCGTGTATTTCATGGAAGAGCAGTGGTTCCGCATCGTGGTGAACGCGGGCACCGCCGACAAGGATATCGCGTGGATGAGGCGGCAGGCCGCCGAACACGCGAAGGCGCATCCCGAATGCTACGCAAAGAGCGAAGGTGGCGCGGAAGGCGAAGTTTCGGCGGAAGCCGTCCCTCCGGAAGAAGAAATCAAAAGAGTGCCGAACGCCTACCTGTTCGGCGACATGAGCCAGGAAGAGGCGGCGAAGCTCATCTGGAAAGAACAGGACGAGGAAGGGACGGAAAAGCCGCCGCTGGACATCGCCGACCACCCCGAGCTGTCGATCATCGCGATTCAGGGACCGCATGCCCGTGAGAAGCTGTGGGAAGCGATGCCCGGCAGCAAGCTGCTAACCGAAAACCTCGCCCCTTTCAGCGCCGTGGTGATGGGCACGATGTTCATCGCGCGCACCGGCTATACCGGCGAGGACGGTTTCGAGGTGGTGCTCCCCTCCATTGCTGCGCCGTATTTCTGGAAGTCGCTGGCGGACAAGGGTGTCGAACCGTGCGGCCTGGGCGCGCGCGACACCTTGCGCCTCGAGGCCGGCATGAACCTCTACGGCCAGGACATGGATGAGAGCGTGAATCCGCTGGAATCCGGCCTCGCATGGACGGTGGATCTGAAGAGCGAACGCGACTTCATCGGCAAGGCAGCACTGCTCGCCAATCCCCCGGCGCGCAAGCTGGTCGGGCTGGTGCTGCTGGATCGCGGCGTGCTGCGCGGTCACCAGAAGGTGCACACCGCGCACGGCGAAGGCGAGATCACCAGCGGCAGCTTCTCGCCCACCCTGAACCAGTCGATCGCGCTGGCGCGCGTGCCCAAGGAAGTGCAAACCGGCGACGAGGTGCAGGTGGCGATCCGCGATAAAATGCTGGCGGCGAAGGTAGTGAAGTATCCATTCGCGCGCAATGGGAAGGGACTGATTTAATTTGTATCGATTAACTATTGGAGAACAGCATGAGCAATCCGAGCAATCTGAAATACACCGCCTCCCACGAATGGGTCAAAACCGAGGCCGACGGCACCATCAGTATCGGCATCACCCAGCACGCGCAGGAACTGCTGGGCGACATGGTGTTTGTTGAAACACCGGCAGTGGGGCGCAAGCTCAAGGCCAGGGAAGAATGCGCGGTCGTGGAATCGGTGAAAGCCGCCGCCGACGTATACGCGCCGGTTGCCGGCGAAGTGACGGCGGTAAACGGCGAACTGGACAGCGCACCGGAAAGAATCAACGACGACCCCTATGCCGCATGGATGTTCAAATTGAAACCGGACAACGCGGCGGACGTCGCGGCGCTGATGGATGCGGCGGGGTATCAGGCCGTCGTGGATAGCGAAGCCCACTGAAAACCGGGAAGGGGGAAGGGATAAGGGGGAAGGGTAAAACCTGAGGCGCGCAACGCGCGCCACCCTTCTCCCTTCCCTCTTCTCCCTTCTCAAGGATTTAACATGCCCTTCATCCCCCACACCGAGCAAGACATTGCAGCGATGCTCGCCAGCATCGGCGCGAAAAATATTGACGCGCTGTTCGACGAAATCCCCGCCGCGTTGCGCAGCGGCAAGTTGAGCGCCATCGGCGACGGCTTGAACGAGATGCAGGTCACGCGCCTGATGCACGAGCGCGCGGCGCAGGATGTCCAGCCGCTTAATTTCATCGGCGCGGGCGCCTACGAGCACCATATTCCCGCCGCAGTCTGGGAGATCGCCACGCGCGGCGAGTATTACACCGCCTACACGCCCTATCAGGCCGAGGCCAGCCAGGGTACGCTGCAAACGCTGTACGAATACCAGACCATGATCGCGTCGCTGACCGGCATGGACGCGTCCAACGCCAGCCTGTACGACGGCGCATCCGGCTTGGCAGAGGCGGCCCTGATGGCGGTGCGTTCGCATAAGTCTTCGCGCCGCGTGCTGCTGCCCGCCACCGTCAGCCCGATGTACCGCAGCGTAGCGCGCAGTATCGTCAAATTGCAGAACATCGAACTGGTGGAAATCCCGTTCGACAGCGCGACCGGCACGACCGACATGAAGGCGCTGGAACAACATGCAGGCAGCGATATCGCCGCGCTGGTGATCCCGCAGCCAAATTTCTTCGGCGTGCTGGAAGATGTCGATGCGCTGACCGCCTGGGCGCATGCGCAGGGCGCGCTGGCGATTGCGCTGGTCAATCCGTTGACTCTGGCGTTACTCAAGGCTCCCGGACAGTGGGCGGAAAAAGGCGCGGACATCGCGGTCGGCGACGGCCAGCCGCTCGGTGCGCCGCTGTCCAGCGGCGGGCCGTATTTCGGCTTCATGTGCTGCAAGCAGGCGCTGGTGCGCCAGATGCCGGGGCGCATCATCGGCCGCACCGTCGATCTCGACGGCAAACAAGGTTTCACGCTGACGCTGCAAGCGCGCGAGCAGCACATCCGCCGCGCCAAGGCGACTTCCAATATTTGCAGCAACCAGGGGCTGATGGTGGCTGCGGCGACCATCCATATGTCGTTGCTCGGCGCAGATGGCCTGCGCCGCGCCGCAGCGGCGTCGCACGCCAACACGCAGGCCCTCGCTGTGCAGGCCGGCGGCGTACCCGGCGTGAAGCGCCTGTTCGGCGCAGCGCATTTCCATGAAGTGGTCTTGCATTTGCCCGAGTCTTCCGCCAAAGTGCTGGCGAGCATATCCAGTCAGGGCATCTCTGGCGGTTTCGATCTGCAACCGCATTACCCGCAACTCGGCAACGCGATTCTGGTTTGCGCCACCGAAACCAAGACCAATGAAGATTTGCAACGCTATGTGGCGGCGTTACGCCACGCACTTCACTAACCTCACCAAGGAGAACGACATGGCACACAGCACAGCACTCGGTGGCAATCTCGTACAACTGAACGGCGACTTCCCCAAAGCAGGGCAAACCGCACCGGCCTTCTCGCTGGTAGGCAAGGATCTGAAGGATGTCACGCTGGCCAGTTTCGGCAGCAAGCGCAAGGTGCTGAACATCGTGCCGAGCCTGGATACGCCGACCTGCGCGGCTTCCGAGCGGCGCTTCAACCAGCTTGCGGGCGGTCTGGACAACACCGTGGTCGTCACCATCTCCGCCGACCTGCCCTTCGCCCAAGCGCGTTTCTGCGCCAGCGAAGGGCTGGACAACGTGGTCAACCTGTCCCTGATGCGCGGTCGCGAATTCCTGCGCAACTACGGCGTGGAGATCGCCGATGGCGTGCTGGCCGGACTTGCGACGCGCGCCGTGATCGTGCTCGACGAGAACAACGTGGTGCGCTACACCGAACTGGTCAGCGAGATCAAGAACGAGCCGAACTACGATGCGGCGCTGGCAGCACTGAAATAAAGAACCGGTAGCCCGGATGGAATGCAATGGAATCCGGGGTCGTGTGCGCATGCGGAAAATTCCCGGATTCCGCTACGCTGCATCCGGGCTACGGTGTTTTAAGGAATAAACCATGCTGATTTTTGAACGCTCCCATCCCGGTCGCCGCAACGCGGCGCAGGCTCCCCATCACGCCGCCGCAATTAGCGGCATTCCTTCTACGCTGCTGCGCGAGGATCGCCCGCTGTTGCCGGAAGCCTCGGAAATGGATGTGGTGCGCCACTACACCCGGCTGTCGCAGAAAAATTTCTCTATCGACACGCATTTCTATCCGCTCGGCTCCTGCACGATGAAGTACAACCCGCGCGCCTGCAACACGCTTTCGATGCTGCCGAACTTCCTCGCGCGCCATCCGCTCGCGCCGGAAGCCAGCGGGCAGGGCATGCTGGCCTGCCTGTACGACTTGCAGGAAATCCTCAAAGACGTGACCGGCATGGCCGGCGTTTCGCTGATGCCGATGGCCGGCGCACAGGGCGAATTCGCCGGCATCGCGATGATCCGCGCCTACCACGACGCGCGCAATGACACCGCGCGCCGCGAGATCATCGTGCCGGATGCGGCGCACGGCACCAACCCGGCGACAGCGGTGATGTGCGGCTATACGGTAAAAGAGATTCCGACCGACGCGAACGGCGATGTCGATCTCGACGCGCTGCGCGCCGCGACCGGCCCGCAGACCGCCGGGCTGATGCTGACCAACCCTTCCACGTTGGGCGTGTTCGAGAAGCGCATCGCAGATATCCAGAAGATCATCCACGATGCGGGCGGCCTGCTGTATTACGACGGCGCGAACCTGAACGCGATCCTCGGCAAGGTCAAGCCCGGCGACATGGGCTTCGACGTGATCCACATGAACCTGCACAAGACCTTCTCCACGCCGCACGGCGGCGGCGGGCCGGGCGCGGGCGCGGTGGGCGTGGCGCAGCGCCTGCTGCCGTTCCTGCCGCTGCCGGTGGTCGCAAAACAGGACGAAACCTATCGCTATTTGACCGAGCAGGACTTGCCGCAATCCATCGGCCACCTGTCCGCGTTCACCGGCAACATCGGCATCCTGTTGCGCGCCTATGTGTATGCGCGCATGCTGGGCGCGGAAGGCATGCACCGCGTCGCCGAATTCGCCACGCTGAATGCCAACTACCTGATGGCAGAGCTGGGCAAGGCGGGATTCGCCGTCGCCTTCCCGCAGCGCCGCGCCAGCCACGAGTTTATTATTTCGATGAAGCCGCTCAAGGATGCCACCGGGATCTCCGCGATGGACGTCGCGAAGCGCCTGCTGGACAAGGGCTTTCACCCGCCCACCACCTACTTCCCGATGCTGGTGCCGGAGTGCCTGCTGATCGAGCCGACCGAAACCGAATCGAAGGAGACGCTGGATGGCTTCGTCTCCGCGCTGAAGAAAATTCGCGACGAAGCCTACGCCGCGCCGGAGCTGGTGAAGGGCGCGCCGCATACCATGCCGGTGCGCCGCCTCGACGACGTGAAGGCGGCGAGGGAACTTGACCTGACGTGGAAACCCGCTGTTTAATTCATGACCACCGTTGAAAGCGTGCGCGAGGTGCTGATCGAAACCGCCAAACCGCCCACCGGTACGACAGCAGGAGCGATAGCGGGAAGCATTGCAGTTAGCGCTGCCGCCGCCGGCAGCGCGGTGTGCACCGTGCCGGGTACAGTTGCGGGGTGAGCGGCGGGGACTGCCATCGAAGAAAGCGCAGCCCGGCGACCGGGTGCGCGTACTGACCGGCAACGGCGTAACACGCATTAGCCATAAACCCAAAAACTGCCATTAACCATCTGTATTTGGATCAATATTCATGGCCAATTCCATTGACTCCGGCAAAACCCCGCAGCTTCCGATGCCCAAGAATGCGCTATACCGTTCCCGCATCGAAATTTACCGCATTTTGCAGGCGCTGAAAAAAGAGCGCATTTCGCTGGGGACGGTAATCGGAACCAGCCGGATGTTCGTATCGCATATTATTTCCGTCGACCCGGCAACCGACCATTTCCTCATAGCCTACTGCGTAAACAAGTCGCGGAACAAGACGTTGCTCGCCCTCCCGATAGTGGAATTCACCGCATTCTACAAGGAAGCGCAGATTGTATTCGAGGTCTCCAATCCGCTGGATACGGAATTCGACGGCCAGCCTGCCATCCAGTTTGCGTTCCCGCAGTCGCTGATCCTCCACCATCGCCGCGAACAGCCACGCATTCCCGTGCCCGAGGACACATCGCTGCGCTGCGTCGCCGACGAAGGCAGCACCATTTCCTTCGAAGCGAGGATCGTCGACATCAGCCTCGACGGCATGGGAGGTATCCTCTACGACAGCGGGGTCACGCTCACGGAAGGCGCGATGCTCAAAGGCTGTCGCATCATCATGCCGAGCGGCGACGCCATCATCGCCGATTTCAGGATACGCTACGTGACGGCGATCACCCTGCCGGACGGCACACGCGCCAACCGGGCCGGCGTGCGTTTCACGCAGAGCCCCGAGCGGGTAAAAAAACTGATCGGCATGTTCGTCTATGACCTCGACAGGACGGGTGCATGGAACAAGGTCAAACCCGATTGAGGAGATATATTCCTGCCGTTTCATTGCGGCAATCGCGCACTCGGAAATAGATGGCAACCGACAGCGTGCCTGTTGACGCAGTGCCGATGACGATAAACCAAGCGGTGCATTGCAAAGCTGCTGTCGCACCCTCAAATTGCCCGTGCCAGCGGCCGCATCTGCAAATGGTAAAACATCTGGAGATAGCGGGCGGTTTCCTCGCGTTCCAGGTTGCTGACAAATTTCCAGAAACCGTAGATGCGCGACAGGGTCATCATGCGCTCGGCGTAGCGTTTCCAGGTGTAGCGCGCTTCCACGCGCGCCAGCGCGCCTTGCGACAGTTGCTGCCAGGCCGCCGAACCGGCAGCGTCCTGCTCCAGGAAATCGGCGATGGCGCTGGCGGCGGCAGCGCCGTCGTTGGGGTCGATATGGAAGCCGGAGACGCCGTGCTGGATGATTTCCTGCGGCCCGCCATGACGGGTGGCAAACACCGGCAGGCCGGACGCCATCGCCTCGATCAACGTCAAACCGAATGCCTCGAACAGCGCGGGCTGCACGAACACGCCGCGCAGGTCGGCCACCGTGCGGTAGATTTCACCGGCCAGCGCCTTGTCGAGGCGCGTCCCCAGCCAGCGCATCTGCCCGTCCAGGCCATGCCGATCCATCAATTCGTGCATGCGCAATATCTGCTCGCGCTCCTCGGCGTCCGAGGAAGCAGCGGGATCGATATGGCCGCCGATCACCAGCAGGTTGGCGCGTTCGCGCAAACGCGCACATTCCCCGAACCAGTCCGTCAAGCCGGACAGGTTTTTGATGCGATCCAGCCGCGCCAGCGTGAAAACGATGGGCTTGCCGGGCTCCGAAAAATGCCCGCGCCACGGCACGCCCGGATCGTCGCCTGACAGCAGGCGCTCGATGTCCGGTTGCAGCGAACGCAGGCGCCGCCCTTCGTCCAGATGCGAAAAATAGATGCGTTCGTCGGCGCCCGGCGACACGATGTTGAACTTGGGGTCGAACGGGTCGATGCCCTGCACCACCCGGTACAGCCCCGGCATGGTGAATGCGCGGTAGCTCTCGTACTGGCCCACGGTTTGCGCCGTGCCCGCGATCTCCTGGTAGGTGCTGGTGATGATGAAATCCGCGCTGTTCATGGCGATCAGGTCGGCGGTGTACTGGCTCGAGAAATGATAGGGAATCTCGTTTTCCTGCCAGTACAGGGCGGAGTGCAGGTACTTGGTCTGCTCCAGCGCATGGGCGATGTTGCACTGGGTGACGCCGAGGCGTTGCGAAAGCAGCGAGGCGACCAGGTTGCCGTCGGAGTAGTTGCCGATGATGAGGTCCGGGCGACCGCCGAATTGCGCCAGTGCCTCGC
This sequence comes from Gallionellales bacterium RIFCSPLOWO2_02_FULL_59_110, assembly GCA_001801215.1. GTDB lineage: Bacteria > Pseudomonadota > Gammaproteobacteria > Burkholderiales > Gallionellaceae > Gallionella. Next base: position 23,401 of record MGXA01000096.1, on the reverse strand, counting down.
GCTCGACATCGCGGGCGAAAGTTTCCAGATACGGCCAGATTTCGAAGCGGGAAATCCAGTGCCGCACGACCTCGCCGCTTTCCATGCGAAACGGTACGCGCAGGATGGTGGCGCAATCACAGCCGTGTATCTTCTCCAGCGGCTGGTTGCAGGTGGTGCCGTCCGACTCCGGAATCAGCCGCGTGACCACCAGTATCTGCGGCTCCACGTTCACGCCCTGCACCGCGAGGCTTGCGCGCATTTCCTGCTCCAGCGCACGCACCTGGTCGAGGATATAAACCACCTGGCCGCCGGTGTCCGGCCTGCCGAGCACGTTGTCCTGCGCGAAGTAGCCGTGCGGCGACAGGATCAGCAGGCGCGAGATCATCGGGATGCGCGCCAGGAACGCTTCCAACGCCTGCGGCGAGGGGGCTTCCAGAATGTCGGTCAGCAGGCTCATGGTATCGGCGGCGCGCGCGGCGGCGCCGCCCCAGCCGGGCGCGAAACCGAGCCGCCCGAGCGGTTCCGCAAGCTGTGGCCAGGACGTGTCTGCCGGCTGATTTTCCAGCAGCGCCTGCGCTTGGCGCAATGCGGCCTGCAAGGCGGGAACATCGCGGATATGCTCGTGCAGCATCAGTTGGCGCCCCTCCATCGCGTGCAGGCGCAGGAAGTTCAGCAGTTTGACATACCCTTCACCCGATTTCTGGAACATCGCGCTGGACAGGTGGCGGTTGAGGAACAATACGCCCTGACCGATGGAGCGCGTTTCCTTCAGGCGCGGGAATTCGCGGTTGAACGGCCCGAAATCTACTTCCAGCACCGCCTCCGTGCCGGCATCGGGGCGCACTACCAATTCCTTGAAGCGCAGGAATTCGGCGACGCCGACCGTCTCCGGCACGGCCTCTTCCAGATGCGCGCGCAGGTAATGCCAGCGACCGGCGCCCTCGCGCAACGCAAAATAAGCCCAGGGCGACTGAAAGACGCCTTCCTGCAACAGCCGCACGCTCTCTTCCAGCGGCGAAGCGGCGAGTTCGCCGGACATTGTTTCGCACAGCCCGGAGAAAATGCCGCGCAGGTCGGTTTGCAGCATGAGCGGACGCCCCTCGGCGAAACAACGGCGCAGAAAAGCCTGCTGGGCATCGCGGTGCTCGTGCGTCCAGGCGCGCAGGTGGTCGATCATGGTACCTCCCCGTTTACGGCTCCGGCGATGAAGCCATAATGCCTCATCCCATCCAGAATCCCCGCCGCGTAAGGCGCAGCGGAAAAATATATCTGTTCGAGGCCGCGCAGACTCTCGAGTTCCGGGCTGTGGTTGGCGACCACCACGCCGAGGGTATCGCCTAGCAGCATCTCCTCGTCGTTGCCGGAATCGCCGGCAACCAGGAAGGCGCGCAGCGGCAAACCCCATTTGTAGGCCAGATAGCGCACCGCATGGCCTTTGGATGCGCGCACCGGCAGGATGTCGAGATGCGCCTGGTGGGAGTAGATTAGCCGGGCGTGCAACTTGTGGCTGCGCAACATGGCGTGAAGCTCGTGCAGCGGCGGCATCGCCTCTGGATCGACGTTGTAGCTGAGCTTGAATTCGCGCTGGTTTTCCGCCGGCTGCAAGGTGAGGCCCGGCGTTCCGGACAGCGCCTGCTCCACGGCGTCGCGCCGCCACAGGTGGCGGATATGGTTTCTCCAGCCGGCATCGGGGCCGAGGTCGCGGCCATAATTGATTTCGCTGCCGACCGAGGTAATCAGCACGTCCGGCATGGGCACGCGCCATTGCTTGAGAATGCGCAAAGTGCTTTCCAGGGTGCGACCGGTGGCGACGCCGAAGCCCAGCTCGCGGCTGCTGCCGTGCAGCACGGCGTGCAACTGCGCCAGTCCGGCCTTGTCGCCGATCAGGGTGTTGTCGATATCGCTCACCAGCATACGCTGCAAGAATGGCAGCGGGGTGGCGCCGTGGCAGCGGAAGGCGGCAAGATCGCGCCGCATCTGTTTGCGGCTGCGGCGCAACATGCGCCCGACGGCCTTCAGGTATTTTTCGACATGTGCATCCCAGGTGTAGTGCCGCGCCACCCCGGCAATGCCGCGCCGGGAGTAACGCTGCCAGGCGCGCGGATCGGACAGCACCGCCTCCAGCGCGGCGGCGATGGCCGCCGTATCGAGCGGATCGACCAGAATGCCGTTTTCGCAATTGCCGACAATGTCGCGCGGGCCGCCGTCGGCGGTGGCGACGATGGGCAGACCGCTGGCGGCCGCCTCGATCAGCGTCAGCCCGAACGGCTCGGTCAGCGCGGGGTTGGCGAACACGCCCCGGCGCGCGGCGGCCAGCCGGTAGAGCTGCGGAATGTCGTCTGACTGGTGCTGCTTGGGCAGCGCGACATGCCCCCATAGGTCGTGGCGATCCACTTCCAGCAGCAGGCCGGTCAGCACCTTCGCCTGATCTTCGTCGAGCGTGCGGATATTCTCGCGCTGGCCGGCCACGATGGCGAGGTTGGCCAGCTCGCGCAGGCGCGGTGATTCGCCATAGGCGGCGATCAGCCGGGCCAGGTTTTTGCGCACCTCGGGGCGGCAGATGGCGAGAATCAGCGGCTTGCGCGGCGCATCGAGGAAGCGGTCGACCATGCGCGCAACTTCCGACGTTACCGGCGCCTTGCCGGGCGGCGCGAAGCGCGAAGTGTCGGTGCCGGGCGGAATCACCGTCGCGCGGCCCGGCTGATAGCTTTCGTACAGGCCGTACTGCTCCGTGCTCTCCTGCGGCGTGCTGGTCACCACCAGGCCGGCATGCGCCAGCACCGCCTCTTCCGCCGCGATGCGCCGGTTAAAATTGAACTGCCGCTCCAGCGCCTGCGCCTTGCGCCCGTGCGCCAGCATGCGCTGGCGCTTGCAGCGGCCGAGCGAATGGCCGGTATGGATAAGCGGGATGCCGAGCAGTTGCGACAGTTGCACGCCGACGTAGCCGGCATCGGCGTAATGGCTGTGGATCACGTCCGGCAGGCGGCCCTGCTGGCGCATGTAACTGACCGTACGGTCGACCATCTGGTCGAGATGGTTCCACAGGGTTTCTTTGCGCAGATAGCGGCGCGGACCAAAAGGCAGGCGCACCAGGCGGGCATTGTGCCCCAGCGCTTCCTCGCCGCGCGCGTAATCGGGCGAAATTTGCGGGTCATCGACCAAGCGGGTGAGCAGATCGACGCGATCCACATGCGGGTGCCGCCCCAGCGCGCGCGCCAACTCCACCACGTACAGGGTCTGGCCGCCGGTATCGGCATCGCGCCCCAGTTCCAGGTCGCGGCCGCGGATCAAGCCGTGCACGCTCAACATCAGGATATAGCATTGGCTCAAGCCGCATTCTCCTTTTCCAGTTGCCAGTCAGCGACGAAGGGCCGGTAAAAATCCATGCTGTCCGGAATCGCTCCGCGCAGGCGGCAGACTTCTCCGGCGAAGCGATGCGCGCGCTCCAGCGTCTGATCGACTGGCCATTTTTGCGTCAGGCCGAGCAGGAATACGGCGGAAAAGGCATCCCCGGCGCCGACGCTATCGACCAGGCCGTCTACCGGCTGCGCCGCTGCGACCTGAAAATAGCTACCTTCTTCGCCCAGCAGCCAGGCACCTTTTTCGCCCCTGGTGACCAGCAGGCGGCGCGCCCCGGAAACATGGAGCAGGCGTTCTCCGAGCAATCTCGGCGCGTTGCCGCCCAGCCCCAGCATGGCGGCGATGCGATGCAACTCATCCTCGTTCAGCTTGACGATATCTGCCTTGTCCAGCGACCAGCGCAACACCTTTTTGTCCACCCAGGGATCGCGCAAATTGACATCCAGAAAAGTTTTGGCGCGCGTGGTGCGCAACAGCGTGCGCAAGGCAAAATGCGAAGCGCCGCGTTGCGCGAGGGTGCCAAAATAAACCCACTGCGGGCGATGCACCAGCCCGGCCAGCCGCGCCATTTCGCCATGAATGAAATCCCAGGCCTGATCTGGAGCAATTTCGAAGCGGTGCCCGCCGGTATCGTTATCCGGCGTGATTTGAACCAGACCGGTGGGATGCAGCGAATCCTGCTGCACGCCGTCGATGGCAAGGCCGGCGGCCTGGATGGTTTGCAGAATGCGAAAACCGCGTTCGTCCTTGCCGATGCGGGTGACCAGCGCCGGATTGACCCCGGCCTTACCGCCGAGGCCGAGCAGGTGGTAGGCGACGTTGAAAGGGGCGCCGCCCATGACTTCCCGATCCGGAAAGCAGTCCACCAGCAACTCGCCAAACAGCAGGATGGCGCAAGTGGACGGGGGCCCGTTTGTGGCGGGGTGTTGCTGTTTCAACGGACCGGATGGGCGGTGTTCGAAGGAGCAGATTCTGTGGATGGTTTCATGGCTTTCCTTTCCAATGTTCGCGCGATCGAGGCCTGCGTCAGATAGCGTTTCTCTTTTTTTACCTTAACACAAAATCACGACATTTCTGCCGGATCATTTATTGTCCGCTTCCACCGCCGTTATCAGCATCTCGAAAATATCCGGGATGGCGGCCTTGACCCGGTTCCAGTTCGGGATCGGCGGCGTGCCCATCGGATTTTCCATATACGCCTGCGCGGCCAGGGCAACCGCATGGGTGAACGCTTCCACCGCGCGCGCCTCCTCGTGCCGGTCGAACTCCAGCCCGTTGATGGTCGCATCGGCCTCGTATTTCACCAGCGTATCCTCCGCCTGTCGCAGGTAGGTCACAATCAGCGATTTGAACAGGCCGTCCGAGAACACCACACCTTCGGACGCCAGCGTCCTGAACATCGATTTGCAGATGTCCACGGTCATTTTCATCAGGCCCTTGTTCGCGTCGTCGGCGGAGAGCGCCTGATGCTTGTGGTCGTAGGTCGCGGCGATGTCCACCTGGCAGACGCGGCGCGACGAATAGTTGCGGTACACCTCGGCCAGCGAGCCGACCTCCAGGCCCCAGTCGCTGGGAATGCGGTTCGTGCGCGCGACGTCCGTGGTCATGCAGAACTCCCCGGACAATGGGTAACGGAAGCTGTCGAGGAACATCAGAAAGCCATGCTGTCCGACCAGCTGTTGCAGCGAGCGCACCAGCGGCGTCACCAGCAAGCGCGTGACGCGCCCGTTCATCTTGTTCGACACCCGGCTGTAATAACCCTTGCAGAACACGTAATCGAGCGACGGATGAGCCACCGGGTAGCACAGCCGCGCCAGCAACTCGCGGCTGTAGGTCACGATGTCGCAATCGTGCAGCGCAATCACGTCCGATTTGGCGCGCGCCAGCACATAGCCGTAGGCAAGCCACGCGGAACGCCCCTTGCCCTGCGGCCCCGGATCCAGCCCGTTGCGTTTCAGCGTCTCGTAGATTTCGCTGATGCGCTTGCCCTTGTTGTGGATGATCCTGACTTCGCCGCCGACAGGCGACATGAACTCGCGCACCCGCGCGAATTCCTGCTCGGAAGCCTGGTCCAGTACGAGTACGACTTCGTTCAGGTATTTCACCTTGGCCAGCTCGCGGACGATGCCCGGCATGGCCGGCCCCTCGAACTCCGAGTACAGGGCCGGCAATACCAGCGCTATCGGCCTGGTTCTGGCGAAGCCCTGCAGCTCCGATTCCAGCCGCTCCAGCGAAGACTTGCCGAGCTGGTGCAGCGTGGTGATGACCCCCGACTGATAAAAATCCGACATGGCTTTTTCCCTCTAAATATGCTCGATCTCGTCTTTTGTTTCTTCGGCGCGTTTTTCCGCCGTTTCCCGTTCGATGACCCGTTTCGCCGCATCGATGCCGCCTACGCCGAAGGCGATGGAAAGCGCGATCACGATGCCGCCGAAGATGATGGAAAAAGCGGCCAGCACGATGCTCGGCGCAATCTGGAGCTGCTCCATGACCATCGCCAGGATCAATACTGCCAGCAGGGTGCGGACAGTCTCGGCCAGCAGCTTGGCGTAATGGAAGCCGCTGTTCGCCGCCGTAATCAACACCGCGCGGCTGACAAAGCCCGACAGGACATAACCGATCACCAGAATAATGGCGGCGGAAAAGATACGCGGCATGTAGCCGAAAAATTGCCCTACCATCTGGTCGATAGCCGCGACCTTGAGCGCGCTCAGCCCGACCATCAGCGTAACGATAAGCAGCAGCCAGAACACGATCACCCCGGCTAGCACGGAGGGTTTGGTCCACAGGTCTCCCTTGCGCATCAGGGTGGTGAATCCCATGCGGTCGCACCAGCTGTCAAAATTGACTGCGGTGAGAAATCTGACCAGGATAGCCTTGATCGCCTTGGCCAGCAGAATGCCCAGCACCAGTATCACCAGCATGGCCAGCAGGCCGGGCAAAAACGCCTTGAATTGCATGAACAACTCACGCAAGGGCTCGAAAATCATTTCCATAAAATCCGTCATGGCATATCTCCTTGATAATGTGAAATCGCGCAGCGAGCTATTTCCAACTGCTGGTCAGGTAATCCTTCTTGCTTTCAAACTCCATGCATAGCTTCTCGATTTCGGCGTCCACCTCGGCCTGTCCCATGTTTTCCGCCTGTATGACGAAGGAAACAGTCTTGCCGATATACAGCGGCGTGAGCGACTTGATCAAATGCGCCACGGGCAGTTTTTTCAGGTGGAAGGCGATGGCGTAATCGTAAACGATGCGTGCCCACAAACCGGGAGGAAAGTGAAACGCCGCATCGTCCAGGTCGGCCAGCCGCTCCACCTCGCGCAGGTCGCCGCTGCCGAGGATGCCCACCCAGATTTCGCGCAGATTTCTCAGTCCCTCGCGAAAGATATGCAGCATCCGCGCGGTGTTAACGCTGACATGCTCCAGGCCAACGGCGTACTCGAAACCGAAGGTCGGCACCGGTTCCGAGCCGCGTACCGGCGCCCACACGTCGCGGTAATTTTCCATCAGGTCGAAGGTGGCGCTGACCACCTGGTACAGCATGTCGCTCAAGTCTGCGCCGGGGTCTTTGGCATCGTGGATCTTGGCGCCGAGAAAAGACTGTGCGACCTTGAAGCCGTTCGCCAGCGCGGTCGTCGTCATCCAGATGTCGATGCCGAAGCGCGCCACATCCGACTCCCACACTTCCTTGGTCAGGTAGAACTGCGCCATCTTTCCGGAAAAGCCGAAATCCCCGCCGATCGGTTGGCGCACCCGCCTGCCATACAGCGCGCGCGTGAACGGATAGACGATGCTGTTGGTAATGGTACCGTCAAACTTGTGCCGGTGGTAGAGCGGTGCGACGTAATCGAAACCACCCTCCAGCACCGGCTTCAGCAACATCTCGACCCACTCCGGCGCGATGCTTCTCAGGTCCGAATCGACCACCGCGCACGCCTTCGCGCCCAGCGCCTTGGCGATCTCGAACACGGCGCGGAAGGCGCTGCCCTTGCCGGGGATGCCGGAATAGGGAAACGCCAGCTTGGTGATGGGTTCGGTCCGGTGATGCAGCAGAATGGCGTGAAAATCCTCGATCGCGGTGTTCTGCACGACGCCCATCGTGCCGTCGCTGGAACCACCGTCGGAATTGACGATCACCGCCTTGTGCGACGGAAAATATTTGGCCAGCCCGGCTTGCACGGCACGCACCACGTGGCCGATGGTGCGCGCATTGTTGAAGCTCGGGATGCCGATGACGATGTCGGCCTGCCCGATCTGTTCAATCTGCCGATGCACCTCGGCTCTGAAGGTCGTGGAATTCATGGTGCGTTTGCCTGTTCCGGCACAATTGCGCCTGCGCCCTTATCGCACAGCATGATCTGTATGTCCATCACGTTTGTCCCGGTCGGCCCGGTGAGAAGATGGCTCTGCCTGCCGGAGGCGGCATCGAGGCGCCGGAAGAACGCATACGAATCGTTGTTTTCAAGATGGCCGGTCAGCCCGATGCCAAACTGGCGCGCCCGCTCCGCTGTCCCGCCATCCACCATTGCCCCGGCGGCATCGGTCGGCCCATCGCCTCCATCCGTGCCGGCGGATAGCAGAGTAACGCCCGCGAGGCCGTCGATTTCCAGCGCAAACGCCAGCGCCAGTTCCTGGTTGCGACCGCCCTGCCCGGTGCCGCGCACCGTGACCGTGGTTTCGCCGCCACTGAGCAGGCAGCGCCGCTCGCGCGGATGCATTCCTGCCAGCGTGGCGCGCACGCGCCGCGCGAGAAACTTCGCGGCGTCACGCGCTTCGCCTTGCAGATCGGCGCCGAGGATCTCCGTTTCATAGCCGAGTCGGCGCGCCTCTTCCGCCGCTGCGGCCAACGCCAGGCCGAGACTGCCGACCACCACATTGCGGGCCGCTGTCAGACAGGGGTCGCCACTCTTGACCGTTTCGGCTTCCAGCCCACCCATGCCGCGCTGCAAATATTCTCCGACGCGCGCGGGAATTTTTTCCCGCAGGCCGTACTTCTCGATCACCGCCCAGGCATCGGCAAAACTCGAATCGTCCGGCGCGGTCGGCCCGGAGGCGATCGTATCGAGCCGGTCGCCGATCACGTCCGAGAGGATCAGCGCCAGCACTTGCGCCGGATAGGCCGCCTGCACCAGCCGCCCGCCTTTCACCGCCGAAAGATGCTTGCGCACGGCATTCAGTTCGCCGATGGATGCGCCCGCATTCAGCAGCAAGGCAGTGGCTTCCTGCTTGTCCTGCAACGTCAAACCGGCGGCGGGCGCGACCAGCAGCGCCGACGCGCCGCCCGACAGCAGGCAGATCAACAGCGTTTTCTCGTCGGCATCCTGTGCCATTTGCAAGATGCGCTGCGCGCCTTGCAGCCCGTCCGCGTTCGGCACGGGGTGGGTTGCCTCGACCTGCTCGATAGTGCGCAAGGGCTCGCGGTGCCCCTGCTTCACGATCACCAGCCCGGCGGCAATCCGCGCGCCGAGCAGCTCTTCGACAGCCAGCGCCATACGCGCCGTGGCCTTGCCCGCGCCGATCACGACGATGCGCCGGTATGCCGCAAGGTCGTAAACGGCATCGCCCGCGCGCAAGCTCCCATCCTCGAGCCTGACGGCATTGAGCACCGCGCGGCGCGGATCGACGGCTGCGATGGCGGCGTCGAAAATCCCGGTCAGGGCCTGCCGTTTGGCGTCTGTTTGCAACGGCGCGGCAGCCAGCAGTTGCAGCACGGCGGCGTTCCAGCCGGACGGGCCGGGCTGTTGCGTCTTGAGCAGGCCGGGCAGGCCGATGCGCGCATCGAAACTGCCGTCCGCTTTGCGCACCAGCACGGGGCGCTCGACCGCCTCGAGCAGCGGCAAGTCGTTCAGGCTGTCGCCCAGGCCGATGCTGGCGACCGCGCCGGATTCCCGCCGGTAAAGTGCTTGCAGCAGTTTTACCGCACGCCCCTTGTCATGGTTGCCCAGGATGTGAAAGAACTGCCCCTGCGTCCAGTGCAGGCCGGCGGTTTCGATCGCCTTCAGGAAGGTCTCGTCGGGCTTGCCGTCGAACACGAAGACTTCGTCGAAGTCGCGTTGCTTCGCCAGGCGAGCCTCGGCGAGGGAAAGTCCGGTCAGCGCCGCGACTTCCTCATCCGTCATGTCCGCGAATCCGCGCACCCTGGCGCCACACTGTTCGCGCAGCCTGACGAAATGTTGCCTGATTTCGGCATAGGGCGTGCCGAGCGTAACGAGGCGGTAGCCGTCAAGCGCTTCACCTTCGACGGGAAACGAAAAATAGCCGGTCGGAATGAATATGCCCGCGCCGTTTTCGGCGATGAAGGGATGGCGGTTGTCCAGGCGGCGGCGATATTCCTCGATCTCCGCGCGCGTTTTGCTGGAACACAGCACGAGCGGAATGCCGCGCGCCCGGATCGCCTCCAGGGCGGGCTGCGCCGCCGCGAAGGAGTAGCTCGCCGAGTCGAGCAGCGTTCCATCCAGATCGCTGATGATGATGGTATCCGGCATGTGATTTTCCTGTTGTCCGGGTACTGTTGTCAGGCTTCATGCTACCAGTTTTTTTCGATGCCGGGCGGTATGGCGCCGGAACGGCAGCCGGCCATGGCCGCGTATCTCCAGCCTCAAACGGGGATGCCATGCGATAATTCGCTTGCTCCGCGAAAGCTGCTGAGCGAATTTTTTCCGGAACGAAAGCATCGCATGAATAAAACCCGCGCCATTCCGAAAGTCGGCTTTGTCTCGCTGGGCTGCCCCAAGGCCACCGTGGATTCCGAGCATATCCTCACGCACCTGCGCGCCGAAGGCTACCTGATCTCCGCCAGCTACCGGGACTCCGATCTGGTAATCGTGAACACCTGCGGCTTCATCGACAGCGCGGTGGAAGAGTCGCTGGACGCGATCGGTGAGGCGCTGGCCGAGAACGGCAAGGTGATCGTCACCGGCTGCCTCGGCGCGAAAGACGAGGTGGTGCGGCAGGCACACCCGAAAGTGCTGGCCGTCACCGGCCCGCACGCGACGCGCGAGGTGATGGAGGCGGTGCATGCGCACTTGCCCAAACCGCACGACCCCTATTCCGATCTGGTGCCCGCGCAGGGCGTCCGCCTGACGCCGAAACACTATGCCTATGTGAAAATTTCGGAAGGCTGCAACCATCGCTGCACCTTCTGCATCATTCCCAGCCTGCGCGGGCCGCTGGTCAGCCGCCCGGTCGGCGAGGTGATGCAGGAAGCGCAGAACCTGGTCAATGCCGGTGTCAGAGAACTGCTGGTAATTTCGCAGGACACCTCCGCTTACGGGGTGGACGTAAAATACCGCACCGGCTTCTGGGGCGGCAGGCCGCTCAAAACGCGCCTGACCGAACTGGCGGCGGCCCTCGGCGAACTGGGTGATCCGGGTGATCCGGGTAAAGGGGGCGCATGGGTGCGCCTGCATTACGTTTATCCTTACCCGCATGTGGATGAGGTCATTCCGCTGATGGCCGAAGGAAAAATCCTGCCCTACCTCGACGTGCCGTTCCAGCACGCCAACCGGCGCATCCTCAAGCTGATGCAGCGCCCCGGCGACAGCGAAAACGTGCTGGCGCGCATCAGGCAATGGCGCGAAACCTGCCCGGAACTGACGCTGCGCAGCACCTTCATCGTCGGCTTCCCCGGCGAGACCGAGGCGGAATTCGAAGAGCTGCTGGATTTCATCGGGGAGGCGCAACTCGACCGCGTCGGCGCGTTCGCTTACTCGCCCGTGGCAGGCGCGGCGGCCAACGACCTGCCGGATCATGTGCCGCCCGAAGTGCAGCAGGAGCGCCTTGCAAGACTGATGATGTTGCAGGAGGAAATCAGCGAAGAGCGCCTCGAGCGCAAGATCGGCAAGACCCTCACCGTGCTGGTGGACGAGGTGGACGAGGAAGGGGCGATTGCGCGCAGCTCCGCCGACGCGCCGGAAATCGACGGGCTGGTGTTCATCGGCGATGGTCAACAATTGCAGGCCGGCGACTTCGTCGAAGTGACCGTCACCGGTTCCGACACTCACGACCTGTGGGCGGAGATGGGTTCATCCCGCTCCCATGCCGGCGCTTAATGCCCCGCATCAGCGGCTGCGCACATAGCCAAAATGCCATTGCGCGCGGCAGGTCAACTCGACCGCTGCCCAAGGTGGCTCAGATTCCTCCCCCTTCAAGGGGGAGGTTAGGAGGGGGATGGGGCTATCGGGTTAATCAAAAACACCCTCTTCGTCCTCAAACCCATCCCCTCCCCTGCCCAAACCAGAATTCACGCAGACAGTGTTCGGACGATGCTGTCTTGCCATACCCCCTCATGCGGTGTTTCAGACCTCGATTTTCCGGTGTAGTATGGCGGCAAACTCATGCAGGAAACACACATGAACGCCACTCTGGAAATCAGCAGCGACATTAAGGCGCAACTGCACCACCTAGCCGAGGAAACGCACCGCAGCGAAACCGAGCTTGCCAATGAGGCTTTGTCGGCATTTCTCGCGCATGACCGTTACATGCGCGCACGAATTCAAAAGGGACTGGCACAAGCCCAGCATGGCGAATTCGTCCCGGATTCAGAAATGAATGCCTTCTTTGCCGAACATGCAGACAAGGCGGCATGAGGATACGCTACACTCCCAATGCCCGTGATTGCATTGTCGAGATTCGCGGAAAATGAAAATGGGATAGACTCGACCAGCGGCATCAAGCGCTATTTCGCGCAGAATCCGCTGCTGTCCAAACCGAAGTTTGCAAAGACGGAGTTTAGAGATGCTCTTGCGGCAAGCATCACTGTTATCTATGGCATTGTTATTATTAGCTTTACTCTAGAGGCTTGCTTTGGGGACACCACACCAAGAGAGAAGTGTAGTACGAGAGGCTTGGGAGCGAGCGAAGAAGTTCATGCTGCCTGAAGAGACGATGTCTCTTAAATTGCTCTTTGATAACGTACGAAACTACATAATATGCGCCGCAGTTGTGGCTGCGGTGACAGCCTTAAGAGAGCCTCATACCAGCGAACAGGCCGCTGCATGGCCTTGGACGCTAACAATCTTCGCAGTCTTTCTGGTTGGCTCCAATGTGCTTCAGTCGTGGCTCATCATTGAACACATCACTAACCGAATTGGCAGGTTCCAAGGGGAAGTTAGACCGCTTTGGGGAAAAGTCCAAAGGGGGTTGATGAGATTATTTTTGGTATTCTTAACGCTGCTAGTGTTAATAACAGCTTTTGAAGGCTTCTCCATCCTGCTGGTCTGGGCAATTCGCGGAGGAAAGCAAGCAAGTGGCCTCTGACCCCCCACCCCCCTGAAAACACTCCAGCACCGTAGGATGGGTTGAGCAACGCGATACCCATCGGTTTCGCGTGCATGTTGGGTATCGCTGCGCTCAACCCAACCTACGCCGAACCCATCTACTCGCTCAAAACACCGTCTCGCATCACGCCGGGAACACGCCGGTGCTCAGATAGCGGTCCCCTCGGTCGCACACGATGAACGCGATGGTCGCGTTCTCGACCTGCTGCGAAATGCGCAGCGCCACGGCCATTGCGCCGCCGGAGGAGATGCCGCAGAAGATGCCTTCCTCGCGCGCCAGGCGGCGCGTCATTTCCTCAGCGTCCCGCTGGCTGACATATTCCAGGCTGTCCACGTTTTTGCCGTCGTAGATCTTCGGCAGGTAGGCCTGCGGCCATTTGCGGATGCCGGGAATCTGCGCGCCTTCTTCGGGCTGCACGCCGATGATGCGGATGGCTGAATTCTGTTCCTTGAAGTAGCGCGAGCAGCCCATGATGGTGCCGGTGGTGCCCATGCTGCTGACGAAGTGCGTGAGCCTGCCCTCGGTGTCGCGCCAGATTTCCGGCGCGGTGCCTTCGTAATGTGACAGCGGATTGTCGGGGTTGGCGAACTGGTCGAGGATGATGCCCTTGCCCTCGTCGCGCAGCTTTTCCGCCGTGTCGCGCGCCAGCTCCATGCTGCCTTCCTTGGCTGTCAGCAACAGCTCCGCACCGTAGGCGCGCATCACCTGGCAACGCTCCACGCTCTGGTTCTCCGGCATCACCAGGATCATCCGGTAGCCGCGTATCGCCGCCGCCATCGCCAGCGCGATACCGGTGTTGCCGCTGGTCGCCTCGATCAGCGTGTCGCCCGGCCTGATGTCGCCGCGCCGCTCGGCGCGCACGATCATCGACAGCGCGGGGCGATCCTTCACCGAACCGGCGGGGTTATTGCCTTCCAGCTTGGCGAGAATGACGTTGGAGGTGGCGCCGGGGATGCGCTCGAGCTGCACCAGCGGGGTGTTGCCGACAAAATTTTCTATGGATTGGTACATCGCATTGTCTTCATATTGCCAAAGGTTGTCATGATAACTCCCTTCTCCAATAGACGGGAGAAGGGTGGAGATGAGGGGTGCGATTGAAACTGATGTGGTGGAATACGTAGCCCGGATGAAACGCCGTGTAATCCGGGAATGCGGTGCCCCGTATCTCCCGGATTCCGTTGCTCTCCATCCGGGCTACAACACTAACCATCTCCCGCCTGCGGGAGAGGGAATTCATACAGCCGCGAAGCCAGGTAAGCGAGCAGGCTCCGCTCATGCATGAATCTATCGCGCTGTCTTGAGCATCTGCTCCACATACCTCGCCACGCCCTGCTCCACGGTCAGGAACGGTTCGGCATAGCCGCTGTTGCGCAGCGCGCCGATGTCGGCCTGGGTGTAGCTCTGGTATTTGCCGCGCAACGCGTCGGGGAACGGGATGTACTCGATCAGGCCCTGCTGTTGCAGTTCGGCGAGGCTCAAGGCGGGCTTGCCCTCGGCGTTGCGCAGGGCGTTGACGGTCGCCGCCGCCACGTCGTTGAAGCTCTGCGCCTGCCCTGTGCCGAGATTGAAGATGCCGGATTTGTGCGGGTTGCCGAGGAAATACAGGTTCACCTTGACCGCGTCTTCCACCGAGACGAAGTCGCGCAACTGCCCGCCGTTGGCGTAGCCGTCGCAGCCTTCGAACAGCTTCACCTTACCTGCGGCGCGGTATTGGTTGAAGAAGTGGAACGCGACCGAGGCCATGCGCCCCTTGTGCTGTTCGCGCGGGCCGTACACGTTGAAGTAGCGCAGCCCGACGATCTGCGCGTTACGCTTGTGCCAGCGGCGCCGCACGATCTGGTCGAAGAGGAATTTTGAGTAGGCGTACACGTTCAGCGGCGCTTCGTGTTCGCGGCTTTCGCTGAACACCTTGCCGCCGCCGTACACCGACGCGGACGAGGCATACAGGAACGGTATTTCCTCGTTCTGGCAGTAATCCAGCAGCTCCAGCGAATACTGGTAGTTGTTGCCCATCATGTAGCGGCCATCGGTCTCCATCGTGTCGGAGCACGCGCCCTGATGCAGCACCGCGCTGACCAGCCCATCGAAAAAACCTTCCTGAAGCTTTTTCAGGAAGTCTTCCTTATCGAGGTAGTCGGCGATTTCGCAATCGGCCAGATTCCTGAACTTGTCGGCGTTCCTAAGGTTGTCCACCGCGATGATGTTGTGCTCGCCGCGTTCGTTGAGCGCCTTGACCAGGTTGGAACCGATAAATCCGGCTGCGCCGGTAACGATGTAGTACATATTAAAACTCCTTAATGGAGAAGGGTGAAGAGGGAAGGGAGAAGGGTAAAACCGTAAACCTTCCTACCCTTCTCCCTTCTCCCTTCTCCCTTCACTGATGTCTCTCACGATTTCCTCACGGCTCACCACCGCCGTGCCCAGCTTGCCGACCACGATGCCCGCCGCGCGGTTGGCGATGCGCATCGCATCGGGCAAGTCTGCACCGCTTGCCAGCATCACCGCCAGCGTGGCGATTACGGTATCGCCCGCGCCGCTGACGTCGAACACCTCGCGCGTCTGCGTCGGTTCGTGCAGCGCTTCGTTGGTGCGGTACAGGCTCATGCCGTCCTCGCTGCGCGTGACCAGCAGCGCGTCGAGCTGCAATTCGGTGCGCAGTTTCTCCGCCTTGTTGTTGAACTCGGCATCAGTTTTCCAGCTGCCCGCAACTTCGCGGAATTCGCTGCGGTTAGGCGTGAGCATTGTCGCGCCGCGATAGCGGGCGTAATCGTCGCCCTTGGGATCGACCAGCACCGGCTTGCCCGCCGCGCGCGCCAGGCGGATCATCTCGGCGATATGCGCCAGCCCGCCCTTGCCGTAATCGGACAGGATCACCACAGCCGCTTCCGGCAGCTTGACGCGGAAATCTGCCAGCTTCGCATTCAGAACCTCGTGGCTGGGCTGGGTCTCGAAATCGATGCGCAGCAACTGCTGATGCCGTGCAACGGCGCGCAGTTTGATGGTGGTGGAGATGCTGCTGTCGCGGTGCAGCAGCGCGCCGATGTTATCGTGCTGCTTGAGCAATCTCTCCAGGCACGCGCCCGCTTCGTCGTCGCCGACCACCGATAGCAGCGTCGCCTGCGCGCCGAGCGCGGCAATGTTGCGCGCCACGTTGGCCGCGCCGCCGGGGCGCTCTTCGACACGCTCGACCTTGAGCACCGGCACCGGAGCTTCCGGCGAAATGCGGCAGACGTCACCGAACCAGTAGCGATCCAACATGACGTCGCCGACTACCAGTATTTTTGCATTTTCAAATTTCGGCAACGCCGTCATGACCGCCCCGCGCTTTTCTGATTCATATCGGTTCTCCGATTTCCTTGTTGATGTCGAGCAATGCCTGCAACGGATCCGCAGCCTGGGTGATCGGGCGCCCGATCACCAGATAGCTGGAGCCGGCCTGTAGCGCAGCCAATGGCGTCATCACGCGCAACTGGTCGTCGAGGCTCGCCTGTGCCGGGCGGATGCCCGGTGTCACCAGACAGAATTCTTTGCCGCACTGCCTGCGCAGCAGCACGGCTTCCTGAGCGGAACACACCACGCCGTCCATTCCGCTGGCTTGTGCCAGGCCCGCCAGACGTAACACCAAGTCTGCTGGCGTCATGGTGATGCCCAACTCCGCAAGGTCTGCCTGCGCCATGCTGGTGAGCACCGTTACGGCAATCAATTTCGGCGGTTTGGTAAAATTCGCCAGCCCCTCGCGCGCAGCTTCCATCATGCGCCTGCCGCCGGAGGCATGGACGTTGACCATCCACACGCCCAACGCGGCGGCAGCCTTGCAGGCCTGCGCGGCAGTGTTGGGAATATCGTGGAATTTCAGATCGAGAAAAACTTCAAACCCGCGCCGCTGCAATTGCTCGATCAACCCCGGCCCGGCAGCGGTGAACAGTTCCTTGCCGACTTTCAGGCGGCACTGCGCAGGCCGCAACAACTCCGCCAGCGCCAGCGCCGGTGCGGCGGCCGGGCAATCCAGCGCAACGATGATCTTCGGATCGTTCATAAGGAAGTTCCCGTTTCTTCGCTGCGGCGCGGCGAATAGCTGTCCCACGCCTGGCAGGCCGGGCAGTGCCAGTAGAACTGGCGAGCCTTGAAGCCGCAATGTCCGCAGTGGTACATCGCCAGGTTGCGCGTGCGCTTGTGCACCAGATCCTTCACCAGCTCGACATCGGCACGCCGTTCCAGCGGCATTTCCAGCAGCCGCGCCTCGAGCAGCTTGTCCAGGCCGAGCAGGGACGGATTGCGCTGCAACTCATCGCGCACCAGCTGGTAAGCGGCCGTCGGCCCCTCGTTTTTCAGCACGCTATCGAACACCACATTCATCAAATCCAGCGAGTGGTATTTGCCCAGATATTCGCGCAGCAAGACAATGCCCTCCACTTCGCAATCCAGGCTGCGATAAGCATTCAACAGGCGTTCCGCAACCAGAGGCAGATATTGCGCGTCCTGCGCCTCGATATTTTTCCAGATGGCGACAGCCTCCTCGAACTTGCTTCCCCCGGCCGCCATATCGCCGAGCATCATCGTGGCGCGCACCGCGCCCGGATAAACCGACAACGCCTGTTGCAGATGCCCGTGGGCAGCGGCGGTATCGCCCTTGGCAATCTCATCGCTCGCCAGCTCGCAATAAAACAGGGCGGCCAGCTTGCTGTATGACTGGCCGGATAGTGCTTCAAGCCGCCGGGCCGCATCGATCGCCTTGAGCCAGTCGTGCTCCTTCTGGAACAATTCCAGCAGAAATTCCATGGCCGGTTTCGCGTACGACGTTTTTTCCAGCTCGCGAAACAGGCTCTCGGCGCGATCGAAAATGCCCGCCTTCAGGTAATCCTGCGCCAGCTCGAAAATCGCCTGCTGGCGTTTGCCGTGATCCAGATCGGCGCGTTCCACCAGATTGTGGTGCATGCGCAACGCGCGATCGATTTCGCCACGGCGGCGGAACAGGCTGCCCAGCGCGAAGTGCAACTCGATGGTTTGCGGATCGACCTTGACCACCTCGATGAACGCTTCGATGGCCTTGTCCTGCTGCTCGTTGAGCAGGAAGTTCAACCCCTGAAAATACGATTGCGGCAGCGCGCTCGATTCGGAAAGCAACTCCTTGATATCGATGCGCGCGGCCAGCCATCCCATGCCGAAAAACAGCGGAAAAACCAGCAGCATCCAGGGTTCAAATTCCATAACCGGATATGCCTGTCAGGAAGGTTGAATGGGGATTTGCTGCTTTTCGCCGATATCGGCAAGTTTGCTCCTGACCCGGATGTCGCGCTTCAGGTGCACGATTTCGCGGCGCTGTTGCAGGACATTGGCAAACATCGCAATCACTCCGATCGCCGCACCGGCAACAAAAAATGCCAGCAGCACGATCACCAGCGATGACTGCCATTCAATGCCGAAAAAATAGCGCACCGTGACCGGCTGGTCGTTCTTGACCGCAAACCCGAGCAGCACGACAAACAACACTATCCGCAACGCCCAATTAAGATAACGCATAGCTTTTACCCTTGAAAACCGCCGCAACGATAGCATAAAAAATGGCGGCAATACCTCGCGATATGCCGCCACTTGAGTTGCTTCAAACAAGAATCATGGCTTCTGTATGCAGACCCGCTCCCTCAATTCCTTGCCCGCCTTGAAATGCGGCACATATTTGGCCGGCACTTTCACCTTGTCGCCGGTCTTGGGGTTGCGCCCCTGGCGCGGCGGACGGTAATTCAGGCCGAAGCTGCCGAAACCGCGAATCTCGACCCGTTCTCCGCGTGCCAGCGTGGCGGACAAGGTATCGAGAATCACTTTAACGGCAAACTCGGCATCCTTGGCCAACAGTTGCGGATGCAATTCGGCAAGCCTGGCAATCAAATCTGAACGAGTCATGGCAATAAACCCCAAACTTAGGCTTCGGTCTTGCTGCCACTCATCTTGGCCTTCAGCAACGCGCCCAGGTTGGTGGTTCCAGCATTGGCAGTGTTCTCGGCGGAGAACTTCTGCATCGCTGCGGATTCTTCTGCCTTGTTGAGCGCCTTGATCGACAGGTTGATGCCGCGATTCTTGCGATCCACATTGATGATGACGGCGGTCACGCTATCGCCTTCCTTAAGGTGGGTGCGGATATCTTCAACGCGGTCGGCGGATACTTCTGAAGCCTTCAGGTAGGCTTCCACATCCCCTTCCAGAGCGATGGTTGCACCCTTGGCGTCCAGCGATTTCACCTTGCCGGTAACCACTGCGCCCTTCTCGTGGCTGGAAGCGAAGCCGCCGAACGGATCGCCTTCCATTTGCTTGATGCCCAGGGAAATACGCTCGCGCTCCACGTCGATCGCCAATACCACGGCCTCGACTTCGTCGCCCTTCTTATAGCTGCGTACCGCTTCTTCGCCGGGCTGGCTCCATGACAGGTCGGACAAATGCACCAGGCCATCGATACCGCCGTCCAGGCCGATAAACACGCCGAAGTCGGTGATAGATTTGATGGCGCCCTTGACCTTGTCGCTCTTTTTGTGATTGATCGCAAAATCGTCCCACGGGTTGGATTGGCATTGCTTCATGCCCAGCGAGATGCGGCGGCGCTGCTCGTCGATTTCCAGGATCATCACTTCCACTTCGTCGCCCAGTTGCACGACCTTGGACGGGTGAACGTTCTTGTTGGTCCAGTCCATTTCGGAAACGTGTACAAGACCTTCGATGCCCTGCTCGATCTCGACGAATGCGCCATAGTCGGTCAGGTTGGTCACCTTGCCGAACAGGCGGGTGCCCTGCGGATAGCGGCGCGCCAGCCCGCTCCACGGATCGTCGCCCATCTGCTTGATACCCAGCGAGACGCGGTTCTTTTCCTGATCGAACTTGAGAATCTTGGCTTCGACTTCGTCGCCCACATTCAATATTTCGGAAGGATGTTTCACGCGGCGCCAAGCCAGATCGGTGATATGCAGCAGGCCGTCGATGCCGCCCAGATCGACGAACGCGCCGTAGTCGGTGATATTCTTGACCACGCCCTTGACGATCGCGCCCTCCTTGAGGTTTTCCATGACCGCTTCGCGATCTGCGCCCATGCTGGCTTCCAGCACTGCGCGGCGCGAAACCACCACGTTGTTGCGCTTGCGATCCAGCTTGATGACCTTCAGCTCCATGGTCTTGTTTTCGTACGGCGTGGTGTCCTTGACCGGACGGATGTCCACCAGCGAACCCGGCAGGAACGCGCGGATGCCGTTGACCATCGCGGTCAGACCGCCCTTGACCTTGCCGCTGACGAAACCTTCCACGATCCGGCCTTCTTCCATGGCCACTTCCAGATCGTGCCATGCGGCCAGGCGCTTGGCTTTTTCGCGCGACAGCTTGGTCTCGCCGTAACCGTTTTCCAGCGCCTCGATCGCGACGGTGACGAAATCGCCCGCCTTGATTTCCAGCTCGCCTTTCGCATCGAGGAATTCCTCGACCGGGATCAAACTTTCGGACTTCAGTCCGGCATTCACGACCACCATGTTGTGGTCGACGCGCACGACTTGTGCGGTAATCAGTTCGCCGGCGCGCATTTCCTTGCGCGTCAGGCTTTCTTCAAACATTGCGGCAAAACTATCGGGGTTTTCTAAAGCTGTTGCGGTTGAGTTCATCGGATATACCCAAAAAAATTTCTGCTCGCGCAGAGGGTCGGTTAATGATCCCGCCAGACGGAGAGTCAGGCGGGGCCTATTTCTTCACCCGGTAGCGCGCCAGTACTTCGGCAACCGCCTGCTCGATGTTCAGAGCGTTGGTATCGAGCAGACTCGCACCAGGGGCCTGTTGCAGAGGGGAAGCGCTGCGCTGTGTATCCCGCTCGTCGCGCGCCCGGATTTCCTGCAAAAGGGTTGCGATGTTAGCATCCATTCCTTTTTCTTTCAACTGCTTATAACGGCGCTCGGCGCGCGCCTCGGCGCTGGCGTTCAAAAAGATTTTCAACACCGCATCCGGGAACACCGCAGAAGCCATGTCGCGCCCGTCGGCCACCAGCCCCGGCGCGCGGCGGAAGGCGCGCTGCTTGTCCAACAGCGCGGCGCGCACCATGGGCAGCGCCGCCACTCTGGAGGCGGCGGCGCCCGCCCCCTCGCTGCGCAACTCGTCCCCCACCCTTGCGCCGTCCAGCCAGATGTCCGTGCCCTCGAAGCGGATATCCATCCGCCCCGCCAGGCTGGCCAGCGCCGCCTCATCCTCCAGCGCCACGCCGCTGCGCTGAGCCGCCAGCCCCAGCAGGCGATACAGCGCGCCGCTGTCGAGGAAGTGGAAGCCCAATTCGCGTGCCACGCGCTGCGCGACCGTGCCCTTGCCCGAAGCGGAAGGCCCGTCGATGGCAATCACCGGCACGGCCTGCGTAACGCTGGCGAATGCCGCGAAATAATCCGGGAAAGTCTTGGCAACGCAACCCGGATCGTTGATGCGCACCCCTTCTGGGCCGAAGGCGGCGAGAGAGAAACACATCGCCATGCGGTGGTCATCGTAGGTGTCGATGGAGGCGTGAAGGGGGAAGGGAGAAGTGAGAAGGGCAGGATACGGCGGTGTAATGCGGATGTAATCCGCGCCCTCTTCCACCATCGCGCCGACCTTGCGCAATTCGGTCGCCATCGCCGCGATGCGGTCTGTTTCCTTGACGCGCCAGCTCGCGATGTTGCGCAGCGTGGTCGTGCCGTCGGCGAACAGGGCCGCGACCGCCAGCGTCATCGCCGCATCGGGAATATGGTTGCAATCCAGATCGATGGCTTTCAATTTGCCATTTTCCGGCGCGCGCGCCTCCATCCAGTTCGGGCCGCGCTCGATGCGCGCGCCCATCAGCGCCAGCGCATCGGCAAAGCGCACGTCGCCCTGGATGCTGTCGCTGCCCACGCCATCGATGCGCAGCGGGCCTCCTCCAATAGCGCCTGCCGCGAGGAAATACGAGGCCGATGACGCATCGCCTTCCACGTAAACCGTGCCGGGGCTGCGGTAACGCTGCCCGCCGGGCACGACAAAACTCTGCCACTCCTGCCTCTCCACGCGCACGCCGAAACGCGCCATCATCGCCAGCGTGATTTCGATATAAGGCTTGGAAATCAGCTCGCCGACCACTTCGACTTTCACCGTCTGCCCGGTCAGCGGCAATGCCATCAGCAGGCCGGTAAGGAACTGGCTGGACACATCGCCGCGCACCCGCACTCTCCCCTCGCCCCCCGTGAGAGGTGATGGAGGTGAGGGAGGCAAAATCTCCAGCGGCGGAAAGCCCGCGTTGCCCAGATAACGAATGTCCGCCCCCAACTGGCGTAACGCATCCACCAGATCGCCGATTGGCCGCTCGTGCATGCGCGCCACGCCGGACAGCTTGTAATGCCCGCCCGACAGCGCCAGCGCCGCCGTCAGCGGGCGGAACGCGGTGCCCGCATTGCCGAGAAACAATTCGGCGTCCTTGACCGGCAAATTCCCTCCACAGCCGGTGATACGGAACACATGCATATCGAGTTGCTCCACGCCAACGCCGAGAATGCGCAGCGCATCCAGCATGCGTTCGGTATCGTCGGACAGCAGCACGTCGCGCACCTCGGTCGCGCCTTCGGACAACGCCGCCAGCAGCAGCACGCGATTGGAAATGCTCTTCGAGCCGGGCAACGTGACGGTGCCGCGCGCAGTCAGCAGGGGAGGAAGGTCGATGAAATTTGCGGATGCCATTGCGGTTGGACTTCATAGCGAATTTGCGAGGGCGCGATGATACCGCAAAGCCCGGCTACTGACCTATACAGCACCGCCAGCTCGGGCCGGACACCGAACATCAATGCTGCATGGATTGGTAAGTGGCTCTTATTCTTTCAATATCGTGCTGGCTTAGATCGTTGTTCGCCGCCCCGATAACTTCGATCAAATTGGCAATTTTCGTTGTCCCGATAATGCAGCTGGCAACTGAGCTATTTTGAAGAACGAAAGAAACCGCCGCTTGAGCGGCAGTCATGCCTTCCACCGACATCAGAACCTCCTGCATGGCCGCCGATTTTGCCGCCAGCTCTCTCCCGCCCGGCCTGACGAGTGACCTCGCCAGATACCAGATGTCGGACATCGAACGAATCCTGCCGATTTTCCCCTTGATTAAATGCCCCTGACCAAGAACCGTCCCCGCTACCACCCCGATTCCGTTCGCCTGAAGCTTTGCGATGACCGGCTCCCTGTCAAGCTGGAGAACGTTATAGTCAAGCAGCACCATATCGAAACGATCCGGGTGCTCCGCAATGAAATTCATATCCGCAAGCGCATGTGTATTCACGCCCAGGAAGCGGAACATCCCGTTTCTTTTCATTGTGTCGAGCCGGTCAAGCAGACCCTCGGTAATTTCTTCTTTTGTAATGCCATGCAACTGAAAAATATCCAGATAGTCTGTGCCTAAATTCCTGAGCGACTGCGCGCATGAGGATTCGATATACCCGGGGGAGAAATCCTTGATTTTTGCGGGTTTGGACAACGCAAGCTTTCCCGCTGCCACAACGGTTCCGGCTTTTGAAGAAAGGATGACTTTGGATCGGTCGCCGGAACCCAGCAGATTGCGCAAAGCCTTCCCCAATCTCGGCTCGGCATTGAAATTACTATAGTTATGACCCGTATCGAAAAAGTTAACGCCATGACTCAATGCTTCCGAGACTACCGAGATTGCCTTCCGTTCGGAAAACAGCCGATCCCCCCAGAAACCAGCACAGCCAAGCGCTATTTCCGAAACATTGAGATCAGTCTGTCCGAGTCTTCGATATTTAATTTTTGCCACCTGCCC
>MGXA01000095.1 GCA_001801215.1 Gallionellales bacterium RIFCSPLOWO2_02_FULL_59_110 | reverse complement strand
GGAGCTTTCCACAATGTTCGCCCCTAACCCTACGCTCAAGTTCGCTCCCTCCGGTCGCTGGGACGCGCCTTCGGCGCGCCCCTTAGCTATACGTTAGAGGTGCTACAGAAAGTGGATGCCCTAGAAAAACAAAAACGCACCTTACCGCCGAACTGGTCGAGTTTTTTGTATGAGAAGGCTGAAAGTGGTATGGGGTACCAAGTGGTGGACATCATCTTGAACGACGAAACCGTGGTGAAAGATGTTGCGATAATTGAATCCCATCTCGTTGGTCAAATCCGGGGATACAAAGGTTCTATGCCACCATTTGATATGGCCAATATTAAAGAAATTAGGTTGACTCACAGGCGATGGGATTTTTCCAAGGAGTAAGCCTCATGCGTTTACAAAAAATACGCACCTCTAACCCGGCAGTCGAGAGGGACTGCGCAAAAGCGCGCAGCCCCTCACTTTTACGTTAGCCGCCTTGAGTTCGCTCTTCGCCAATCGGTTAAGCCGATCAAGCATCGTCCACGCATTGCGCAATCCGTCATTCGCAATCCTCTCCGCCTCGCTGCCAGCCATCGAATGCAGAGTCCAGTCGCCCTGCTCGAATCTGATTTGTTCGCATGTTCTTTCAAGCTCTGCGCGCTTCTCTCTAACATCTGCCGCAAGTTCCAAAATTGTTTTCTCTGCCATGTTTCGCTCCACAGTTACGGCGGCTATTCCGCTGTAGGAACTCAGCAAATTCATCAAGCATTTCCTTTTCGAGCTGATTGTAATGGCCAGTAATCTGCGCCAAAGGAACCTTTTTGAGTTCGGCTACCTTGTGAATAGAAAACGACTCAGTTTGACCGGAAGCTAGGTTGCGGACAGCGATAGAAGTTACGCGTGGAGTAGACCCATCCGGGCGCTCGAAAAAGCTCTCACAGGAATAGTGAATGACAAGGGTGGTATCCCGCCTATCGTCG
Organism: Gallionellales bacterium RIFCSPLOWO2_02_FULL_59_110; assembly: GCA_001801215.1. GTDB lineage: Bacteria > Pseudomonadota > Gammaproteobacteria > Burkholderiales > Gallionellaceae > Gallionella. The sequence continues at coordinate 15,079 of MGXA01000095.1, read as the reverse complement.
ATTTCCCTCAAGCGGCGCAAAGTCTCTCGGCGATTCTTGATACGGTGCAATGCGTCACCCACGATTGAGGTCTCCTATGCCGCCCAACGTGGAGCTAAGGGGCTGCGCGCTTTTGCGCAGTCCCGCTTGAGCGTAGGGTTATGCCGCACGCGCAAGTGGAACCTCCCAGCCGGGAAACACGAGCACCGCAGGATGGCACTGGAGGGCACGAGCAAAAACTTTTGCGCGCTCGACTCCTAAATTTACTCTACCGTTTTCGATGGCTGAGATAGTAGCTTGAGGAATACCCGTAAGTTCGGAAAGCTGGCTTTGGCTCAACTCTTGGAGTTCGCGCAAAATGCGAACAGACTCACCCACCGAGACTTCAACTCGTTTTTTTGCGGGACGAAACTCTTTCATATTATGGCCTCCTGTAATCGTGGGCGGTAACTTGAACAACTTGAATCAGCAACACATTGGCAACAACTTGGTAAACCACCCGCCACTGAAGCCCTAGCCGGGAAGAACGATGACCTTTCCATTCGCCTGACAGAGCCTCATCGTGAAACCCCTTGATGAGGCGCAATCCCGGTGGCCCAGAGACTCTGGCAATGTCTTTCCATTTTTCGTAACGCTTCAGAACCTCAATAGGAACGGAGCCGGAAAGCTGTTTGTCAACGCGACGGTGTTCTTCGATTTCCCACATGTCGCATTATGTATATATCATTAATGGTATGTCAAGAGCGCCGATTTTTGGGTGAGGCATAACGTAAAGTTGAGGGGCGCCGCGCTTTTGCGGCGTCCCGCTCGAACGCCGGGTTAGGCATAGTTACCAAGTTGCTTTTGCCCCACAATTGTAACAATGACTGGGTACCCGTACACTGCATTGCATGAGCACCTTTAAACGCACCGAGGAATTCGACGATTGGCTTGCCGACCTGAAAGACAAAGTGGGGCGTGCCCGCATCATCCTTCGCATCCGCTCTGCCGAACACGGCAATTTCGGTGACTGCTAACCTGTTGGCGAAGGAGTCTTTGAAATGCGCGTCCATTTCGGGCCTGGCTATCGAGCCTATTATATGCGGCGTGCAAAGGTCGTCTATTTGCTTCTCCTGGGCGGCAACAAGTCCACGCAGAAGCGTGATATCAAGTGCGCCATTGAGATGGCGCGAGCTTTGAACAAGGAGTGAGCCATGAAAAAATTTGCACCCTTCGATGCTGCTGACTACCTCGATGATGAGGAAACCATCGCGGAATACATAACCGCCGCACTGGAAGACCCCAATCCTGATGTGTTTCTAACCGCTGTGCGTGATGTCGCTCGTGCCCGTGGCATGGCGCAACTGGCCAAAGATGCGGGGCTTGGGCGCGAGAGCCTGTACAAAGCGCTTACGCCCGGTGCCAAGCCACGCTATGACACAATGCTCAAGCTGCTTCATGCGCTCGGTGTCAAACTATCCGCATCTCCCGTCCATTCATGAGCAACTTGTCATTTTCAATTGCGATGCCCAACCCGCCGTTCGAGTGGGACGGCGCAAAAGCGCGCCGCCCCTCAACTCTACGTTGGCCCGTGTTATGAGAACCGTCCTTTCATGGCTTGCCTTCTCCTTGGGTGGTTTGGTTTGCCTCACGAATTTCTATCTGTCGTTTCTCCGCTATCCACTGCACCGGCTCCGTGGTTTGCCGAGAGAGTCATATCGTTGGGTTTCCGGCATTCCCCTGTTCGGATCTCTTTTTGTCGGCCTCTCGCTGCTTGTCCTTCATAGTCTGCCGGGTATTTTGCCTGCGGCGATTGTATTGATTGCGATTGATACCGGTGGCATTCATTGGTTCGTCGGCACGACGATTTATCATTCAGTGTATGGTAAAAAACACGGCTAACCCTGCGCTCAATCGGGTGTCAATTTTATTGGGGGAAGATTCCTGCGCAAAAGCGCGCAGCCCCTTGCTCCACATCATTTTTCCGAATAGCAACTCAGGCAGATTGGTAGACGACCTGCCCGTCCACCAGCGTATAGCGCACTCTGCCCTGCACTTCGAGTCCGGTGAACGGCGTGTTCTTGCCCTGGCTCTTCAGTGCGACCGGTTCGACCTTCCAGTACGCTTTTGGGTCGAACACGCATATGTCGGCGGCAGCGCCAACGCTCAGATGCCCCGCGTCCAGGCCGAGTATCTTCGCAGGTTGCTGCGTGGCCTTGGCGAGCGCGGGCAGCAGCGGAATATCCTCATCGCGCGCCCATTTCAGCAGCAGCGGCAGCAATAATTCTAGGCCGGTCGCGCCGGCTTCCGCTTCCGCGAACGGTAGCTGCTTTGCATCGTCGTCGACCGGCGCGTGGTTGGAGCAGATCGCGTCGATCGTGCCGTCCAGCAATCCGGCGCGCAGTGCGGCGCGGTCGCGCAGGCTGCGCAGCGGCGGTATCAGGTGGCAGTTCGGGTCGAAAAAGCCGATATCCGTTTCCGACAGGTGGACATGGTTCTGCGATACATCGCAGGTCACCGCCAGCCCCTGCCGCTTCGCCGCGCGCACCATCTCCACGCCCGCCGCGCTGGAGATGCGGCAGACATGCAGTTTTGCTCCGGTTTCCTGCGCCAGCGCCAGCATGGTCGAGAGCGCGATGGTCTCGGCGCACACCGGGATGGCGGGCAGGCCGCAGCGGGATGCCACTTCGCCGTCGTGCGCCACGCCGTCCCTGGCAAGAAAACTGTCCTGCGGGCGCAGCCACACGGAAAAGCCGAAGGTCGCGGCATATTGCATCGCGCGCAGCAGGACGCGCGTATCGGTGAGCGGCGCATCGGCCTGGCTGAACGCCACGCAGCCCGCATCGGCCAACTCGGCCATTTCGGTCAATTCGCAGCCTTGCAGTGCGGTCGTCAATGCGCCGACCGGATAGAGATGCGCCCGGCTCAAATTTTTGGCGCGGTGCTTGAGCATCTCCACCAGGCCCGGCTCGTCCAGCGGTGGATCGGTATCCGGCGGGCACGCGAGACTGGTGACGCCGCCCGCAGCAGCCGCATCCATTTCTGATTCCAGCGTCGCCTTGTATTCGTAGCCAGGCTCGCGCAATCGCGCGGCGAGGTCGATCAGGCCGGGCGCGACCACCAGCCCGGCGGCATCGATGACCTTTTCTGCGGCAAACCCGGGCGGAGCGCTGCCGATGGCGGCGATCATGCCCGCCGCGATGAACAGGTCCTGTTGCGCGTCGAGGTTGTTTTTCGGGTCGATCAGGCGACCGTTTTTGATCTGGATATTCATCACTTCGCCCCCGCCAACATGCTCATCACCGCCATGCGCACCGCGATGCCGAACGTCACCTGCGACAGGATCACCGAGTGCGTGCCGTCGGCGACGCTGGAGTCGATTTCGACGCCACGGTTCATCGGGCCGGGGTGCATCACGATCGCGTCGGGTTTTGCCAGCGCCAGCTTTTCCTGGGTCAGGCCGTAGTATTTGAAATATTCCTGCGCGGAAGGCAGCAGCGCGCCCGTCATGCGCTCGTTCTGCAGGCGCAACATCAACACCACGTCCACATCCTTCAAGCCTTGCGCCATATCGTGATAGACATGCACGCCGAGATTCCCAACCATCGCCGGCAGCAGCGTCTTGGGGGCGACGACGCGCACTTCCGGCACGCCGAGCGTAGTCAGCGCGTGGATCTGCGAGCGCGCCACGCGCGAATGCAGCACGTCGCCGACAATCGCGACGCGCAGGTTGTGAAATTCCTTCTTGTAGTGGCGGATGGTGAACATGTCGAGCAGGGCCTGCGTGGGGTGCGCGTGGCGCCCGTCGCCGGCGTTGATGACATGCACTTCCGGCGCGACATGGCGCGCGATGAAATGCGCCGCGCCGCTCTGCGCGTGGCGCACCACGAACATGTGGGCGTGCATCGCGCACAGGTTATCCACGGTGTCGAGCAGGGTCTCGCCCTTGTTGGTGGACGACGAGCCGATATTGAGATTGACCACGTCGGCCGACAGCCGCTTGGCTGCGATCTCGAAGGTGGTGCGGGTGCGCGTGCTGTTCTCGAAGAACAGGTTGAAAACCGCCTTGCCGTGCAGCAGCGGAATCTTCTTGATTTCGCGCCCGTCGGCGGCATCGAGGAAGGTCGCGGCGCGGTCGAGGATGTCGCGCACGATGCCGGCCGGCAAACCCTCGGTGGTGAGCAGATGCCGGAGTTCGCCGTGGTTATTTAATTGCGGATTTTTCATACGATCATTCCCGCTGCGGGTTCATCAAAATACGCCTGCAAAATCTGCTGCGCGGCATATTGGTCGATCAAGGTTTTCTGCTTCCTGCCATGGATGCCTTCTTCGTTCAGCTGCGCACTTGCGGAGAGCGAAGTATAACGCTCATCAACCAATATCGCCGGCAAATTGAACCGCCCCTTGAGGCGGTTGGCGAAGCGGCGGCACAACGCGGTCAGCTCGTGCGGCGTGCCGTCGTCGTTGCCCGGCAGCCCCACCACCAGCGCGCTAGGCTGCCATTCTGCCAGCAAGTCCGCGATGCGGGCAAAGCGCGCGTCGGTTTTTTCGTCATCGATGGTAGTCAACGGGTTGGCGCGGCGCAACAGGGTGTTGCCGACCGCAACGCCGATACGTCTGGTGCCAAAATCGAATGCGAGAAGGGTGCCCTGGGCGACGAAATACGGCGTGCGTTCAGGCATGCCCGGCATTGTCGACCAGCGAGGCATAATCCACGCCGAGCAGCGCCATCGCCGCGGGCAGGCGTTCCTCCGGCGGCAGGTCGAACAGGATATGTTCTGAAGCCGGCATGGTCAGCCAGGCATTCTCGGTTATTTCGTGCTCCAGTTGCCCCTGATCCCATCCGGCGTAGCCCAGCGTAACGATCAGATGACGCGGCCCATTGCCCTGGCCGACCGCTTCGAGAATATCCCTGGAGGTGGTCAGCGCCAGATTGTCGTTGATGCGCAGCGTGGACTGCCAGCTTCCCGGCGTATCGTGCAGCACGAAGCCGCGTTCGGTTTGCACCGGCCCGCCGAAATGCACCGGCATTTTTTCCAGCGCGGGCTGATGCAATGGAATCTTGATCTGGTCGAACATCTCGCCCAGCGTCAGGCTGAGCGGGCGGTTCACCACGATGCCCAACGCGCCGTTCTCGTTGTGTTCGCACACATAAGTCAGCGTGCCGGCAAAGACTCCCTCTTGCATGGCGGGCATGGCAACCAGGAAATGATGGGTGAGATTGAAATCGGACATGGCGGCATTGTAGCTGTCCGCGCGTGGCTGCACAATTGGAGTTCATCGGGCCTGCAACTGCGTTGAAACCGCGAAGAGCCGACAGAGGCGCCAGCCACCCGGCCAACCCGGCAAAATACGCTCATTAAGCCGCCGGTTATGCGTTCTTTGCGATGAAATGCTTGTTCCGGGTTTATCCGCAGACCGGTGCTATCGGCTAGAATGCGGCGCACCGATCAATTCGCCTAAAATATTATGGTTCCCCATCTCACTACCGCCCTGACCGGGCCTTTACTCGACCTGGAGCGGCGCTTCCTGAATGCCATGCCGACCATCGAACATTGGTTCCGCGCCCAATGGCTGGAGCACCGCGTACCGTTTTACGCCTCGGTGGATTTGCGCAACAGCGGTTTCAAACTGGCGCCGGTCGATACCAACCTGTTTCCGGGCGGTTTCAATAACCTCAATCCGGATTTCCTGCCGCTGTGCGTGCAGGCCATGCAGGGGGTGGTCGAAAAAATCTGCCCCAAGGCGCGCGGGGTGCTGCTGATACCGGAAAACCACACGCGCAACATGTACTATCTGCAAAATGTCGCCCAGCTTGTCACCATCATCAGGCAGGCCGGGATGCGCGTCCGCGTCGGCAGCCTGTTGCCGGAGATTACCGCAGCCACGCCGATCCAGCTGCCCGACGGCAGCACGCTGACGCTGGAGCCGCTGGCCCGGCACGGCAGAAGGCTGGTGCTGGAAGATCAGGGTTCGGGGGCGGGTTATGACCCGTGCGTGGTGCTGCTCAACAACGACCTGTCGGGCGGTGTGCCGGATATCCTTAAAAACCTCGAACAGGAAGTTTACCCGCCGCCCTCGGCGGGCTGGCACATGCGGCGCAAGTCGCAGCATTTCGCCGCCTACGACCGCGTCGCGGGCGAATTTGCGCAATTACTCGGCATCGACCCGTGGCTGATTAACCCTTATTTTGCGGTTTGCAATCAGGTCAATTTCCAGGAGCGCGTCGGCGAAGAATGCCTCGCAGCGCAGGTGGACGGCGTGCTGCAAAAGGTGCGCGCGAAATACGCCGAGTATGGTGTGAAGCACGACCCGTTTGTCATCGTCAAGGCGGATGCGGGCACTTATGGCATGGGTGTCATGACGGTGAAGAACGCCAGCGAGATCACCGGGCTGAACCGCAAGCAGCGCAACAAGATGGCGGTGGTCAAGGAGGGCATGGAAGTTTCGGATGTGCTGGTGCAGGAAGGGGTGTACACCTTCGAGCATATCAACGACGCGGTAGCCGAGCCGGTGGTGTACATGATCGACCATTATGTGGTCGGCGGTTTTTATCGCGTGCATACCGAACGCGGGATAGACGAAAACCTCAATGCGCCGGGGATGTCCTTTGAGCCGCTGGCATTCGAATCATGTTGCACGCTGCCCAACCCGGATTGCGCGCCGGATGACACGCCCAACCGTTTCTACGCTTACGGCGTGGTGGCGCGGCTGGCATTGCTCGCCGCATCGCTGGAACTGGAAATATCAGACGACAGAGGATAGACAACGGATGGCAGAGGACAGTGGGCAGTGGGCAGTGGCCTTGACGCGGCTGCGCCGCGCCTTTAATAAAAGCGCCACGCGGAGGCGCACAACAATCTGTCTTCTGTCTTCTGTCTTCTGTCTTCTGTCATGCGGCAAAGAACCGCTGTATCAGGAACAGGCCTACGTGTTCGGCACGCTGGTGGACGTCAGCATCTATGGCGAAAGCGAACCGCGCGCCCGGCAGGCGGCGAACGGAGTGCTGCAGGAGTTCCAGCGCCTGCACAACCTGCTGCATGCATGGCAGCCGAGCGAACTGAGCGAATTGAATGCGGCGTTCGCCAAGGGCGAGAGCATGGCCGTTTCGGCGGAACTCGCCGCGATGCTGCGGGATGCCGCGCAGCTTGCGCAGCAATCGCAGGGTTTGTTCAACCCGGCCATCGGCGGGCTGGTGCAGTTGTGGGGATTTCACGCCGACGAGTTCGGGGCGGCGTTGCCGGACGAGAAACAGGTTGCGGCTCTGGTTGCGTCAAAACCGCAGATGAGCGACCTCGTTTTTAACCCCTCCCGGCCTCCCCTTGTCAGGGGAGGAGAGGCGGCGCAGGCACCCTCCCCTGACAAGGGGAGGGTTGGGGAGGGGTTTGAGGTGCGCAGTAATAACAAGGCGGTGCAACTCGATCTGGGCGGCTACGCCAAAGGTTATGCGCTGGATCGCGCCGCCGAAATATTGCGCAAGCAGGGTATCGGTAACGCGCTGGTCAACATCGGCGGCAATGTGCTCGCGCTCGGGCAGCGCGGCAAGCGGCCGTGGCGCGTCGGCCTCCAGCATCCGCGCAAGCCGGGCGCGCTGGCGGCGCTGGAGTTGCACGACGGCGAGGCGCTCGGCACGTCCGGCGATTACCAGCGTTATTTCATGCTGGGCGAGAAACGCTATTGCCACCTGATCGACCCGCGCAGCGGCCATCCGGCGCAGGGCGTGCAGGCGGTGACCGTTTTGACGCGCGGGGCGCGCGCCGGGGTGTTGTCGGACACCGCTTCCAAGCCGCTGTTTATCGCCGGAAGTGGCGGCTGGCGTGCCGCAGCGGCGCAAATGAACCTGACCGAGGCGATGCTGGTGGACGCGCTGGGCAATATCCGCCTCACCGCCGAATTGCAGAAACGGCTAGAATTCGCCGACAAGGACATTCATCCGCAGGTGGAGTGATGGGCAACCCGGAACCGGAACGGGAAGTCGTCGAGCACAAGGTGCGCCGCGCAGTGGGCATCCATGCGTTGCGCAAGATCGGCAGAATCGTCGCCGAAGAACAACAGGCTGATGCGGACAAGGCCAGGGAACTGCGCTGGTTCGCGCGTTGCGGCTGGCTGATTGTGCCGGGTATCGGGATGATATTGGCTTATTGGATAGGAGTTATTTAAAAGTGACAGGAATTCTGGTGGTAGCGCATAACGCGCTGGGCGAAAGCCTGGTGGATTGCGTCAGGCATGTGCTGGGCGCAGCCCCGCATAATCTCAAGGTTTTGTCGGTATATGCCGAGGACGACCCGCAACTGAAAATGGTCGAAGGGCAGGCGCTCATCAAACAGCTCGACACCGGCGGCGGCGTGCTGATTCTGTCGGATGTATTCGGTGCCACGCCGAGCAATATCGGCCGTCAACTGTGCCATGCCGAACGCGTGATAGGCGTGGCGGGGGTAAACCTGCCGATGCTGCTGCGCGTGACGTGCTGCTCGGGCAAGACCCTGCCGGAACTGGCGAAAATCGCCATCGAGGGCGGTCGCGAATGCATCGTTTATATCGACTCGGAAGGCTGCAATGCTGCAACAAAATGCACAGATTGTTAACAAGCTCGGCCTGCACGCGCGCGCCTCGGCAAAGCTCACGCAATTGGCCTCCGGTTTCAAGTGCGAGGTGATGCTGTCGCGCAACGGGCGCCGCGTGAACGCGAAGAGCATCATGGGCGTGATGATGCTGGCCGCCGCCAATGGTGCAACTATCGGCATCGAGACCGACGGCGATGACGAGGGCGACGCGATGCGGGCTATTCTGAATCTTATCAACGATAAATTCGGGGAAGGCGAATGAGCTTTACCCTGCATGGCATCGCGGTCTCCAGCGGCGTCGCCATCGGCCATGCGCACCTGGTCTCGCACACTTCGCTGGAGGTGGCGCACTACATTCTGCCCAAGCACTTCATCGACGAGGAGATCGCGCGCTTCGATGCGGCATTGCAGGCTACGCGCCAGGAATTCACCAGCCTGCGCAGCAACCGTCCGGCCCACGCCGCCGCCGAGTTCGATGCCTTCCTCGAATTGCACCAGATGATCCTGGACGACCCGCTGCTGAGCGTCACGCCGCGCGAAATGATCGCCAACGAACACTGCAATGCCGAATGGGCGCTCAAGGTGCAGATGGAAACCCTGGTCGCGCAATTCGACGCGTTTGAAGACGCCTATCTGCGCGAGCGGCAGACCGACGTGAAGCAGGTCGCCGGGCGGCTGCTCAAACGGCTGGCCGGCCATCCCGGCCACCAGCCGCCGCCGGCGCGACACGACGTCGAGACGATTTTGGTGGCGCACGATTTGAGCCCCGCCGACCTGATCCAGTTCAAGCCGCAGCAATATGCCGCCTTCGTCACCGATTCGGGCAGCGCAACCTCGCATACGGCAATTGTTGCGCGCGGCCTGAACACGCCGTGCGTGGTGGGTTTGCACAATGCGCGCGAACTGGTCCGCGAGGGCGACCTGCTGGTTCTGGACGGCGAGCAGGGCGTGCTGATCGTCAATCCGGACAAGTCGATCCTTGCCGAATACAAGCTGCGCCAGAGCGCGTGGGAACTGGAGCGCAAGAAGCTCAAACGGCTGCGTACCGCGCGCGCCAGCACTCTGGACGGCACCCTCGTCGAATTGCACGCCAACATCGAGAAGCCGGAGGACATCGCCGAAGTGAAGGAAAACGGTGCAACCGGCATCGGCCTGTTCCGCAGCGAATTCCTGTTCCTCAACCGCGACGAACTGCCGGGCGAGGAAGAACAATTCGAAGCGTACCGCGCCGTCGCAGCAGGAATGGACGGACAACCCGTCACGATCCGCACCTTCGACCTCGGTGCGGACAAACAGCTCAAGGGCGTGGAGCGCGTCGCCAACAACCCGGCGCTGGGGCTGCGCGCAATCCGCCTGTGCCTGGCCGAACCGATGCTGTTCCGCACCCAGTTGCGCGCCCTGCTGCGCGCAACGCAATACGGCAACATCAAGATATTGATACCGATGCTGTCCGGCGTGTCCGAGCTGAACCAGGCACTGCTCTTCATCGAGGCGACCAAGTGCAGCCTGGACATCGACGGTATCCCGTTCGACCGCGAGGTCAAGATCGGCGGCATGATCGAGATTCCCGCCGCCGCGCTGGCGCTTAACGTGTTCGCCAAGAAACTCGACTTCCTGTCCATCGGCACCAACGACCTGATTCAATACACGCTGGCGATAGACCGCACCGACGAAGAGGTCGCGCATCTGTACGATCCGCTGCACCCTGCCGTGCTGTACCTGCTGTCGCACGTCATCGGCACCGCCAACAAACTCGGCGTACCGATTTCGGTGTGCGGCGAAATGGCCGGCGAACTGAGTTACACGCGCCTGCTGCTGGGCATGGGCCTGCGCCAGTTCTCGATGTTCTCAGCACAAGTGCCGAGCATCAAGCAGCGCGTCCTCACCACCAGCATCCCGGAAATTTCCGCGCTGACGCAAAAGATTCTGCGCACCGACGATCCGATGCGCATCCGCGATCTGCTCGGGCGGCTGAACGCATAGAGCACGGCGCGCCGCGCCCTTGCAGAGATGTCGATCACCCATATAAATTCCTTCGTGTGCAGATACATAACGACCATCGAGATGGTGGGCGTGCTGATGCGCATCTTCAGCTTTTCGCTGGTCAGCTGGCTGGGGCCGGCCAGCCCCTTTATGTTCGTTTGGATATTCAACACTGTGGACGCCGTCATGCTGTCGTGGTGTTCCGTCCTCAAGAAGGACAAGGCCTACACGATGCTCAATACGTTCTGGATTATGGTGGGCGTGATCGGGATACTCAGGGCGGGCGGTTTCCTCCATTGACAGCGGTCTGCAAAACACGGAAACTGCGCACCATAACCTGCGACTTAACGAGTGTTGTTTGCTCGTTAAGTCGAATGGCTATAAACCAATGATTGCCCAGCGTATTTTGCCGGGTTAGTCAGAAGGCTAGTAGTTTTACCAGTAGTTTCATCAGTGCCGATTTGACATCAGCTTGCGGGGCACGTTAAATATTCCAGCTAAAGCGAGGCAACCCGCTCCGCGCAAGCTGAACGGGTTTTTTGTTTCAGGGGCACTCATTTTGAACGTATCGAACAGTATCGGCATTGTCAGCGCAAAACGCGCGCAATTCGACACCCCGCTGGTTTTTCGCAGCGGTGCGGTGCTGCCGCGCTACGAGCTGGTATATGAAACCTACGGCAAGTTGAACGCCGACAAGTCCAACGCGATCCTGATCTGCCATGCGCTGTCCGGGCATCATCACGTCGCGGGCCATTACGCGGGCGAGCCTGGGAACCTCGGCTGGTGGGACAACATGGTGGGCCCCGGCAAGCCGATCAACACCGACAAATTTTTCGTGATCGGGCTGAACAACCTCGGCGGCTGCAATGGCTCGACCGGCCCTTCGTCTATCGACCCGGAGACCGGGCAGCCCTATGGCGCTAATTTTCCGGTTATCACGGTGGAAGACTGGGTGGCATCGCAGGCGCGCCTCGCCGACCTGCTCGGTATCCGCCGGTTCGCGGCGGTGGTCGGCGGCAGCCTCGGCGGGATGCAGGCGCTGCAATGGTCGCTGGCTTTGCCCGAACGGGTGCGCCATGTGCTGGCGATTGCCACCGCGCCGCACCTCACCGCGCAGAACATCGCGTTCAACGACGTGGCGCGCAGCGCGATCCTGGGCGACCCGGATTTTCATGGCGGCGATTTCTACCGGCACAACGTGGTGCCGACGCGCGGCCTGCGCCTGGCGCGTATGCTGGGGCACATCACCTATCTGTCCGACGACGTGATGGCGGACAAGTTCGGGCGCGAGCTGCGCGACGGGAAATTCAATTACAGCTACGGCATCGAGTTCGAGATCGAATCCTACCTGCGCTACCAGGGCGACAAATTCGCGGCCTACTTCGACGCCAACACCTATCTGCTGATGACCAAGGCACTGGATTATTTCGATCCGGCGCACGAGTTCGGCGGCGACCTGAACAAGGCCTTCGCCGCTGCCCGCGCGGATTTTCTGGTGATCTCGTTCACCACCGACTGGCGTTTTTCGCCGCAACGCGCGCGCGAAATTGTGCGCCCGCTGCTGCATAACCGGCGCAACGTCAGCTATGCGGAAATCGCTTCGACGCATGGGCACGACTCCTTCCTGATGGAGCACCCACACTACTTCGATGTGGTGCGCGCCTATCTCGATAACGTCGCGAAGGAGTCCGCCAAATGACGCGCGACGATATCGCCCGGCTCGCCGCCGAACGCCCGGATTTTGCCGCCATTGCCGCATGGATACCCAAGGGCGCGTCGGTTCTCGACCTCGGCTGCGGCGACGGCAGCCTGCTGCGCTACCTCAACGAAACCAGCGCGGCAAAAGGTTACGGTGTGGAAATCAACGACCTCGACATCGTGTCGTGCATCGTCAACGGCGTGAACGTGATCCAGAACGACCTCGATTCTGGCCTGTCAGATTTCGAGGACAATGCCTTCGACTTCGTGATCCTGTCGCAGACCTTGCAGGCCACGCGCCACACCGAGGCGCTGATCCGCGAAATGCTGCGCGTCGGCCACGAAGGCATCGTCAGCTTCCCTAACTTCGGCTACTGGAAAAACCGCCTCCGAGTGCTGCTCGGCAATATGCCGGTATCGCGCGAACTGCCCTACCAGTGGTACGACACGCCGAACGTGCACCTGTGCACGCTGCACGACTTCGAGATGTTCTGCGACCGCTATCGCGTCGCGATCCTAGAGCGCCGCGTGATGACCGGCGAACGCGAGGTGAGCCTGCTGCCGAACCTGCTCGGCAGCACGGCGGTGTACCGGTTTCAGCGTGGGATATGACGGCCTGCGCAAGATGGGTTGAGGCGAAGCCGATGCCTATCGCCCCCAGTGATGGGTGTCGCTACGCTCAACCCATCCTACCTGCCGGGGAGTGTGATACATGACCGTCTGGCAGCAGCTCTTCACGCGCCGCATGCTGATCTGCGTGTTCACCGGCTTCGCCTCCGGTCTGCCGCTGTACCTGCTGTTCAACCTCGTGCCCGCATGGCTGCGCAGCGAACAGGTCGATCTCAAGACCATCGGGCTGTTCGCGCTGATCCAGTTTCCCTATACCTGGAAATTCCTCTGGTCGCCGCTGCTGGATCGCTATGTCGTGCCGCTGCTCGGGCGGAGGCGCGGCTGGATGCTGCTCACGCAAATTGGCCTGCTGGCGGCGATCGCCTCGATGGGCGCGTTCTCGCCGCAGAGCGACCTGCACATCATCGCCTGGATCGCCACGCTGCTCGCTTTTCTCAGCGCGACGCAGGACATCGTGCTGGACGCTTACCGCCGCGAGTTGCTGAGCGACGTCGAGCTGGGGCTGGGCAACGCGGTGCATGTGAACGCCTACCGCATCGCCGGGCTTATTCCCGGCTCGCTGTCGCTGATCCTCGCCGATTTCCTGCCGTGGAGCACGGTGTTCATCATCACCGCGCTGTTCATGCTGCCCGGTGTGGCGATGACGCTGCTGGTGAAAGAACCGCACCGCGCTGCCCCGCCCAAGACGCTGCGCGAAGCGGTGGTCGAACCGTTCCACGAATTCATCACCCGCAAGGGCTGGGGCAGCGCGCTGCTGATCCTCGCGTTCCTGTTCTTCTACAAGCTCGGCGACAGCATGTGCACCGCGCTGGCCACGCCGTTCTATCTCGACATGGGCTTCTCCAAGACACAGATCGGGCTAATCGCGAAGAACGCCGGGCTGTGGCCCGCCGTGATCGGCGGTATGCTCGGCGGGCTGTGGATGGTGAAGATCGGCATCAACCGCGCGCTGTGGCTGTTCGGCGTGGTACAGGTGGTTTCCATCTTCGGCTTCGCCTGGCTTGCCTCGGTGGGGTACCACGCCGAGATCACCCCCGTGGAACTCACCCAGCTCGCCATCGTGATCGGCCTCGAAGCGCTCGGTGTCGGGCTGGGCACGGTCGCCTTTGTCGCCTTCATCGCGCGCACCACCCACCCCGCCTACACCGCCACCCAGTTCGCGCTGTTCACCAGCCTGATGGCCGTGCCGCGCACCTTCGCCAATGCGGCCACCGGTTGGCTGGTCGAGGCGATGGGCTGGACGGGATTCTTTTTTCTGTGCGCCGCGCTGGCAATCCCCGGCATGTTGCTGCTGTTCAAGGTTGCGCCGTGGAACGAAGCTGCACGGGACAGCCGATGAAACATTTCCTGATGTGCGCACCGCAATTCTTCGAGGTGTGCTACATCATCAACCCCTGGATGGAAGGCAACCAGGGCAGGGTGGATAAGGCGCGGGCGCGGCGGCAATGGCAGAACTTGTATCGCATCGTGTCTGGAATGGCATCGGTCAGCCTGATCGAGCCAGTTGCCGGGCTACCGGACATGGTATTCACGGCGAATGCGGGGCTCGCCAGAAACAAGGAAGTCATCGTTTCGTCGTTCCGCCATGCCGAAAGGCAGCCGGAAGCAAAGCATTTCGAAAGATTCTTTGCTTCGCAAGGCTACCAGGTGCGGCGTCTGCGTAAAGAAACGATCTTCGAAGGCGCGGGAGACGCGCTGTTCGATTCGCGAGGCAGGCTCTGGTTCGGCTCGGGAATCAGGAGCGAACCCTCTGCGTTGGGCGAAATCGTCGCTGCGCTGGCTGTCGAAGCCCATGCGCTCGAGTTGCTCGACCCGCACTGGTATCACCTCGACACGGCCTTCTGCCCGTTGCCGGGAGGGCAAGCCATCGGCTACAAAAAGGCGTTTTCCGGAAAGAGCGTGGAAATGCTTGACGAGGCTTTCGGCGAGAACATCGTCTGGGTCTCGGATGCGGACGCAAGAGATTTTGTCTGCAACGCGATCTCCATCGGGCAGAGCATCATCCTGCACAAGGCGTCGGTGGAACTGAAACTTGCCCTGAAGCAACGCGGCTTCGAAGTCATCGAGGCGGATGTTTCCGAATTCCTCAAGGCCGGCGGCGCATGCAAATGCCTGACACTGGAGATTTGATGCCCCGAAAAACCAGCCTAGTATATAAACACATAAATAACGAAACATATTATACTGTCGCATGCCCACCCTACGACGAGGAGCTTGCAATGCGACAGACCGAACTGCATCTTACT
>MGXA01000094.1 GCA_001801215.1 Gallionellales bacterium RIFCSPLOWO2_02_FULL_59_110 | reverse complement strand
CATCCTGCATGGCGAGCGCGATTTTGAACGATTGCAGCAAGGGGCGGTCGAAGCCCTTGCCGCGAGGGGATGGCTGCCGGATTACGTGGCGGTGCGCAGCCAGTCCGATTTGCAGCCGGCCAGCCCCGCACAAGGCAGCACGGCGCAGCGCGAGTTGGCGATCCTGGCGGCGGCCAGGCTGGGCAATACCCGATTGCTGGACAATGTCGAGGTTTGTCTCGTTGATTGAATGCTATATAATCCGCGCCCTGTTCGAAAGGGAAGTACCTCATGCAAAGAATCATGCTTAAAGCCAAGTTGCACCGGGTGCGCGTCACGCACTCCGAGTTGCATTACGAAGGCTCCTGCGCGATCGACGACGATTTGCTGGATGCCGCCGATATCAGGGAATATCAGCAGATCGACATTTACAACGTCACCAACGGCGAGCGTTTCACTACCTATGCGATTCGCGCGCAACGCGGTTCCGGCGTGATTTCCGTGAACGGGGCGGCCGCGCACAAGGCCAATCCGGGCGATATTTTGATCATCGCCACCTATGCCATGTACACCGAACTGGAACTGCAAAAATTCCATCCGCAACTCGTCTATGTGGACGAGCACAACCGCATCCTCGCGCAACGCGACCGGATTGCCGTCCAGGCGGCCTGACGCGAAAAACTGTTCTTGTAGAGACCGGATGGCGCCCGACCTTGAGTCAAGGGGCGGTCAGATCGAGCGCGCCAAGTTTGCCGCGCCAAGCGACGCTTTTGGACAGATAGCTCATGCGCAATGCCTCGGCGAATTCGACAGCTGGAACGGGTTTGCTGAAATAATACCCCTGCACCACGTCGCATTAATGCAAACGGAGGAGCGTCAGTTGCTCCGCAGTTTCCACGCCTTCGGCAATGGTCTTGAGATTGAGCTCTTGCGCCATGTTGATGATGGCAGTGGCGATTGCCGCATCATCAGGATTGGTCGTAATGATTGTTATTGGTTGCCGGGAATTGCCGACAAGCTACCCGCAATTTTGCAAAGCTTACAATAAACCGCCGTGCTCGCTTCTTCATGTCGCGCGCGCTTCTTCATTGACCGTTCTTTTGTTCGCGGGTAGGATTGCGCACCTTAAAATACTCGGAGTGAATTACAGTGCGTCGCAAACTGGTTGCCGGTAATTGGAAAATGTACGGTACGCTGGCGGGGAACGCCGATTTGCTCGATGCCGTGCGTAGCGGGATGGAGCAGGCCAGGAACGTCGATTGTGCGGTTTGCGTGCCATTCCCCTATTTGCCTCAGGCGCAGCAAAAGCTGTCCGGCAGCGGCGTGAAATGGGGTGCGCAGAATGTGCACCAGATGGACAAGGGCGCCTATACCGGCGAGGTGTCTGCCGCGATGTTGCGCGACTTCGGTTGCAGCTATGTGATTGTCGGGCATTCGGAGCGGCGCGCTTACTTTGGCGAGAGCAGCCACCTGGTGGCCGAGAAATTCCTGGCGGCGCAGCGGGCCGGGTTGATTCCCATCCTGTGTGTGGGCGAGACTCTGGAGCAGCGCGAAAACGGCGCTACCGAAAACGTGGTTGCCGGGCAACTGGATGCGCTGATAGATCTGGGCGGTGTGCAGGCGCTACGCGATGCGGTGGTGGCCTACGAACCGGTATGGGCGATCGGCACCGGCAAGACGGCGACTTCCGCTCAGGCGCAGGCGGTGCACACCTTTATCCGCCAGCGAATTGCATCACATGATGGCCAAACCGCTGCCGAGTTGTGTATACTCTACGGCGGCAGCGTGAAGGCGAACAATGCGCCCGAGCTGTTTGCGATGCCGGATATTGACGGCGGACTGATCGGTGGGGCTTCCCTGGTGGCTGATGATTTTCTGGCGATTTGCCGCGCGGGTGCCCGGACATAAGGTTGTTCGTCCCGGCCGGGCTTGATTTTGTTTATTGGTGTAGTGCGTAAGGGAGCTGGGTGTGGAAACATTGGTTTGGGTAGTACATCTTTTAACGGCTGTGGTGTTGATCGGTTTGGTGCTGATGCAGCATGGCAAGGGGGCCGATATGGGCGCCGCATTCGGGACCGGGTCTGCCGGCAGCCTGTTCGGCTCCAGCGGCTCCGCGAATTTTCTCAGTCGCAGCACGGCGGTGGCTGCGGCATTGTTTTTTGTTACCAGCCTGTCGCTGACTTATATTTATTCGCACCCCGCGCAGCAGCAGGGGGTGATGGATAAGGTGAACCCGGTTGCCGCTCCGGCAACTCCTGCGGCACCTGCAGCCAATACCGCCGACGACTCTAAGTCCAGGGATATTCCGAAATAATTTTTGCCCAAAGAAGTTTTATAGTACATTGCCGATGTGGTGAAATTGGTAGACACGCTATCTTGAGGGGGTAGTGGCGCAAGCCGTAGCAGTTCGAGTCTGCTCATCGGCACCAGATAAAGATAAGCGGGCGCTCCGACGCCCGCAAAATATACGTTTAATAGCGATTCCGGGCGAACCGGTGAGCTGCAACAAACGGAGGGGAGAAGCTCAATGTTGGAAAATTATTTTCCGGTGCTGCTGTTTGTCTGCGTCGGCATCGCTATGGGCGTAGCCCCTGTCGTGCTGGGCAAGCTGGTATCGCCCAATCGCCCCGACAGCAAGAAAAACTCCCCATACGAATGCGGTTTTGAGGCTTTTGAGGATGCGCGCATGAAGTTCGACGTGCGCTATTACCTCGTCGCCATCCTGTTCATCCTGTTCGACCTCGAAATCGCTTTTCTCTTTCCTTGGGCCATCGTGCTCAAAGAGATCGGCACCTTCGGTTTTGTTTCCATGATGATTTTCCTTGCCATCCTGGTGGTTGGCTTTGTCTACGAGTGGATGAAGGGAGCCCTGGAATGGGAATAGAAGGAATCCTGGAAAAAAGCGTTATCACCACGACGCTCGACACCATCATCAATTACACCCGCACCGGATCGCTGTGGCCGATGACTTTCGGCCTGGCGTGCTGCGCGGTGGAAATGATGCATGCCGGCGCGGCGCGTTACGACCTCGACCGCTTCGGCGTGGTGTTTCGCCCCAGCCCGCGCCAGTCTGACGTGATGGTGGTGGCGGGGACGCTGTGCAACAAGATGGCGCCGGCGCTGCGTAAGGTGTATGACCAGATGGCCGAACCGCGCTGGGTAATCTCGATGGGTTCATGCGCGAACGGCGGCGGCTATTACCACTATTCCTACTCGGTGGTGCGCGGTTGCGACCGCATCGTGCCCGTGGATGTGTACGTGCCGGGTTGCCCGCCGACGGCAGAAGCGCTGCTGTATGGCGTCATCCAGCTGCAGGACAAGATCAAACGAACCAACACCATTGCTCGCTAAGGTAAATTATGGCTGCTGATTTGAGTGCGTTGCGTACCGGCCTGACGGATTTGCTTGGCGACAGGCTGGCCGGTATGGATGAAAAGCTGGGCGAGTTGACCGTGGTGGTCAAGGCCGCCGGGATGCTGGATGCGCTTGTGCGCCTGCGCGATACTGCGGGCTTCGAGCAGATGATCGACCTGTGCGGTGTGGATTACTCCACCTATGGCGACGGCGCATGGGAGGGCAATCGTTTTGCGGTGGTTTATCACCTGTTGTCGGTAAAACATAACGTGCGCCTGCGGGTGCGCATCTTTGCTGAGGACGACGATTTCCCGGTGCTGGATTCCGTTGCGGATATTTGGCCGTGCGCCAACTGGTACGAGCGCGAGGCCTTCGACCTGTATGGCATCGTGTTCACCGGACACCCAGACTTGCGCCGCATTCTGACCGACTACGGGTTTGTCGGCAATCCGTTCCGCAAGGATTTTCCGCTGTCGGGACATGTGGAAATGCGTTACGACCCCGAGCAGCAGCGCGTCGTGTATCAGCCGGTGTCGATCGAGCCGCGCGAAGTGACGACGCGCATCGTGCGCGAAGAAAATTACGGTCGCGGTTGAGGTTAAAACAGTGGAGGGATAGTGAAATGTGAAACGTGAAATGTGAAACAACCCGGTGCATACCGCCACGTTTCACGTTTCACTTTTCACCTTTCACGGTTAAAGAGTTATGGCAGAAATAAAAAATTACACCATGAACTTTGGGCCGCAGCACCCCTCGGCGCACGGCGTGTTGCGCCTGGTGCTGGAGCTGGACGGCGAAGTCATCGAGCGTGCCGACCCGCACATCGGGCTGCTGCATCGCGCCACCGAGAAGCTGGCCGAAAACAAGACCTATCTGCAATGCTTGCCCTACATGGACCGGCTCGATTACGTCTCGATGCTGAGCAACGAGCATGCTTATGTGATGGCGGTCGAGAAACTGGCGGGCATCGAGGTGCCGTTGCGCGCGCAATATATTCGCGTGATGTTTGACGAAATTACCCGCATCCTCAACCACCTGTTATGGCTGGGCGCGCACGGGCTGGATATCGGCGCGATGACCGTGTTCCTGTATTGTTTTCGCGAGCGCGAAGATTTGATGGATGCGTATGAGGCGGTATCCGGCGCGCGCATGCACGCGGCCTATTACCGGCCGGGCGGCGTGTACCGCGACTTGCCGGACACCATGCCGCAATACCAGGCATCGAAAATCCACAACGCCGCAGCGGTAAAGAAGCTCAACGAGAACCGCCAGGGCTCGCTGCTCGATTTCCTGGAAGATTTCACCAATCGTTTTCCTGCCTACGTGGATGAATACGAAACCCTGTTGACCGACAACCGCATCTGGAAGCAGCGCACCGTCGGCATCGGCGTGGTCACGCCGGAACGCGCCCTGGCGCTGGGCTTCACCGGACCGATGCTGCGCGGGTCGGGGATCGAATGGGATCTGCGCAAGAAGCAGCCCTATGAAGTCTATGACCGCCTCGACTTCGATATTCCGGTCGGCACCAATGGCGATTCCTACGACCGCTATCTGGTGCGCGTCGAGGAGCTGCGCCAGTCCAACCGCATCGTCAAACAATGCATCGAATGGCTGCGCAATAACCCCGGCCCGGTGATGACGGAAAACCTGAAGTTTGCGCCGCCAAAACGCGAGGCGATGAAGCAGAACATGGAGGAGTTGATCCATCACTTCAAGCTGTTCAGCGAAGGGATGCACATGCCGGCTGGCGAGGCTTATGCTGCGGTGGAACACCCCAAGGGCGAGTTCGGCATTTACCTGATTTCCGACGGTGCGAACAAGCCTTACCGCATGAAGATACGCGCGCCCGGTTTTGCGCATATGGCGGCGCTGGACGAAATGGCGCGCGGCCACATGATTGCGGACGTGGTGACCATTATAGGCACGCAGGACATCGTTTTTGGCGAGGTAGACCGCTAATGTTATCCGAACAAATACAGGTAAAGATCAACCGCGAGTTGAAGAAATACCCGGCAGACCAGAAACAATCTGCGGTGATGGCCGCGTTGCGTTTCGTGCAGGACGAAAAGGGCTGGATTGCCACAGATGACATGGCGGATGTTGCGGCTTACCTCGGCATGCCGAAAATGGCGGTGTACGAAGTGGCGACTTTCTATCACATGTATAACCTCAAGCCTATGGGCAGGCACACCATCACCGTGTGCACCAACCTGTCCTGCACCTTGTGCGGCGCGGGCGATACCGTGGCCTATCTGCGGGAGAAACTGGGCATCGGCCTGGGCGAGGTGACGGCGGACGGAAAGTACGGTTTGCGCGAAGGCGAATGCATGGGGGCATGCAAGGATGCGCCGTTGTTTACCGTGAACAACAAGAAACTTTGCGATCGTCTGAGCAAAGAGAAGATCGATAAAATTTTGGCGGAACTGGATAAATCATGAGAGGGCCGGTCATTCTCACCACGATGGATTTCGACCAGCCCTGGACGCTGGAGAACTATCTCAAGGTCGGCGGCTACCAGGCATTGCGCAAGGTGTTGACCGAGAAAGTGACCTCTGAGGCGATCATTTCCGAGGTCAAGCTGTCGGCGCTGCGCGGGCGTGGCGGCGCGGGTTTCCCGACCGGCTTGAAGTGGAGCTTCATGCCCAAGGACTACAAGGGCGACAAGTACATCGTCTGCAATACCGACGAGGGCGAGCCGGGCACCTGCAAGGACTGGGACATCCTGCGCTACAACCCGCACCTGCTCATCGAGGGTATGGCGATCGCCGCCTATGCGATGGGGGTCAAGACCGGCTACAACTACGTGCATGGCGAAATTTTTGAAGCCTACGAACGCATGGAAGAAGCCTGCGAAATCGCGCGTGCCGCCGGCTACCTGGGCGATAAAATTCTGGGCACGGATTTTTGTTTCGACCTGCACAACCATCTGGGCTATGGCGCCTATGTCTGCGGCGAGGAAACCGCCCTGCTGGAATCCATCGAAGGAAAGAAAGGTCAGCCGCGCTATAAACCGCCATTCCCTGCCAGTTTTGGCCTGTACGGCAAACCGACCACCATCAATAACACCGAAACCTTTGCCAGTATCCCTTACATCATCCGCGAGGGCGGGCAGAAATTCCTGGAGCTGGGCAAGCCCAACAACGGCGGCACCAAGCTGTTTTCCGTGTCCGGCCATGTGAACAATCCCGGCAATTTCGAAGTGCCGATGGGCACGCCGTTCGGCGATCTGCTGAAAATGGCGGGCGGGGTGCGCGATGGGCACACGCTCAAGGCGGTGATCCCGGGCGGCTCGTCGATGCCGGTGCTGCCCGCCGAAATCATGATGGGTCTGACCATGGACTATGACTCCATTCAAAAAGCCGGTTCCGGTCTCGGCAGCGGCGCGGTGATCGTGATGGACGAGACGACCTGCATGGTGCGCACGCTGGAGCGCCTGTCGTATTTTTATTACGAGGAATCCTGCGGGCAATGCACGCCATGCCGCGAAGGCGCCGGCTGGCTGTATCGCATCGTGCATCGCATCGAACAAGGCGAGGGGCGCAAGGAAGACCTGGATCTGCTGTTGAGCGTGGGCGAGAACCTTGCCGGACGCACCATTTGCGCCCTGGGCGAGGCGGCAGTCTGGCCAGTGCAGGGGATGCTCAGGCATTTCCGCAGCGAATTTGAATATCACATCGAACACAAGCGTTGCTTGGTGTAAGGCTGACGGGTTAGGTGAGCAATGATCAACATCGAAATTGACGGCAAGCTGGTTGAGACCGAGCGCGGTTCCACCGTGATGGATGCGGCGCGCAAGGCGGGAATTCATATTCCGCATTTCTGCTACCACAAGAAACTGTCCATCGCGGCCAACTGCCGCATGTGCCTGGTCGAAGTGGAAAAGGCCCCCAAGCCGCTGCCCGCGTGTGCGACGCCCGCCACCGACGGCATGAAGGTAAAGACCCATTCCGAGCTGGCGGTCAAGGCGCAAAAGGGCGTGATGGAATTTCTGCTGATCAACCATCCGCTGGATTGCCCGATTTGCGACCAGGGCGGCGAATGCCAGTTGCAGGACGTGGCGATGGGTTATGGCCCGACGGCATCGCGCTACGTGGAAGAAAAGCGCGTCGTCATGTACAAGGAGATCGGCGAACTGATTTCCACCAGAGAAATGAGCCGCTGCATCCAGTGCACGCGCTGCGTGCGTTTCGGGCAGGAAATCGCCGGCATGATGGAACTGGGCATGGCGTTCCGCGGCGAGCATTCCGAGATCATGAGTTTCGTGGATTGCTCGGTGGATTCCGAGTTGTCGGGCAACATGATCGACCTGTGCCCGGTCGGCGCGTTGACCAGCAAGCCGTTCCGCTACAAAGCGCGCAGCTGGGAATTGTCGCGGCGCAAGTCGGTCAGCCCGCACGACGGCCTGGGCTCCAACCTGGCGGTGCATGTGAAGAACAACAAGGTGATGCGCGTAACCCCGATCGAAAACGAGGCCGTCAACGAATGCTGGATTTCAGACAAAGATCGCTTCAGCTATGAAGGGCTCAATTCAACGGAACGTTTGACCAAGCCAATGCTCAAGCAGGACGGCAAGTGGGTCGAGGTCGAATGGCAAGTCGCGCTGGAATATGTGGCGAAAGGCCTGCACCAGATCGCCTGCGGTGCCGGAGCAGACCAGATCGGCGCGCTGGCGACGCCGCACAGTACGCTGGAAGAACTTTATCTATTGCAGAAATTGATGCGCGGGATGGGCAGCGGCAACGTGGATTTCCGCCTGCGCCAGTCCGATTTCAGCGCGGACAACCCCCCTCAATCCCCCCTTATCAGGGGGGAGGCGGATGCTCCTCCCCTGACAAGGGGAGGTCGGGAGGGGTTTGGTGTTCCGTGGCTGGGTATGCCGGTCGCCGACATCAACACCCGCGACCGTCTGCTGATCGTCGGCAGTTTCCTGCGCAAGGATCACCCGTTGCTGGCGCAGCGCGTGCGCCAGGCGGTCAAAAAAGGTGCGCAGGCCAATATCGTCCACTCGAGCGACGACGACCTGCTGATGCCGGTCGCCAACAAGGCCATCGTCGCGCCTGGCGATTTGCTGAACCAATTGGCGCAAATCCTCAAGGCGCTGGCCGCAGAAAAACAGGCCGCGCCGGACGCATCCGTGCAGGGCGTCGAAGCGGGCAGCACCGCTGCCGCCATCGCCAGTAGCCTGGCAAGCGGAGAGCGCGTTGCGGTATTGCTCGGCAATTTCGCGCAGCAGCATCCGCAGGCGGCGCAGCTTGCCGCACTGGCGGAAAAGATTGCCGCATTGTGCGGCGCGAGCTTCGGCTTTCTCGGCGAGGCGGCGAACAGCGTCGGCGGCCATCTCGCCGGTGCGGTGCCCGGCGCGCAGGGCATGAATGCCGCGCAGATGGTGGCATCGCCGCGCAAGGCGTATATCCTGCTGAACGCCGAACCGGAATTGGACATGCACGACCCGCAACAGGCGATGGCGGCGATGTACGCCGCAGATATGGTGGTGGCCTTGTCCCCTTGGAAACACCATGCAGCCGATTATGCCGACGTGCTGCTGCCGATTGCGCCGTTTACCGAAACTTCCGGCACGTTTGTCAACACCGAGGGGCGCGTGCAAAGTTTCAAGGGCACGGCCAAGCCGCTCGGCGAAGCGCGCCCGGCTTGGAAGGTGCTGCGCGTATTGGGCAATCTGCTCGAGGTGCAGGGTTTCGATTACGATACCAGCGAGGCGGTGCGTGATGAAGCGCTGTCCGGCCAGAATGTGGCCGATAAGCTGAATAATCATATCGAAGGCGTTGCACTGCAATCCCCCCCAGCCCCCCTTTTGCCTGCGGAAGGGTCGCTGCGTAGCAGCGGGGCACCCACCGGCGTACCCCCTGCGGGTGAAAGGGGGGAGGCGAAGCCGGGGGGATTTCAGCGCGTGGCCGATGTGCCGATCTATTCGACCGATGCGCTGGTGCGCCGCGCCGCCTCGCTGCAGAAGACCCGCGATGCCGCAACGCCATGCGTGACGATACGCGGTGGCGAGTTGCTGAAACTGGGCGTAAAACCCGGCGATACCGTCAGGGTGAGCCAGGGCAGCGCAACAATACGTCTGGCTGTTCAGGCTGATGACACCCTGCCTGCCGGTGTTGCGCGGGTGGCGGCAGGCCATCCGGCGACCGCGGAACTGGGTGCGATGTTTGGAACGATCACTGTGGAGCGCGCATGATGGAATTGCTGCAAATGCTGCAACAGGCAGGGCAAGACCTGCTCGGCCCCGCTTGGCTGCCGGTCTGGACGCTGGTGAAAATACTGGTCATCGTGCTGCCCATCATGGGGTCGGTTGCCTATCTGACGCTGGCGGAACGCAAAGTCATCGGTTTTATGCAGATTCGCATCGGCCCGAACCGCGTCGGCCCTTATGGCCTGCTGCAACCGCTCGCCGATGGCATCAAGCTGTTGTTCAAGGAAATCATCATTCCGGACAACTCGAATAAATTCCTGTTTATACTGGCGCCGATCATGGCGCTTGCCCCGTCGCTGGCGGCGTGGGCGGTGGTGCCGTTCGGCGAGGGGATGGCGCTGGCCGATCTCAACGCCGGGCTGCTGTACCTTCTGGCAATGACCTCGCTGGCGGTGTACGGAATCATCATTGCCGGCTGGGCGTCCAACTCCAAGTACGCATTCCTCGGCGCGGTGCGTTCCGCCGCGCAGATTGTGTCGTACGAGATTGCGATGGGTTTCGCGCTGGTATGCGTGCTGCTGGCTTCGCAAAGCATGAACCTGGGCGACATCGTGCGCGGACAGCAAAGCGGCGCCGGGTTGTTCGGCTGGTATTTCTTACCGCTGTTCCCGATGTTTCTGGTATACCTGATTTCCGGCGTCGCGGAAACCAACCGTGCGCCGTTCGACATGGCCGAGGGCGAATCGGAAATTGTCGCGGGCTTCCATGTGGAATACTCCGGCATGGCGTTCGCGCTGTTCTTCCTGGCCGAATACGCCAACATGATCCTGATCGCCTTCCTCACTTCGATCATGTTCCTGGGCGGATGGTTGTCGCCGCTGCCGTTCCTGCCGGACAGTTTCATCTGGCTGCTGGGCAAGGTTTCCTTCATCCTGTTCCTGTTCCTGTGGTTCCGTGCGACCTTCCCGCGCTATCGCTATGACCAGTTGATGCGCTTGGGCTGGAAGGTGTTCATTCCGCTCACCATTGTCTGGGTGGTGGTGGTTGCCGCGTGGATGCAAACCCCCTTGTGGTTTTGGTAGAGGCGCAATTTATCGCGCCCATACAAGGATATAAAAATGCAAATGATCAAGAACTTCTTCAAGACCTTCCTGCTCTACGAGCTGGTCAAGGGCATGGCGTTGACCGGGCGGTATTTTTTCGCACGCAAGATCACCGTACAGTACCCCGAAGAAAAAACCCCGCAAAGTTTCCGTTTCCGCGGCCTGCATGCGCAACGCCGCTACACCAACGGCGAGGAGCGATGCATCGGCTGCAAACTGTGCGAGGCGGTGTGCCCGGCTTTGGCGATCAAGATCGAGGTGGCGGAACGCGAGGACGGCACGCGCCGCACCACGCAATACGACATCGACCTGTACAAATGCATCTTTTGCGGGTTTTGCGAAGAGTCCTGCCCGGTGGATGCGATTGTCGAAACCCGCGTGCTCGAATACCACGGCGAAAAACCCGGCGATTTGTATTACACCAAGCAGATGCTGCTGGCGAACGGCGATAAATATGAAGAGCAAATCGCCAGGGACCGTGCCGCGGATGCTAAATACAGATAAGGGATTAAGAGGGAAGGGGGAAGGGTGAGAAGCGAAAAACATAAAGCGGCGCGAGGGTTTTACCCTTCCCCCTTCTACCTTCTCCCTTCTCCGAAATTTTAAAGGGTTTATTGATGATGAATTTCGAGACCATTGTTTTTTATGTGTTTGCCGCACTGACCGTGTTCGCGGCTTTGCGCGTGATTACCGCGCGCAACCCCGTGCATGCCGTGCTGTTCCTAGTGCTGGCGTTCATCAGCTCGTCCGGCATCTGGCTGTTGCTGGAAGCGGAGTTCCTCGCCATCACGCTGGTGCTGGTGTATGTCGGCGCGGTGATGGTGCTGTTCCTGTTTGTGGTGATGATGCTGGACATCAATCTGGTGCGGCTGCGCGAGGACTTCTGGCGCTGGTTGCCGTTTGGTCTGGCCCTGGCCGGATTGATGGTGTTCCAGATGGTTTGGGTGCTGGGCTCGCCCGCAACGTCGGCAGGCAAAACGGCCGTCAGACATGCGGCGGATTACAGTAATACCAAGGAGCTGGGCAGGCTGATTTACACCGATTACGTGTATCCGTTCGAGATCGCCGCAGTATTGCTGTTGGTGGCGATGGTGGCGGCGATCGCGCTGACGCTGCGCCGCCGTAAGGATTCCAAGTCGCAGGTGGTGGCCGAGCAGGTGGCGGTCAAGAAATCGGATCGTTTGCGCATCGTGAAGATGCGGGCCGAAAGCAGAGAGTAGGGAATGGGGAGTGGGGAGCTGGTTTCCCCACTTCCTGCCGAGGCGCGCAGCGCCGTTCCACTTTCTACTATCCAAGTTAAACAAGGGAGCGAGAAGAACAACATGTTGACCCTTTCACATTATCTGATATTCAGTGCCGTGCTGTTTGCCATCAGCGTGGTCGGTATTTTTCTGAACCGCAAAAACCTGATCGTGCTGCTGATGGCGATCGAGATGATGCTGCTCGCGGTGAACACCAATTTTGTTGCGTTTTCGCACTACCTGAACGATACCGCCGGGCAGGTCTTCGTATTCTTCATCATGACCGTGGCCGCGGCCGAAGCCGCCATCGGCCTGGCGATTCTGGTGGTGCTGTTCCGCAATCTGAACACCATCAACGTTGATGATCTCGACAGTTTGAAAGGTTGATCCGCATGAGCATGCAAAACCTCTATCTGTTAGTTCCGCTGGCGCCATTGTTCGGCGCGATTGCCGCAGGGCTGTTCGGCAAGAGCCTGGGGCGCGCCTGGTCGCACCGTATCACCATCGCGCTGGTGGCGGTTTCGTTCTTTGCATCTCTGGCGATTTTCAACGACGTGCTGGCGGGCAATGTATTTAATGGCGCGGTATACACCTGGTTGACTTCCGGTGGCACCAGTTTCCAGGTAGGCTTCCTGATCGATAGGCTCACCGTCACGATGATGCTGGTGGTCACCTTCGTGTCGCTGATGGTGCATGTCTATACCATCGGCTACATGGCAGACGACGATGGCTACCAGCGCTTTTTCAGTTACATTTCGCTGTTCACCTTCTCTATGCTGATGCTGGTGATGGCCAACAATTTCATGCAGCTGTTCTTCGGCTGGGAGGCGGTTGGCCTAGTTTCCTACCTCTTGATCGGTTTCTGGTACAAGAAGGACACGGCGATCTACGCCAACCTCAAGGCATTCCTGGTGAACCGCGTCGGCGACTTCGGCTTCCTGCTCGGCATCGGGCTGGTGCTGATGGTGTTCGGCACGCTGGACTATGCGGCGGTGTTCGCCAACGCCGCGAGCCACGCCGATGATATGGCGCCGATCCCCGGCGTATCGTGGAACCTGATGAGCGCGATCTGCATCCTGCTGTTCATCGGTGCGATGGGCAAGTCGGCGCAGTTCCCGCTGCATGTTTGGCTGCCCGATTCGATGGAAGGCCCGACCCCGATCTCCGCGCTGATCCACGCTGCGACCATGGTGACTGCCGGGATCTTCATGGTGGCGCGCATGTCGCCGCTGTTCGAACTGTCCGATACCGCGCTGTCCTTCGTTATGGTGATCGGTGCGATCACCGCGCTGTTCATGGGCTTTCTCGGCATCATCCAGAACGACATCAAGCGCGTGGTGGCCTATTCGACCCTGTCGCAACTCGGCTACATGACCGTGGCGCTCGGCGCGTCGGCCTACTCGGTGGCGATCTTCCATCTGATGACCCACGCCTTCTTCAAGGCGCTGCTGTTCCTCGCCGCAGGTAGCGTAATCATCGCGATGCACCATAACCAGGACATCCGCTACATGGGCGGCCTGAGGAAATACATGCCGATCACCTGGATCACTTCGCTGATCGGCTCGTTGGCGTTGATCGGTACGCCGTTCTTCTCCGGTTTCTATTCCAAGGACAGCATCATCGAGGCGGTTGCGCTGTCGCATCTGCCCGGCTCCGGCTTCGCCTACTTCGCGGTGGTGGCCGGGGTGTTCGTCACTGCCTTCTATTCGTTCCGCATGTACTTCCTGGTATTCCACGGCAAGGAGCGCTATGACCAGGCGCCGCACGACGACCATCATTCGGCAGATGCAGGGCATGCTGCGCATGACGATCATGGACACGACGACCATGCTGCGGCGAGCGACGCGCATGACGATCACGGGCATCACGGCGGCAAGCCGCACGAAACGCCTTGGGTGGTGACGCTACCGCTGATCCTGCTGGCCATTCCTTCCGTGCTGATTGGCTACATCGCCATTGAGCCGATGCTGCACGGCGGCTATTTCGGCGACGCGATTTTCATTTCCGAGCATCACCCGGTGATGCATGAATTGAAGGCGGAATTCCACGGCGCCTTCGCGATGGCGCTGCATTCCCTGACCACGTTGCCGCTGTGGCTGGCGGTGGCCGGCGTGGCGAGCGCGGCGTTCTTCTACCTGAAACGCCCCGACATCCCGGCGCTGATCCAGAAAAAATTCCAGTTCATCTACACCTTGCTCGACAACAAGTATTACTTCGATCGCTTCAATGACTGGTTCTTTGCAGGCGGGGCGCGCGGCGCGAGCGGATTTTTGTGGAAGTTCGGTGACGTGAAACTGATCGACGGGTTGATGGTGAACGGCTCGGCCAAGCTGGTCGGGATGTTCTCCGGCGTGGTGCGTCAGCTCCAGTCAGGTTATATCTACCACTATGCATTTTCCATGATCATCGGCGTGTTCGTGCTGTTGAGTGTGCGGAACTGGTTTGAATAACCGGGGTTTGAATAAGGGATGACAGCATGATTTTTGGATTACCCATCATTAGCGTCGCAATCTGGCTACCGATCGTTTTCGGCATCCTGGTACTGGCCACAGGAGGCGACAAAAATGCCCCGCTGGCGCGCATCATCGCACTGGTCGGCTCGGTGCTCGGCTTTCTGGTGACGATTCCGCTCTACACCGGCTTTGCGCACGACACCTCGGAGATGCAGTTCGTCGAACTGCACAACTGGATCGCGCGCTTCAACATCCATTACCACCTCGGCGTGGACGGCATCTCGGTGTTGTTCATTCTGCTCACCGCATTTTTCACCCCGATCGTGGTGCTGGCCGGGTGGCAGGTGATCGAGAAGCGCGTCGCGCAATACATGGCGTCTTTCCTGATCATGTCCGGCATCATGATCGGCGTGTTCGCCGCGCTCGACGCGATCCTGTTCTACGTGTTCTGGGAAGCGATGCTGATCCCGATGTTCCTGATCATCGGCGTGTGGGGCGGACAGAACCGCGTGTATGCGGCGGTCAAGTTTTTCCTGTATACCCTGCTCGGCTCGCTGCTGATGCTGGTGGCGCTGATCTACCTGTACAACCAGTCCGGCGGCAGCTTCGCGATTCTCGATTTCCACAAGACCGCGATCCCGATGACCGCGCAGATCCTGATCTTCATCGCGTTCTTCTTCGCCTTCGCGGTGAAAGTGCCGATGTTTCCGGTGCATACCTGGTTGCCGGACGCGCACGTCGAGGCGCCGACCGGCGGCTCGGTGATCCTGGCGGCGATCATGTTGAAGGTGGGCGCCTACGGTTTCCTGCGTTTCTCCATGCCGATCGTGCCGGATGCCAGCCACCAGTTGGCCGGCGCGATGATCGCGCTGTCGCTGATCGCGGTAGTGTATATCGGCCTGGTGGCCTTGATGCAGAGCGACATGAAGAAACTGGTAGCGTATTCCTCGATTTCGCACATGGGTTTCGTCACGCTGGGCTTCTTCATCTTCAACGCGTACGGCATGGAAGGCGCGCTGCTGCAAATGATCTCGCACGGTTTCGTATCCGGCGCGCTGTTCCTGTGCATCGGTGTGCTGTACGACCGCATGCATTCGCGCAACATCGCCGATTACGGCGGCGTGGCCAACACCATGCCGGTGTTCGCCGCGTTCTTCATGCTGTTTGCGATGGCCAACAGCGGCCTGCCCGGCACCAGCGGCTTTGTCGGCGAATTCATGGTGATCCTCGGCGCGGTGAAGGCGAATTTCTGGTACGCCTTCGCGGCCGCAACCACGCTGATCTTCGGCGCGGCCTACACGCTGTGGATGTACAAGCGCGTGATTTTCGGCGCGGTGGCCAATCACCATGTTGCCGAACTGACCGACCTGACGCTGCGCGAAAAAGTAATCTTTGCAATCCTCGCGCTTACCGTCTTGGGCATGGGGCTGTATCCGCTGCCGTTCAGCGAAATCATGCATGTGTCGGTGAACGACCTGCTGGTGCATGTGGCGCGCTCCAAGCTGCCGTGAAGTGTAGGGCGGATGAGCGCAGCGTTAACCAATGACTTGGCAGTCGTTTTTTGACGGCCTAGCCAGATGGCCATGCAAAGTTATCCGCCATTTGGTGAATGCATACGGCGGAAGGCGCTACGCTTTTCCGCCCTACATGGAATTTTGAGGTGTATATGGATTTGATGACTAGTTTGATGCCAGCCAGCGCGGAAATTTTCCTGCTGATCATGACATGTGTGATCCTGATTGCGGATTTGCTGATCAAACAAAGCGACAGGCTGGCCACCTACGTACTGGTGCAATTCACCCTGCTGAGTTGCGCGCTGATTACCGTTGGCACACATGAAAACGGCGTGGTGTATGCCTTCAACAACATGTTTGTGGACGACCTGATGGCAGACGTACTGAAGCTGCTGACCTTCTTGGCGGTTTCGATGATGCTGGTATATTCGCGCCAGTATCTCATCGTGCGCGGCCTGTTCAGCGGCGAGTTCATGGTGCTGGCCCTGTTCGCCACGCTCGGCATGATGGTGATGATTTCAGCCAACCATTTCCTCACCCTGTATCTCGGGCTGGAAGTGCTGTCGTTGAGCCTGTACGCGATGGTTGCACTGCAGCGCGATTCCGCCGTCGCCACCGAGGCCGCGATGAAATACTTTATTCTCGGCGCGCTGGCGTCCGGCCTGTTGCTGTACGGCATGTCCATGCTGTACGGCGCGACCGGCTCGCTGGAGTTGGGCGCGGTGTCGAACGCGATCCAGTCCGGTGCGGCGGACAAGAATCTGCTGGTGTTCGGCCTGGTGTTCGTGGTCTCCGGCCTGGCCTTCAAGCTCGGCGTGGTGCCGTTCCATATGTGGGTGCCGGACGTGTACCACGGCGCGCCCACCGCGATGACCATGCTGATAGGTTCGGCGCCCAAACTTGCCGCCTTTGCTTTTGTCTCGCGCATCCTGGTGGAAGGCCTGCAACCGCTGGTGCAGCACTGGTCCGGCATGCTGATCATCCTTGCCGTTGCCTCGATGGCGCTCGGCAACTTCACCGCCATCGCGCAGACCAATCTCAAGCGCATGTTCGCCTATTCCACCATCGCGCATATGGGCTTCCTGCTGCTCGGCCTGTTGAGCGGCGGCATCGAAGGTTATGGGTCGGCGATGTTCTACGCCGTGGTGTACGTGCTGATGTCGCTAGGCGCGTTCGGCATGATCATGCTGTTGTCGCGCGAGGGCTTCGAGGCCGACAATCTCGACGACTTCAAGGGGCTCAACCAGCGCAGCCCGTGGCTCGCATTTCTGATGCTGCTGCTGATGTTCTCCATGGCGGGCGTCCCCCCCACCGTCGGCTTCTACGCCAAATTCTCGGTACTGAACGCCGTCATACAAGCCGGCCACCTCTGGCTCGCCGTGGTCGCGGTGCTGCTCTCGCTGATCGGCGCGTTCTACTACCTGCGCATCGTCAAGCTGATGTATTTCGATGCGCCGGAAAGCCATGCGCCGATTGCTGCCGGCTCGGACACCGTGCTGCTGATGAGCGTGAACGGCCTGGGCGTGTTGTTGCTCGGCCTGTTGCCCGGCGCACTGATGTCGGTTTGCGCCGTGTCGGTGCAGCAATCCCTGTTGTTGCATTAATGAGCACGTGGCGCAACCGAGCAAAAACTCCCGCTGCTGCGGGAGTTTTTGCTTGTGCGGGCGCATTACGTGGCAGAATACTGCCGTTCGTAAAATAGCGGGGGAGAAATGGAAGCGTATTGGATATGGTGGCTGGCGGCGCTGGTGCTGGTGATCGCCGAAATATCCAGCGGCACGTTCTATCTGATCGCCGTGGCATCCGGCCTGGCGGTTGCCGGGTTGGCCGCGTATCTGGGCATGGCGTGGAGCGGGCAGGCTGCCGTTGCGGCGCTGCTGTGTCTGGCCAGCGTGGCGTGGATTTACCGCTGGCGCAAGCTGCATTCAAAACCGCATGAACAGGCTAACCTCGCTTATGACATCGGGCAGGATGTGCATGTCGTGCACTGGTCGGACGAACGCCACGCGCGCGTCAGCTATCGCGGCGCCGAGTGGGATGCCGAGCTGGCGAAGAATGCATTGCCCGATGCGGCACGACAAAAATGGCGCATCAAGGAAATTGACGGCTCGCAGTTGATCGTCGAATAGGATTAAGAGGAATTGGCAAAGCAATAATCCGGGAAAAAGCAGTTGGCCACAGAGAACACAGAGATCACAGAGTAAAACTAGGAAGTTATAGAGAAAGTGGTATTCACCTTTGGGGTGAGCCCAGGGAAAATTGGTAAACCATTACATTCTCTGTGTCCTCTGATGAAACTACTGATGGAACTACTAGCCATCTGACTAAGTTGCCCAAAAACGACAGCCAAGTCATTGGTTATAGCCATTCGACTAAGCGAGCAAGCTACGCTCGCCAAGTCGCTGGTTATGTGAACTCTGTGGCTTGAACTGAAGTTTTTAAGGTAACTGCATCGCGGAAATTTTACTCAGGGAGAATAAGTATGGATGCATTCATTATCGTATTGGGAATATTCGCGGTATTCCTGGCTTTCCAGACCATCAAGATCGTGCCGCAACAAAATGCGTGGGTGATCGAGCGGTTCGGCAAATTCAACAGGACACTGGAACCCGGCCTGAACATCGTCATTCCGTTCATGGATCGCGTCGCCTACCGCCACCGCCTCACCGAGTTTCCCATCGACATTGCCCCGCAGGTCTGCATCACGCGCGACAACACCCAGGTGCAGGTTGACGGCGTGCTGTATTACCAGATCACCGATGCCGCGCGCGCCAGCTACGGCACGTCGAATTATCTCGCCGCCATCACCATGCTGGCGCAAACCGCGCTGCGCTCGGAATGCGGCAAGCGCGATCTGGATAAGTTGCTGGAAGACCGCGATGCGATCAACCGCACCGTGGTGTTCGCGCTGGACGAAGCCAGCCCGAACTGGGGCGTGAAGGTGCTGCGCTACGAGATCAAGGACATCACGCCGCCGCAGCAGGTGCTTGCCGCGATGCAGAAACAGATCACCGCCGAGCGCGAAAAGCGCGCGCTGATCGCGCAGTCGGAAGGCCAGAAACAGGAAGAGATCAACCTCGCCGAGGGCAAGATGACTGCCGCCATCCGCGAATCGGAAGGCACCCGGCAAGCTTCCATCAACAACGCGCAGGGCGAGGCCGAGGCTCTGCTGCTGGTCGCCAACGCCACGGCCGAATCCCTCAAGGTGGTCGCAGGCGCGATCCAGAGCGAGGGCGGCCTCACCGCCGTCAACCTCAAGGTGGCAGAAAAGTTTGTCGATGCCTTCGGCAACATCGCCAAGCAGGGCAACACCATAATCCTGCCCGGCAACGCCGCCGACATCGCCGGGCTGGTCGCCACGGCGATGCAGGTGGTAAAGAAAAGCTGATACGTCATACAATGGCGACAAGCAAAATTTGAGGATGCGAAATGGCTATGACCGATTTGTCAGGTGTTCCTTCCGATATTCCGCAAGAAGAACTGGTGTATCCCGGTTTCGTAACCATACGGCCCGAGGGAGTGATTATCGACCTGCGCGCGTTGGTGCTGGTGAGCGGCGGGTTTGAACTTTTTGTGAACCGGCTGTTTGGCGGGGGGATGCGGTTTTTCGGTCTGGACTATGCCGCTTTTCTCAAGCTGCTTTATGACGCGGACTGGCTGGCGGCGATGCAGGGCAAAAGCACCGAGGCGAGAATCGCCACAAAAATTGCACAGTTTACGCCGCAACGCCAAGAGCTTTACCGGGCGGTGAAACTGCTTGAGGGCGGAAATCGCGCCGAATATATTTTTGAGCCGGTCGTTATCGAGGAGGCTTACGAAGTACCGGTTTATGGCGAGCCCGGCGAAGACGGTGTTCCGGTGATTACCGGGTATACGAGCAAAACTAGGCAGGTGCCGACCAAGCTTGATTTTGACGAGTTCGTTGCCGCGATGTGGCAGAAGGGGGTGAAATTTGGCATCGATGCGGATGTCGTGCGCCAAGCCATCGCAAGCGGGGCATCCGGCCGCATAATGGCGGCTGGTCACCTCGAACCTACGGCGGGGCGTGACGCCGAAATTCAGGAAGTATTTCCCGGTTTGCGCCGCGACAATTCCCCCAAAATTTCGCGGGACGGCAAGGCCGACCTGAAGGTATTCAAGAATCGTTTTCCGCAAGTCGCCAAGGGGAAGCGTTTGCTCAAGAAAATCCCGAGGGTGCTGGGCAAACCGGGTTATAAGGTGACCGGCGAGGTTGTCGAACCGAAAATACCGAAGGATCTTGACCTGTATGCGCTGGCGGCGGCGGGAACATCCGTGGAGCAGGCCGCTGACGGCGAATATATCGTGTCGGCAATCGATGGCTTCATCATGCTGGACGAGCAATCCGACCGCATAGTGGTCACCGAAAAAATTGAAACCAAGGGGGGTATCAGCGCCAAGACTACAGGCGATCTGGAGCTGGGCGTAGACGAATTCGTCGAGCATGGCGAAGTGCAGGAAGGTCGCGGGGTGAAGGGAAAGCATATGACTTTTCTTTCCGATGTGTTTGGCAATGTGACTTCGCAAGGCGGCAATATCCGCATCGAGGGCAATCTGTCCGGCGGTCGCGCGGAATCGCTGGGGGGGAACATTGCTCTGTGCAAGCGTACTTCGCGCGCCGTGGTGCGCGCACGCGACGGGGAGGTAACGATCCAAAACTGCGAGCTCAGTACGGTGATCGGCAAGATTGTCCGGATCGAACATGCGGTGAACTGTGAAATTATCGCCGATGAAGTGATCGCCGATGCCGTCGAGGGATGCATCATCGCGGCCAAAAAAATCAAGATCGCCCTCGCCGGCGAACGCAGTGGCAGGGAGACCTTGGTGACGGTGCTGATTCCGGACATGGTGGAATTCGACCAGCGCATCGCGGCATTGCAAAAGAAAATGGCCGAGGCGCAGGAGAGCAAAAAGGATAAGGCAGCGAAAATCGATACGCTGAAATCGGAACCCGAATTCGCCAAATATCTGGCGCTGCATGAAAGGGTCAAGAGCGGCGCAATCAAGCTGACGGCGGAACAGGCCGGAAACTGGCGCAAGCTGGTGGAAAAAAACGCCAAAACAAGCAGCCATCTGGCGAAGCTCGACGCGGAATTGAGCGCGCTCGATCTTTCGGTCACGGAGGCAGAGGCAGAAATTGCCAGCGCCCTGCGCGACCGCGATGCAATCGGGGAGGGTATCTCATGTGTCATCGATAAAATCTCCGGTCAGACTACCGGGCAAACAATGAGGTCTGCCAAAGGCGCGGAGATTTTTTATGGCATGCCAGGTAGCGACATCAGAAGCCTGCTGCAAAAAGTAGACAGCCATAAGGCGCGAATTTTTTCGGAAGATTTGGGTTCGGTGGGCTGGAAATTCGAAAAATAAACAGGCTCACGGTCTTATCTGGAGTGGAGTTTTAATTGGACAAGAGGGCGCTGTGGATTTGAAAGAAGTTTGCTTGGATACAGCCGTCATGTACGACGGCAGTTTCTTTAAGGTACGCAAAGACAATGTGCTGCTGCCGGATGGCACGAAGAGCAGCCGCGAGTACATCACGCATTCCGGCGCAGTAGCGGTGCTGGCGGTGCTGGATAACGGCAATCTGGTGATGGAGCGGCAGTTCCGCTACGCGCTGCAACGCGAATTCATCGAGCTGCCTGCCGGGAAAATCGAACCTGGCGAAGACATTCTGCTGTGTGCGCAACGCGAGTTGCTGGAGGAGACCGGCTATGTGGCGAGCGAGTGGATCCATCTCACTACCGCATGGCCATGCATCGGCTACGCCGACGAGCGCTTGGAGTATTTTCTTGCGCGCGGCCTGACCCATAAGGGAGGCAGGCTTGATGACGGCGAATTTCTGGAGGTATTCGAATTGTCCCTGCCCGAAGCAATCGAATGGATACGTCTGGGCAAAATCAACGAAAGCAAGACCATCATCGGCCTGTTCTGGCTGGAGAAGTACCTCAACGGTTGGCGTTAGCCTCCCGGCGCACGCGCACCGCGCTGGTGCAAATCGGAAGCATACCGGCAATAAAGCGCACCAGCTTTTCCTGCATAAAGCGCCCCCCTGATTGTCACACGCTAGTTTTGTTGCAAATTATCAATATGTTAGTGTTGTGGAACGCATCTTGCTCGCTACCAGCGGTATATACTAAAGGAGTAAAGCATGGAAAACCTGAAATACGGCAACGATGTCCTGTTTATCTTGCTCGGCGCGATCATGGTGCTGGCGATGCACGCGGGTTTCGCTTTTTTGGAACTGGGTACGGTGCGCAAGAAAAATCAGGTGAACGCACTGGTCAAAATCCTGGCCGATTTTGCGGTTTCCACGCTGGCGTATTTCTTCATCGGCTATGTCATCGCTTACGGAGTGAATTTCTTCGGCAGTGCGGAGCAGCTTGCGCAAAAGAGCGGCTATGACCTGGTGAAGTTTTTCTTCCTGCTGACCTTCGCCGCCGCGATTCCCGCCATTGTTTCCGGCGGCATCGCCGAGCGCGCCCGCTTCAATCCGCAACTTGCCGCCACCTTCATGCTGGTCGGCTTCATCTATCCGATCTTCGAGGGCATCGCCTGGAATGGCCGCCTCGGTGTGCAGGAATGGCTGACCGCAACATTCGGTGCGCCGTTCCACGACTTCGCCGGCTCGGTGGTGGTGCATGCGGTGGGCGGCTGGATCGCGCTGGCGGCGGTGCTGCTGCTCGGCGCGCGGCGCGGGCGCTACAGCAAGGAAGGGCGCATCGCCGCGCATCCGCCCTCCAGCATCCCGTTCCTCGCTCTCGGCGCATGGATACTCACGGTCGGCTGGTTCGGCTTCAACGTGATGTCGGCGCAAACCGTCGATAACATCAGCGGCCTGGTCGCGGTCAATTCGCTGATGGCGATGGTGGGCGGCACGCTGGCCGCGCTATGGGCAGGCAAGAACGATCCCGGCTTCGTGCATAACGGCCCGCTGGCCGGGCTGGTGGCGATCTGCGCGGGGTCCGACCTGATGCACCCGGTCGGTGCATTGCTGGTCGGCGGCGCGGCGGGCGCCCTGTTCGTGGTGATGTTCACCCTGACACAGAACCGTTGGAAGATCGACGACGTGCTCGGCGTGTGGGCGCTGCACGGCCTGTGCGGCGCGTGGGGCGGTATCGCTGCCGGTATTTTCGGTCTCAAGGCATTCGGCGGGCTTGGCGGCGTGAGCTTCATGGCGCAACTCATCGGCACGCTGCTTGGCATCGTTATTGCCTTTGCCGGCGGCTATGCGGTGTATGGCGCGCTGAAAAAACTGGTCGGTATCCGCCTCGACGCAGAAGAAGAATTCAACGGCGCCGACCTGAGCATCCACAAGATTTCTGCCACGCCGGAAAGAGAGTCTGGCTGGTAATTTGCCCCCGTGGTTTTGGCTCGAATGTTAGGCGCCGCCGCACACATTGCTTTCGTTTACTGAGCGATTAGTTGACCGCCCACAGTGCGGGTAACTTTTCTGCATGCCCGCACCATTACCTGCCCGCAGGTTTCCCCGCAGGCCACAAACACCCGAACCGGATTATCTTCGCGCATGGCAGGCGTGAAGCCGAGCCATGTACGATAGGCCGAATTGACTATGGAAACGCAGATTTATTCGTGCTGATTGCCAACGAAACTGTGTCGCTGAACGTTAATGCCCGGAAGACATTGCGGAGATACAAACGATGACGACTGGCCAGCAAACCAAGCAACTGAGTTTTTCCCAAGCGGAATATGGGAGCAAGAAGAAACAAACACGAAGAGATGTGTTTCTTGCCAAGATGGAAAGCGTTGTTCCGTGGGCGCGGCTGATCGCCGTGATCGAGCCGCACTACCCCAAGAGCGGCAAGCGCGGGCGACCGCCAATCGGGTTGGAACGGATGCTGCGCATGTATTTTGTGCAACAGTGGTATGGCCTGGCTGACGAGGCGGTAGAAGATGCGCTATATGACAGCCAAGCACTGCGAGATTTCTGCGGCATCAATCTCGCGCGTGAAGCCGTGCCGGACGCGACGACGCTGATGGGTTTCCGGCACTTGCTGGAAGCCAACAAATTGCCGCAGACGATGCTCAAGGAAGTGAACGCCCTGCTGAAGGAACGCGGGCTTCTCATGAGCCATGGCACATTGATTGACGCCACCTTGATTGCGGCACCCAGTTCGACCAAGAACGAGAAACACGAACGCGATCCGGATATGCATCAAACCAAGAAGGGCAACCAATGGCACTTCGGCATGAAGGCGCACATTGGCGCAGACGATGAATCCGGGTTGGTGCATACCGTGGTGAGCACGGCAGCGAACGTCAGCGACATCAGCCGGACAGCCGAGCTGCTGCATGGTGGGGAAACCCGTGTGGGTGCGGATGCCGGATACGTTGGGGCAGCCAAGCGGGAAGAAGTGCAAAAGAAATTAGAAACCATGCCTCGCGAAGTGAACTGGAACATTGCCAAACGCAGGAAGCCGCTCCGCGAGATGGAGGAATGCTGGCAGAAAGATTTGGCGCTGGCTTTTGAAAAGCTGAAGGCACGCATTCGTGCCAGAGTCGAGCACCCGTTCCATGTTGTGAAGAACATCTTCAAGCACAAGAAGGCGCGTTACAAGGGGCTCGAAAAGAACGATGCGCAGTTGAACGTGCTGTTCGCCCTGAGCAATTTATACATGGTCAGGGGCAAGCTGTGCCCATAGTGGGAAAAACCGGGGAGGAATGCCGTTCAGGCAGCTTCTGAACGAGGTAAATTGAAAACGAAACGCTGATTTCGGAACACGCCGGCAAAAAATTCGCGGAAATTGAGCGGCGCGCAATGGCTGTTGCTGATGAGTGAATAAATCTGCGTTTCCCTAGATAATTCGGCATATGGTCATGTGCTGCCGCTTGCTGCAAAATCCCCCATAAGTTTTGGTTGCTGAAACAACCAGACCGCATGCACTCGCATGATGCCTGGCTCAATGCTTGGCCGACAGAATTCCCAAGGGGGCATGAGATGCGCTATTCAGGGCAAGACATGTTATGGCTGATCGGCAGCCTGTCCCGCGTATTCCGCACCCCGTTCGACCCGCAACTCATCCGTCAGCAATACCCGCCGCCATATTCCCGCACCGCCGTCACCTTGTTGCTCGACCTGCCGTTCCTGTTCATCTTCATCGCGGTGATGTTCTGGTACAGCTGGCAACTCACGCTGATCGCGCTGCTGTTGCTTTCGCTGATC
>MGXA01000093.1:55281-60290 GCA_001801215.1 Gallionellales bacterium RIFCSPLOWO2_02_FULL_59_110 | reverse complement strand
GTTTTCAAGCGGTTGCCGGGGATTTTTGACCGCATCGAATTCGTTTATCACGCTGGCGAAAAGTTGAAAATCGAAGAGAAGCACCGTGCGAAATTCAGCTTCCATTCTGCAAACAATTGGCCGGTGGCGGGTGGAACAAATGCGGCGGTCGGCAGCAGCAATCAACAGGCGTAATCGACAACAAAGGAGAGTTGCAAATGAGCAAGCTTTTAAAGCCGAAAGGCAAGTCAAAAACATGCACTCTGAGTTTCAGAGTGCCCGCCGCGTTGGCTGACCAACTCGCGGATTTGTCGGCTCGCGCCGACCAGCACGGCCTCGCGCTTGACACCTGCGAGGCCGTGCTGGAAGCCCTCAACCGCTACGCTGCAGCGGTTGAGAAAGAGCTTGCGGGCATGGCTCCGCAAGCCTAATCCTGTTTACAAATTGTATACATTTTGTAAACAGGCTATGCAGACCCGATCCGGCGACACCTCCCCAAAAACATGCGCCCCTGGCGCATGTCCCCGGGGCATGTCCCCGAATCCTTCGCACGTTAGGCGTGCTGCGCGGCAAAACGGCCACCGTCTTGGGCTCGCTTCGCGAGGCGCACTAGGGTGCGCAGACCCAAGCCTGACGGGCTGTACGCCCGTCTGTCCGCTTTCCCTTGCCTTACGTCGCCTCCGGCTCCTCCAGCGTGTGCCTCCGGCACACTCGGGGCACGCCACGCTACGCGCGGCTACCCCAAAATCTGACTGCGTTTCGACCTCCGCTTCGCTACGGTCAAAACTTGGTCTCGCCTCCGCTCGACTCGGGCTGTACGCCCGCTCCGCTTTTGGGGTAGCCGCGCGTTGCTTGGCGTGCGGGGCTGCGCCCCCCACCGAAGACCGGGCGCTGGGGCGCCCTAATTCCGCTTGGGCGGAATTTCTTCGGCGGCTCCCCCCATCTCTTCACCCTTGCCTTGGGGCAAGGGTTCATCGAGGCTTCGGCCTGAACGGCCTCGCCCCATCGCTCTTTTTTTGTGTCGCATGGCGTCGCTTCGCTTTGCCCTGCTCGCAAAAAAAGGCGACGGTTCCCATTCGCGCTTTGCGCTCACTTAACCCCAAAAGCGTAGTCGCTTCGCGCCTTGCCGAAAGCGCAAAATTTGAGATTTTGGCGCTATCGGAAAACCAAATTCAAAAGCGGCTTGGCAGAGGGCGGGAGGCGGGAAAAGCAGCGCGGCGGCGCAAGCGCCTTGGGCAGTTTTTAGCGCACTCTTCGAGCGCACTTTTCGAAAGGAAAAATGATGTTTGATTCTCTCCTTGCCATTGCGGGAAGCGTTTTGATTGTAACGATGAAACTGTCCGTGTTCGGCGGTTTTCTGGCCGGCATTTTTTTGCCGGTGGCCTTCACTGCCGAGAAGCAGGATAGTTTCGTGTCGCATGCGGCCGCAGCCCTCGCGACCATCGGGGCTTTCCCGTTGGCAGCTTGGGCGGCGATTGTCTTTGTGCTCGGATATTCTGTTTCCGCGTCTTGGGTTGGATGGTGGATCGCTGGCGCTTTCTTTGGCTGGCTTGCGCTGATCGTGGGCGTGCGGACATTTTCGCCGATGGTTGATCGGGTTAAGCACAAATTGACCAAGCGCTCTGATCTGGAGCGCAACCGCAAGACCGATGCGCGCGAAATTCACAAGTTCCTGCCGAAGGGTGCGGTTCAGTTCAACCCCACCCGCTTTTTTGACCAAAAAAAGGGGGTGTTCATCGGGCTTGATGAAGATGAGAAGCCGCTTTATGTCCAAATGCCTGGCGGCACTAGCGCGCCGCATATTCAAGTGGTGGGCACCACTGGCGCGGGCAAGGGTGTTTGCCTGGGCGTCATGGCCGCCCAGTTTCTGGCCAGGGGCGAGGCTGTTTTTTTCATGGACCCGAAAAATGACGAGTGGGCTCCCCATGTGCTTTATCAGGAATGCTTGCGTATGGGGGTGCCGTTCCACTTCGTGGATTTGCGTCCCGGCGTGGACGCGCAGCTCAACCCTGTCCTCGATGCAAACGCCGAGGAAATCCAGGAGCTTTTCATCGCCGCCTTCGCGCTCTCCGAGCGCGGCGACGCGAGCGACTTTTACGGCATCGCCGACCGCAAGGCTGCGCTGCTGGCGGCCAAGTATATCGCCGAGCATCGCTGCACCATGGCAGCCGCCTTCGGCGCGTTGCATGGTGAGCTGGCCGGGATGGCTGAGAAGTTCGACGGCAAGCTGGGCGAGTTGGCTGCGCTGGCCAGTATCAACGCCCGCCAAGGCGGGGTTGACCTGGCGCAAGTTATTGACCAAGGCGGATGCGTGTACGTCGTCGGATCGATGCGCCACGACACCATCAAAACCGTCCAGCGCATGCTGTTGGTGCGCCTCATCCAGATCGCGGAGACACGCGACCGGATGGCCGGGCCGCTTCGGCCCGTGGCCATCGTGCTGGACGAGGTGAAATATCACATCAGCCGCCCCGCGCTGGAGGCGCTGGGCGCTGCGCGGGACAAGGGCGTCCACCTGGTGCTGGCGCACCAGTCGCGCGGCGATTTACGCGATTGCCCCAACGACCTGGACCCGGATGCGGTCGTTGATGCCATCGTCGAGAACTGCCGCCTCAAGTTGGCTTACCGGGTCATCAATCCAGATACCGCCGAATGGCTCTCGCGCATGTCCGGCTCCATTCTGGTTGACGATGAAATGCGCCGGATTGAAAAAAATATGTCCCTGGTCGAGACCATGAACGGGGAGCGCAGTATTCGCCAGGCAGAACGCTACCTGATCGACGAAAACATGCTGCTCAACCTTCCCAAGTCGGTAGCCGTCGCTTTTGGCGATGGATTGCCAAAGTTCGTGTCCATCCAGCCGGTCAAGACGGTGAAAAGCCGGGAGGCCATCGCCATCCAAGCGGTCGAGGGCGATAAGGCTATGCAAGCGGCTGATCTGATCGACGTCGGCGATGCCGACGATCTGATTCCTGCTGCGAAGGGTGGCGGCAGTATCGCCCCCGCCACTATTGACATCGATGACCAGGCGGGCGGCGAAAGTATTTTTGACCGGCTGGATAGTCTGGTCAACCCCAAGCCGGCCAGCCCGAAGGCGGAGGCCTCGAACTGGGATGATTCCCCGATCTAGCAGCCTGGTGCGGGAAGTATTACGGAAAGATTGTTTAATGATTAAATCATCATTACATCAATTTGCCGTAAACATGATGCAGTAGAGCATGGTGCTCATTTTTTTCGGAGAAATAAATTATGAATGCAATACAGCCGACTACCCAGGAAGAGCTCGATTTTGTCCGATACATGCGCATCGTTAAAATCGTTTTTTTCGCTACGCTTGTTTTTCTTGCCGGCCTGGCCATCGGGCAGGCCGGTGGGACAGCGCCTACGGCGCTGGAGCAGGCGGCGCTTAAATTCGTTGCTGCAGATCCTGCGCAATTCCATGCCTGGGTGCGAGATCCGGCCAACAGGCCGGTGATCTCGCGGATAGGCACCTGGGACACCGGATTGACCGTTGTCCCAGGTGGGTCTGAATGGGAGCTTTGCAGGCTTGCTGGCGCTTGCAATGATGAAAAGCCGGTGGGGCGAGTGCCAAGGGGTTAACAAAAGGTTAAATAGCGTGCCCTTTCAGGTCGTGCTGCTCTGGGTTCGCTATTCGCTCATCCCCTGCTGCGCTGGGGACTAAAGCCCGCCACATCCCTCACGCCTTCGCCGCTTTGCGGCTGCGCGCTCCGCTTGCCGGTGG
Source organism: Gallionellales bacterium RIFCSPLOWO2_02_FULL_59_110 (assembly GCA_001801215.1). Lineage (GTDB taxonomy): Bacteria > Pseudomonadota > Gammaproteobacteria > Burkholderiales > Gallionellaceae > Gallionella. The sequence goes on along the minus strand of MGXA01000093.1, from coordinate 56,569 downwards.
CCAACCGTGCCGGATGCCCACCTTAACGGCTTAACCCATCTTGTGTGCCGGACGCTTGCGCGACCGGCATCCTTTCCTTTTGCGACAGTTACCCACACCGTCGGCAACACCTTGGCTGCGGGCCGGTTGCCTCGGGCATGGATAACTGTCGGCGGCTACGCCTTGCTTGCGCCGTGATGCCTGCGGCATCTCGGCTTCAAAACAGAGTCAAAGCTGTGTGGCCAGGCTGGCGCTTGGTCGCAGTAATTACGTAAACATTACGGCTAAACGATGTAACGATTAAAGCATGTTTACAGCAAACTTAAAGCTATAGCGTGCCCCTTCGGGTCGGGCCGCTCTGGGTTCGCTATACGCTCATCCCCTGCTGCGCTGGGGACTAAAGCCCGCCACATCCCTCACGCCTTCGCCGCTTTGCGGCTGCGCGCTCCGCTTGCCGGTGGCCAACCGTGCCGGATGCCCACCTTAACGGCTTAACCCATCTTGTGTGCCGGACGCTTGCGCGACCGGCATCCTTTCCTTTTGCGACAGTTACCCACACCGTCGGCAACACCTTGGCTGCGGGCCGGTTGCCTCGGGCATGGATAACTGTCGGCGGCTACGCCTTGCTTGCGCCGTGATGCCTGCGGCATCTCGGCTTCAAAACAGAGTCAAAGCTGTGTGGCCAGGCTGGCGCTTGGTCGCAGTAATTACGTAAACATTACGGCTAAACGATGTAACGATTAAAGCATGTTTACAGCAAACTTAAAGCTATAGCGTGCCCCTTCGGGTCGGGCCGCTCTGGGTTCGCTATACGCTCATCCCCTGCTGCGCTGGGGACAAGCCCGCCACATCCCTCACGCCTCCGCCGCTCTGCGGCTGCGCGCTCCGCTTGCCGGTGGCCAACCGTGCCGGATGCCCACCTTAAAACCAAACCATTGGTTTTGTGTACCAGACGCTTGCGCGACTGGTACAGCCTTTTTTGCTTCGCTGTGCTGCGCAGTTTGTCTGTGCGGATGAAAACCGATTCGCGTAGTCGATCGCCTTTTTGAAAGTAGCACCAGTCCGTCGTCACCATCGCGCTTCAGCCGCGCAGCCGGGGAAAGCGCAAAAGTCACGCCAAACCGGCTGACGCCGGGCGCGGGGAGCCGTGGCAGTGCTCGGCGATAAAGCCGCCTGCGCGCTGGCCGCACCACCTCCCCGCTTTTGTCATGCCTTTTGCCCCCGTCTAAACGCGCGGCTTCCAGTGCTTCCGGTGAGCGACGACGGACTGGTACTAAACACTTTCAAAACAAAAGGAGATCGACATGAC
>MGXA01000093.1:16573-55261 GCA_001801215.1 Gallionellales bacterium RIFCSPLOWO2_02_FULL_59_110 | reverse complement strand
AACACTTTCAAAACAAAAGGAGATCGACATGACACACGCAAATCAATCACCCGCACAGACAAACAAAACCGCCCTCCGGGCAGGGAGCTCGGACGTCCCGGTAATTGGCAAGGCAAACCCAAAGACAAAGCTGGAGGCGGCAAGCGCGGTGCATAAGCTGCGCGGGTTCATCGGGCGGCAGCAGTTGGTGGCCATCGGCGAACTTTGCAGAGGCGAGGAAAGGCAGTTTTTCATCGACAAGTTGGTAGAGCTGGCCGAGCTCGTTGGCTCGATGCCGGTTACTTACGAAACGGACGGTCAGGGCGCACAGGCCATTGTCTGGCTTCACTACTTCACACCTGGTGGCGATTGGTACATCACAGAGCGCGACGTGCTGGACGAGCAGTTGCAAGCTTTTGGCATGGCCGATCTCGGATGCGGCGGTGAGCTGGGTTATATCTCAATCGTGGAGCTGCTGGCATGTGGGGTAGAACTCGATTTGCACTGGCAGCCGCGTAGCCTGGCAGTGGTTTAGTCGGGCAGAAGAAAAAATGAAATGGGTTGCGTTGTTATATGCGGCGTTTGCGTGGTTTGTGTACCAAGCGCCACCAGTGCCGGATCAGTTGCATCCGGTGGGGGCACCGTTGGGCATTAGAGGATAGGAGCGTCACCATGAAGGAAACAATTTTTATCAGCGTGGAAAGAATCAAGGAGCTTTTGCAATTCAGGGGCAGCGCTATCGTACTGGGTGAGGATGGCCGTTGGAAATGCAGTTCTCGGAAGCACTGCAAAGAAAAGTTGTCTGCGGAATGGAAAAGATTCAAGGCATCAAAGCAGGCCGGGGCAACACCGCCAAACGGAATCTAGGCGAGATGGCATTTAACCAACATGGAGGCAATTATGCTTAACGTAGAAAAACTCAGAAACCCGACAAACGATAACGCTCAGAACGTCAACCTCATGCACGAAGCCGCCGAGGAAATTATTAGGCTGCGCGAGGGCTTGAATCGTACTAACCAAGAACTACGAGCCGCACGGCTAATTGTCGACAAATACATGCGCGCAATCAATATCCTTCGGGAGTTATGAAATCAACCACAAGGAAAAAACTATGAAAACTGCAGGCCGAGACAACACACAGAATGTATTTAAGAATGCTTGCGTTTTTCCGTAAAGATTATATCATAATGCCATTATAATGGCGGAAAGGTTATATCATGATAGTTGCCGTTCTTAACACAAAAGGCGGGGTTGGTAAAACAACTACCGCGCTCAATCTGGCGGTGGGTCGTGCAATTCAGGGGCGTGATGTACTGGCCGTAGATGCTGACCGCCAAGGTTCGCTTATAGCTGCGCTGGGCAACCGCGAAGGTGTTCAAGCGGTGGCCACGGCACACTATGCCGACGGCCAGATTCTCAGGCAGCAAGTTGCCCTTGCGAAGACTCGTTATGAGGACATCATCATCGACGCCGGCGGGCGCGACAATTCCGCGTTGCGCGCTGCAATGTTGCTGGCTGATGTGGTGTTGATTCCTTTCCAGCCGCGAAGCTTTGATGTCTGGGCGTTGGATGACATGGCCGCATTGCTGGCAGAGATGCGCGCTGTACAGGACGTTCATGCCCTGGCTTTTCTCGCGATGGCAGACGCGCGTGGCCGAGACAATGACGAGGCGGCGGAATCGGTTCCAGATGGAATGCAGTATCTGGATGCTGCCGTGGGGCGGCGCAAGTCAATAGCAGATGCGGCGGGCATCGGGAGGTCTGTTTTGGAAGACGGGAAAGACGAAAAAGCGGTGTTCGAGGTGCGGCGGTTAATTAAAGCGGTTTTCCGTTGAAGTAACGGAAATCTTACGGAAAGATTGAGGGTTGAATTATGGCAATCGTAAAGAAAAAAGCAGCAGCAGAAGCAACGGCGAAGGCGTTTATCGCTGGTGCGCCCGATGCGCAGAAGACCATCAAGCGTGCCGGGAAGAAAGCAATCATCACCGTCAGCATTGGGCCTGAAATGCTGGCCAAGGTCGACGCCTGGGCGGCGGAACGCAACATGAGCCGGGCGGCGGCGATCAGTTTTGCAATCAGCAATCTTAACTAAACGGAGGCGATCATGGGGTTTTTTGGAGGGGCAAAATCGGCGGCAGGGGTTTTTCCTGGCTGCTATACGCGCGGCGAAATTCCAGGGCAACGGATTGTCGAGTCCTTGGGCTTGGTCGAATTCACTCAAAAAGGGATCGCTGGCGACATGCCCGAGGCTATCACCGATATTTTTTTCGGACTACTTGCTGAGGTGCAGGAAAAAGGCGGGAATGCGGCGATTAATGTGCGCCTGATGTCTGGCACCTACCAGCGACAAGGTTCCGGGTGGAACGAGACTTATGTCGTTGCATACGGCGATGCTGTCAGGGCTGCGCCTGACGATATCTGACTTTGCGCTTAAAGAAGAAAAACCCTCTTCGGAGGGTTTTTTTGTGCCAGAAATCGAAAACGGGCAGAAAACGGTCATACTGAAAACGGTTTTTTTTGGTTATTTTCAGTTATTCGCAATTATATCCAATTACGCTAACCCATTGATTTGGCGGAGAGGGGGGGATTCGAACCCCCGTTGGGATATTATCCCAAACACGCTTTCCAGGCGTGCGACTTAAACCGCTCATCCACCTCTCCGAAAGGGCGCGCAGGATAAACCAGAACGGGCTGTGCCGCAATCTAAAAGTGGTTTCTCCACTCGCGCAAAGCTGTGAAAACGCCGAGCTCGCTGGTGTCCGCCAGACCGCGTTGTTGCAGGGTGCGCACCAGTTCCAGCTGGGTGCAACGCAGGAAGGGGTTGGTGGCTTTTTCCAGCGCGATGCCGGAGGGGACGGTGGGCAGGTTCGCGGCACGTTGCCGCGCAACCTGCTCGATGCGCCGCTGGATGTCCGGATTGTGCGGCTCGCAGGCCTGCGCAAAGCGCAGGTTGGCGGCGGTATATTCGTGCGCGCAGTACACCAGGGTTTCATCCGGCAGCGCGGCGAGACGTTGCAAGGATTGGTGCAGTTGCGCGAGGGCGCCTTCGAAATTCCGGCCGCAACCCGCGCCGAACAGCACATCGCCGCAAAATAACACGCCGGGCGCGAGGTAGGCGAGATGGTCGTCGAGGTGGCCGGGAATTTCGAGGATGTCGAATGCGATGCCGGGCGGGTCGAGTTCCAGCCGGTCGCCCTCGCGCAGATCGCCGGTGACATGCGGATTTCCGGGATGCCGCCGCCCGTACACCGGCACGTTGTATACTTCGCGCAATTCCGCAATGCCGCCGGTATGGTCGGCGTGGCGGTGGGTACACAGGATGGCATCCAGTTGCAGGCCGCGCGCATCGAGGAATGCCAGCACCGGCGCAGCCTCGCCGGGATCGACTGCGGCGGCGGACTGGCCGCCATGGATCATCCAGACGTAGTTGTCGTGCAGGGCGGGAACAGCGGTAATTTCGAACATGGGGCAAATTGGGTAACAGACAATGCCGAATTGTAATTTAACCGCAAAAAGTTTGAGCGAGTGGTTCGCCACCCCGCAAGGTGGCTATGTGCTGGCGCGCGAACAGGAATTTTTTGACTGTACGGTGAGCGACATTTTCGGCTACAACGCATTGCAACTGGGCCTGCCGGGGCAGGATTTTCTGCGCAGCAGCAGGATGCCGCTGCGCTTCAGCGCAGGCAACCAGCCGGAGAATAATGTGCGCCTGTGCTGCTCGGAACTGCCGTTCGACAGCGCCAGTCTGGATCTGGTGCTGATCCCGCATGTTCTCGAATTCTCCGAGCACCCGCACCAGATTCTGCGCGAAGTGGAGCGCGTGCTGATGCCGGAAGGCAGCCTGATTATCAGCGGCTTCAACCCGCGCAGCTTGTGGGGTTTGCATCGGGCGCTGGGCCGCAAACAGGATTACCCGTGGTGCGGCCATTTCATTACCTTGCCGCGCCTCAAGGATTGGCTTGCGCTGCTCGGCTTCGAGGTGGCGGGCGGACGATTTGCCGCGTATGCGCCGCCGTTCCGTCAGACAAAGTGGCTGGAGCGTTGCGCCTTCATGGAGGCGGCGGGGGATCGCTGGTGGGCGGTAAGCGGCGGGGTGTATTTTTTGCACGCGATCAAGCGCGTACCCGGAATGCGTCTCATCAAGCCGCGCTGGAACGAGGGGCTGGTGAGCAAGCTGCTGCCGGTCACACCGAAATTGAACAATAAAATTACGCAACGCAGCGAGACCGATCCGCAATGAACAAGGATACCGTAGAAATTTTCACCGACGGCGCATGCAAGGGCAATCCCGGCGTGGGCGGCTGGGGCGCTTTGCTGCGCGCCAAGGGCAAGGAACGCGAACTGTTCGGCGGCGAAGCCCATACCACCAACAACCGCATGGAGCTGCTGGGGGCGATCTCGGCGCTGGAGGCGCTGAAACGGCATTGCCACGTGCGCCTGCACACCGATTCGAAGTATGTGCAGCAGGGTATCAGCGAATGGATACACGGCTGGAAGCAGCGCGGCTGGAAAACGGCAGACAGAAAACCGGTGAAGAACGATGACCTGTGGCGCAGGCTGGACGCGCTGGCTGCACAACACGATATCGAATGGGTGTGGGTCAAGGGGCACGCAGGGCATAACGGCAACGAACGCGCCGACGATCTGGCGAACCGGGGCGTGGAACTGATAAAAGGGGATTTGTAGGTACAAGGCCGGGCTATGCCAGGCATATTTCGAAGTGTGGCGGGTAGAACCCGCCCTACAAAACCGGACAGGATTTATGAGAAAAATCGTAGTAGATACCGAAACGACCGGCCTGGATCCCAAGCAGGGACACCGCATCATCGAGCTGGCCGCGATCGAACTGGACGGGCGCAAGGTGTCGCTGCGCCGCTTCCACCGCTATCTCAACCCGGAACGCGAGATCGATGCGGGCGCGGCGGCGGTGCACGGCCTGACCTATGAACGTTTGCAGAACGAGGCGAAGTTTGCAGATATTGCAACCAGCTTCATGGAGTTCATCGAGGGCGCGGAACTGATCATCCACAATGCGCCGTTCGATATCGGCTTTCTCAATCATGAACTGGAACTGCTCGGCCAGCCGCCATTGCAGAACACCGTGACGGATACGCTGAAGCTCGCGCGCGAGATGCATCCGGGCAAGAAGAACAGCCTGGATGCGTTGTGCGGCCGCTACGAAATCGACAACGCGCACCGCACCCTGCACGGCGCGCTGCTGGATACCGAACTGCTCGCCGAAGTGTTTTTCGCGATGACGCGCGGGCAAAAAAGCCTGCTCGGCGAAGATGACGCGTCCCAGACACGCCAGCCCGCGGTGTTGAGCACCGATGCGTCGCGCCCCGCGTTGCGCGTACTGCAAGCCGGCGCGGAAGAACTGGCGGAACACGCCCAACAGCTGGCCGACATCGACAAGGCAAGCAAAGGCAACTGCCTGTGGCTGCAACTGGAAAAGGCGTGAGCGGGCAGTTCCAGCCTGCTCCAATACAAATATGAAAACAGACGTGATTATTATCGGTTCCGGCGCAGCGGGCATGATGTGCGCCCTACAGGCCGGACAGCGCGGACGCTCCGTGGTGCTGCTCGACCATGCCAGGAAACTTGCGGAGAAAATCCGCATCTCAGGGGGCGGGCATTGCAACTTCACCAACCTCGACAGTGGGCCGGAGAATTTCATCTCCGGCAACCCGAATTTTTGCCGCTCGGCGCTGGCGCGCTACACGCCGCGCGATTTCATCGCGCTGCTGCAAAAGCACGGCATCGGCTACCACGAAAAAACGCTCGGGCAATTGTTCTGCGACGACGAAGCGGAAGTTATCATCGCGATGCTCAGGGAGGAATGCGATGCGGCGGGCGTGAAGCGTTTCATGAGCTGCGAGATCGAAAAAGTCGAGCGCGACAAGAAGTTCCACGTCAGCACCTCGCGCGGCGAGTTCGAGGCTAAGTCGCTGGTGATCGCGACCGGCGGCCTGTCCATCCCCAGAACCGGCGCGACGCCGTTCGGCTATCACGTCGCCGAGCAGTTCGGCATCCCCATCGCCAAGCTCAAGCCCGGCCTGGTGCCGCTGAGTTTCGCGCCGGACGACTGGAAGCCCTACGCGGATTTAACCGGCGTTTCGCTCGATGTCACGGTGAGTTTCGGCAAGCAGTCGTTCCGCGAAAACATGCTGGTCACCCATCGCGGCCTGAGCGGCCCGGCGATATTGCAAATCTCCTCCTACTGGCAACATGGCCAGCCGCTACACATCAACCTGCTGCCGGATTGCGACATGGCGAGCCTGCTGGGCGAGCACAAGAGCAGCAAGAAGCTGCTGAGCAATTACCTGACGCAATGGTTTCCGAAAAGCTTTGCCGACGCGTGGTGCGCCCAATTGCCGGGAATCGAGAACAAACCGCTCAACCAATACAACGACAAGCAGCGCAAGCATATCTCCGCCGCCCTGCACGGCTGGCAGATAACTCCGTCCGGCACGTTGGGCTATATCAAGGCGGAAGTCACCTGTGGCGGGATCGACACGCGCGCGCTGTCGTCGAAAACCATGGAATGCAAGGACGTGCCCGGCCTGTATTTTATCGGCGAAGTGGTGGACGTAACCGGGCAGCTTGGCGGCCATAATTTCCAGTGGGCGTGGGCGTCGGGCTATGCCGCCGGGCAGGCAGTTTAATTCGTTTGTGTGTTTGTGGCTGCTGCAACGGCATCCAGTATCGGCGGCATAACCTTCAATTTGATTCATTGATTTTAATCAGACTGGTCTATATACTGGTCTAAATAAAATTCACGTTGCAGGAGAAAGCCATGAAGATCGAAATCGGCTCGTATGAAGCGAAAACAAAACTCCCCGAGTTGTTGCGACAGGTCAAGGCCGGCAAAAGCTTCACCATCACCAACCGCGGGGAAGCCATTGCCGATCTGGTGCCCAGCGCGGGTGCGAGGGCGAAGGACAAAGTGGCGGCAGCAGAGAAACTCAAGGCATTCATGCTGGCCGATCCGGTGCGGGGCGTAAACATCAAGGCGCTTATCGAGGAAGGGCGCGCGTGAGCTTCGTCCTTGATAACTCGGTGGCGATGCGCTGGTTTTTTGGCGACGGCAAGCCGCAGGAACTCGCCTATGCCGGCAAAGTACTCGATGCGATGAAGGACGATAGCGCCGTCGTGCCCGCAACATGGGGGCTTGAGGTGGCGAACGTCATTGCCAGGGCGGAAGCAAAAGCCCTGGTGGCGGAAGCGCGGAGCGGGGCGTTTCTTGAGATGCTGGAAGGCGTGGATATCGAAGTGGACGCGGCTACATTCGCACACGCGCTGTCGGATACCCTTCAACTGGCGCGGCGATACAAACTATCCGCTTACGATGCCTCTTACCTCGAGCTGGCTTTAAGACTGGGCTTGCCGCTGGCCACGCTCGACGAGGATTTGCAGAAGGCCGCAAAGAAGGCTGGCGTGAAAAGGTTTTGAAATTCCGAATGAGCCCATCGCCACCCGGCACGCCGGGCGGGCGATTTAGTGGGTAGGTCGGGCTTCAGCCCGACGCCAAATTCGGAATGGTGCTTGTCGGGCTGAAGCCCGATCTACGGTGGCTGAATAGCCGGACGATTTAGTGCTATAGTCTTCGCGTAAGCTTTGACATCCAGCCCGGAGGAACCGACGATGCGCACCTTATGGATTGTTTTATTGGCATTGGTGTTGAGCGGCTGCGGCTACAACACCTTCCAGACCACCGATGAGCAGATCAAGGCAAGCTGGTCGGAAGTGCTGAACCAGTATCAGCGGCGCGCCGACCTGATTCCCAACCTGGTCAATACGGTCAAGGGCTTCGCCGCGCAGGAACAGACCGTGCTGCTCGGCGTCACCGAAGCGCGCGCCAGGGTCGGCAGCATCCAGGCTACGCCCGCGCTGATCAACGACGCGCAGGCCTTCGCCAAGTTCCAGGCGGCGCAGGGCGAGCTATCCTCGGCCTTGAGCCGCCTGCTGCTGGTATCGGAGAACTATCCGCAACTGAAATCCGACGCGAACTTCCGCGACTTGCAGGCGCAACTCGAAGGCACGGAAAACCGCATTACCGTAGCGCGCAACCGCTACATCAAGGCGGTGCAGGAATACAACGTCACGGTGCGCTCATTCCCGAGCAACCTGACCGCGATGCTGTTCGGCTACAGCGTCAAACCGAACTTCACGGTGGAGAACGAAAAGGAGATTTCCCGTCCGCCGACAGTCAGTTTCGACGCTCCCAAGGCTGCTCCGCAGCCCACACCCGCCAAGTAAATGAAGCCAACCGAAAGATCCCCACGCCCGCTTGCGGGAGGTTAGGGAGAGGGCGGAAACTTGAGAACTACCCCGGAGTCTGTATTCCCTCTCCCCCGGCCCCTCTCCCTCAAGTGTGAGTGGGGAGTAAGGCAATACGGTCTCTTTCAGTCGATTCTTGTGCTGCTTGCGCTATTCTTCGCGGGGGCGGCGCAGGCAGAGATTGCCGTGCCGCCGCTCAAGCAACGCGTCACCGACCTCACCGCGACGCTGGATGCGCAGCAAACACAATCGCTTGAATCCCGTCTCGCCGCATTCGAAGCGAAAAAAGGCGCGCAGCTTACCGTGCTGATCGTCCCCACCACCCAGCCGGAAACCATCGAACAGTTCGCCATGCGCGTCGCCGAGGCGTGGCAGCTCGGGCGCAAGGGCGTGGACGACGGTGCCTTGCTGCTGGTCGCCAAGGGCGACCGCGCGCTGCGCATCGAAGTCGGCTACGGTCTGGAAGGCGCGCTCAACGATGCCACGGCGAAGCGCATCATCGCCGAGATCATCACGCCTTTTTTCAAGCGTAGCGAATTTTACGCGGGCATCGACGCGGGTGCGGCGGCGATGATGCAAGTGATCGACGGCGAGCCCCTGCCGCCGCCGAAGCGCATCGCCGCCAGCGGCAGTTACGATATCGAGTCGTTGCTGTTCGTCGCCTTCGGGCTGGTGGTAGTCGTGGGCGGCATGTTGCGCGCGTTGCTCGGGCGTTTCCCTGCGGCGATGCTGATGGGCGCGGGGCTGGGCGTGCTGGCTTGGGTCGTGATCGCGTCGTTGTTTGCTGCGCTGCTGATCGGACTGATGGCGTTCCTTTTCGTGCTGCTGGGCGGATCGGGACGCGGCTTCGGTGGCCCCCGCAGCGGCGGCTTCGGCCATGGCGGAGGCGGTTTTGGCGGCGGTGGAGGTTTCGGCGGTGGGGGCGGCGGGTTTGGCGGCGGCGGTGCCTCAGGGAGATGGTGAGATGAATTTGAAGCGCATCATGCAACATTTATCCAGCGGCCGTGCGGCGGTGCGCCGCGCTTTTCCGCCACACGCGCTGGATGAGATCGAGCGCGCGATCCGCGAGACCGAGACGCGGCACAACGGGCAGATCCGCTTCGCGGTCGAGGCCGCGCTCGACCTCTCGCCGCTGTTCTCCGGGCAGACGGCACGGGAACGCGCCATCGAAGTGTTTTCCGAGCTGCGCGCCTGGGATACCGAACACAACAACGGCGTGCTGATTTACCTGCTGCTCGCGGATCGCGATGTCGAGATCGTCGCCGACCGCGGCATCCATGTGAAGCTCGGCGCGGAAATCTGGGAAGCGCTCTGCCGCGACATGGAAACGGCGTTCCGCGAAGGGCGGTTCGAGGCTGGCGTGCTGGCCGGGATACGCGCCGTGGGCGAACATCTGGCGCGCCACTTCCCGGCGCGCGGCAGCAAACCGAATGAAATGCCGGATCGCCCGGTGGTGCTGTAGCGGGCAGCGCATCCTTCGCGGGTAAACTTGCCGCCTGCGGCCAGCAAGCCTAATGGACAATCCTAAAAACCTTAGTTAAATCCGCAGATTTCGCAGATTAACGCAGATTTTCAGAGGGTTGTTGGCAAATATCGCATCACCCAAAAGGTGGATCAGCAAGCTCAAGTTACTTGTTGTTTAATCTGCGAAAATCTGTGTAATCTGCGGACAACTGCTTTTTCTAGGTTTAAACGGCAGGCGCCGCAGGAAATTTCGCGCCGCGCCGTTCCGCCATGCATTTCCCGATTGCCATGATTTGCTGGGGGCCGAGCAGGCGCGCGGAAAGCGTCAGCAACTCGGTTTCTTCCAGGTGGATATGCGGCATGTAGCTGCCGACCAGTTTTTCCACCAGCGCGCCGTGCAGCGGCGTGTCGATTCCTTCGGCGATTTTCACCAGCACCGCGCGCGCGTCGCTCCAGGCGGCGAACATGGCGGCGTGCTGGGCGAGCAGGTTTTCGATCAGGGCTTTAATCTGCGCTTTCTCGGGAACGTCCAGCGCCAGCAGAACGGGAAACAGATTTTCCTCCTCGTCCTGATGATGGAACTGGCCGGCGGTGTCGAAGTAGCGCAGGATGCCCTGCGCGGCCTGCTGCGCTTGCCGGTCGGCGCCATGGCCGGGCAGGTGGGCAGCGAGTTTTTGCAGGGTGTCGAGCTGCTTCTGGATTTTGCCGTGGCAGGCATGCAGCATTTCCAGCGGGTGGTCGAAACTGGGGGCGGCTTCGCCGGATGCGAACTGGATCATTTGGTTCTCCTCAGGAAATAAACGGCAAGGGGTCGTGCGTTGCGGCGACCATCACGATGTAGACGAACACCGCCTGCGCGGCAAACCATGCGAAAACGCGCACGGCTTTGGTCCTGCCGTGCTTGAGCGCGATGGTGCCGAGCAGGATGAACAGCACCAGGCCGAAAAACTTGGCGGTCAGCCAGCCGTCGATGAAGGGATACTGGCCGATGGTGTAAGCCAGCGCCAGCGCGCTGACGAGCAGCGCCGTGTCCACAAAATGCGGCACGATCTTGACCCAGCGTTGCCGCATGATCGGCGAGCCGTTGAAGCTCCAGATGCCGCGCAGGAAGAACAGCGCAATGCTGATACCGGCGCAGGTGACGTGGATGTGTTTGAGCAGGAAAAAACTCATGGAGAGCCTCCGGTCGATGTTTGTTCGATTTTCCGCAGGGTGCGCCGGTAAACCGCGATGCCGGTAAAGATGCCGTAGCTCAGCAGCACGCCCTGCAACAGCAGCCCGAGCGCCGCCAGCCACACCGCCGCATTCCACCACACCGCCAGCAGCGCCGCCGCCAGCGTGCTGCCGTGCAGCCACAGGTGCCGCCACATCCAGGGTTCCAGAATGATTTCCTTCATGTTCGGCACGCCGGTTTTTACGCCGCCGCGAAACAGGTGGAACCACACCAGGAACGGCACGATTTTATACAGCATACCCTGGATCAGTGACAGCGCAAAACCGAGCAGGAAAGCCAGCGCGGACAGCGTACGCAGCAAATCTCCGGCATCCGGGAAGGCCAGCGCGGCCAGCGACAGCAATGCGGCGACCAGCAGCGAAACCATGCCGAGCCGGAAGAAACTCAACGGGGCATCCGGAATGCGGCGGCGGCGCTGACTTTGCAGCCGTAGCGTGACAGCGGCGAAACCGACGGCCAACAACCAGAAGATGGCTTCCGCGACGAATGCCGTCCAGCGCGGCGCCGCTTCCGGCAGGAGCAGCACCAGGTTCAACAGCAGCGCGGCAAAAATGGCGGGGGCCAGCCAGGCAGTCATCCATTTCGGGTAGTTCGGGGTGAGCTGGAACATCGGCACGACCTGGTAAGACACGCCGATAACCAGCAGCAGCACCCAGCCGCCCAATGCCAGGCTGATGTGAGCGGTTGCCAGCCTGGCATACGGCAGCGCCAGGCCGTTGGCGTAGCCTGCGGCGAGCAAGACGCCGAACGTGACGGCACCCGCGAGCGAGAAAATCGCCAGCATGATGGCGATCTTGGTCGCATTTTTGGCCTCGGCGCGCGCCAAGCTGGCCAGGCTGGCAGCGATGAAGACCAGAAAAGTCAGCCCCAGCAGCCCCCAGGAAAGATTGAGCAGTTCCGGCCTGCCCAGCAGGAATCCGGCGGACAACGACAATGCACCCGCGATCAGCGGCAGGAAGGTGAACCACGCCACCCATCTGGTCGCGGGCATCGTGCTGCCGATCACCACCGGCAGAAGTTGCTGGATCGCACCAAGCATGACCATCGCCATGAACCCCAGCGTGATGTGGTGCGTGACGGCAACCTGCGCGGGGGAGCGCAACTCGGCAAACGGGTTGCCGCCGGACGTTACGAGCAGCAGCGCGGCCAGCACCAGAAAAAGCGGCGCCACGGCAAAGAAGCGCAGCGGCAAACTGATCGGCGGCGCTTGTTCGGGGCTGAGCGAGGCTATTTTCATCCGGCGCGCCCTGGCGGTGAGCCTCGCGTAATCAGGATTTTGAAGTCGCCGTCCGCGAGCGCGGTGGTCTGCCAGGCATAACCGGCATCGCGCAACATTTCGTAGAGCGGGAATGGCTCGCGGTGGATCAGCACTTGCAGGGTGTCGTTGCCGGAAAGCGCGGGCAGCGCGCGGACGATGTTCTCGAAAGGCTCCGGCGGCGGTAATCCGCGTACATCGAGTTCCGGCATCATTGTTGAATAAACTGCATCTTGGCTTAAACCTGGAGAACTCAGTTGAACCGCAGAGACGCAGAGGCGCTGAGAAAAAACAGAGCGTTATGAGGTTGCACGACCTCACTCATGGGGTGAGCAATAAAATTGTCCAAATTTTATTATTCCTCTGCGCCTTTGCGCCTCTGCGGTTAATCAATCGCTGTTTTTAGGTGAAATGGGCTGCATCCGGGTCAAACGGCCTGCATCTGGCCGAGCAGCGTTTCGCGCTGTGCCGCCAGGATCTGATCCGTGATCGGATAGAGGATGTTCTCTTCCTTGTGGTTATGCTGCTGCATCACCATCAGCAGGGTTTCCGAAAGGCCGCCGTATTCCTGCGCATCCTTGCGCTCTACCGCCGCGCCCATCTGTTTGACGAGCTCCTTGATCTGCGCGTGCTCCATGAGCATCACATGCACCGGGCCGGCGGGGCCGCCGGAGGACTTCAGCGCGGGGAACAGCACGTCCTCTTCCATGCGGAAGTGCCGCGCCATACCGTCGCGGAAGGCGTTGAAGGCGGGTTCTGCCTGGCTCCAGTCGTCGGTCAGGGCGGCCGCTTCGGCGTCGGCAAATTTGGCGTCGCAGGCCTGATGGTCGTTGGCCATAAATTCTGCAATGGTTGTCATGTCAATATCCTTCTCAATGGCTAAATCAAGCGATCGGCATACCCGCTGTTCAATCGGTTTTCGATCATAAAAGTTGAGTATTACTGTCATCTATTATAACAATAAATATGCGCTGTCGACGCATGATTATTATGCCGAAATCAGGCTGGCGCAGCGCAGGCCGCTCCGCACCGCGCCTTCCAGCGTGGCCGGATAGTCGCCCGCTGTGTAGTCGCCCGCCAGCAGCAGGCCGGGCAGAGCGGTCTGCTGTGATGGACGGCGCAGGTCGGGCGCACAGCAGAAGGTGGCGCGCTTCTCGGCGATGACCTTGAACCATGCCGGCGTTTGGGCGATGCCGAATTCCTCGCGCAATTCCGCGATCACCTTCTGCGCCAGTTCCTTCTGCGCCAATTCCTGATGGATGCCTTCCGCGCTGATGACGGCGGCGAGCAGGCCGTGCTGCCCGGCGATCTGCCCCTTGTCGAACAGCCACTGGCTGTAGCGCCGATGCAGGCCGAGCATAGGGTGCGGCAGGCGCACCATCGGCTGGTATTGCAGATACACTGTGTAGATCGGCTGATGCTCCAGACCGTCGATCTGCGCCACGGTGTCTGCGAGTGCGGCGAGCGGGCGCAGCAGCCCGGCGGCAACCGTGGGCGGCGCGGCGCAGATGACATGGCTGAATCTCATGCTGCCTGATGCAGTGGCAAGTTCGATGTCGTCGCCTTGGGGAAGGATTGCCTCTACGCCGCATGAAGTGAGCACCCTGCCGCCGTGCTGTTCGACAAAGCCCGCGGCGCGTTGCGGGAACAGCGCGGTAAAATTCACGCGCGGCAACAGCATGTCGCTGTCGGCGCGCGTGCGATTCAGCGAGTCGCGCAGCACGTTGAGCAGCACCTGCGCGGAGGCCTTGTGGATCGGGGTATTCAGCGCGGCGATGCACAGCGGTTCCCATAACTTGAAGGTCAGGTCGGCATCCTGTCCGTGTTGCGCGAGCAGTGCGGCGACCGTCATGTCATTGGGCAAGCGAAATCCCATGCGGCGCAGCGCGAGCATGAAGCGCGCAGCCTTCAGCCGTTCGCTAAGCGACAGGCCATGCGCGCCGAGCAGCGCAGCCAAGAGGTGCAGCGGCGCGGGCAGGCGCGGCGCACGCAGGGAAAATTCGCCGTGCAGATCGAGTTGCAGCGGCCGGCGCAGGAAGTCCCGCTCGATGTTGCCGCCGACCTGCTCAATCAGGCGCAGGGTCTCGCGGTAGCAGCCGAGCAGCAGGTGCTGGCCGTTGTCGAGGATCAAAGAATTCCCCGACAGGGGACGATTGCCCTCTCCCCCGCCGGGGTAACCAGCGACTTGCCCGCTTGCTGGCTTAGTCGAATGGCTAGTTGTTCCATCAGAGATTTGGAGAGAGGGAGCGACCTTGTTTTCAGCGTGCGCAACCTGATTTGGAAAGGCAATCCCGCGCGCCCGCCCGCCAAGCTGTCTGGCGCTTTCGAACACGGTGGCGGGGATGCCGCGCGCGGCGAGGGCGACAGCGGCGGCCATGCCGGCGTAGCCGCCGCCGATGATGGCAGGGCAAGTAGTTTTGTGATTGTTCATCGGTTTGTTATGGGCGATTTGTTGGGGCTATTATCCCCACCCTGACCATTACTATGGGAGAAAAAAGGGAATGAGCTTAGAGTGAAACTCATATTCCCTCCCCCTTGCAGGGGGAGGGTTAGGGTGGGGGTAGAGCCGTTAAATTTTCCATTATTGTTGTTAACACACCATCCGAATTGTTCGATATATCGTTGTTCCAGAAACGCAAAACTCGCCAACCTTGCGCCTGTAACAAAGCCGTTCTCTGTTCATCATAAGCAAGCCGCTCCTGATGTTTTCCCACATCAAGTTCGATCACCAGTTTCTGCTCGATACAGGCGAAGTCGGCGATGTATCGCCCAATCGGGTGCTGGCGGCGAAAACGGTGTCTGCCGAGCTGTTTGCCGCGTAAAACCCGCCACAGCACACGTTCAACATCGGTCATGTCACGTCGAAGCGATCTTGCTTTTGATGTGGTTGCCGGGCGGATCCTCCTGATATTCATTGAGCGTTTCACCACCATCCTGGCCTTCCCCCTGACAGGGGGAAGGAATCTACTCTGCTACGGTTTCAACCACGTCTTGAACGCCAGCCACATCTTGTAGGCCGGAGTGAGCGAAACGCGCTCCTTCAGCACGTGGCAGCCGCTCTTTTCGACCTCGTCCAGCGTGGCGCGGTAGATCGCGGCCATAATCAGGCCGGTGCGCTGTGCCTTGCGGTCGGCGGCGGGGAGATGGTCGAGCGCCTGCCGGTAGTAGCGCCGCGCGCGCTCGATCTGGAACGCCATCAGTTTGTGGAACTCCTCCGTTTCGCGCGCGTTGAGGATGTCCGCCGCCGCCACGCCGAACTGTTGCAGCTCCTCCATCGGCAGGTAGATGCGGTTGCGCCGTGCATCCTCGCCGACATCGCGGATGATGTTGGTGAGCTGGAAGGCGATGCCGAGATCGTGCGCGTATTCCAGCGTGCGGGGATCGCGGTAGCCGAAGATTTCCGCCGACAGCAGCCCGACCACCGACGCGACGCGGTAGCAATACAGTTGCAGCGACTCGAAATCCGGGTAGCGCGGCTGGTCGATATCCATCTCCATGCCGTCGATGATCTCCAGCAAATGCTCCTGCGCGAGGTTGAATTGTTTCACCACCGGAATCAACGCCAGCGCGACCGGATGTTGCGGTTTGCCGCCGTAGATTTCAGCGACCTGCCCGCGCCACCAGTTGAGCGTGGTGCGCGCGACGTTCGCATCAGAACACTCGTCTACGACATCGTCCACCTCGCGGCAGAAGGCATACAGCGCGGTGATGGCGCGGCGCTTGTGCGGCGGCAGGAACCGGAAGCTGTAGTAGAAGCTGGAGCCGCTTTTTGCGGCCTTGTCCTGGCAGTATTGATCGGGGGTCATAGTGGTTGCAAAGCCTCAATCAGCCACAGAGAACACAGAGTTCACAGAGAATGCGGCGTAGCGCCAAGTTTTGTTTCTCTCTGTGTGCTCTGTGATCTCTGTGGCAAATGATTTCTATAAACGAAACGGCGCGCTTTTGGCCAGCATGATAACCCAGTCGAGCGGGCGCAATATCGGGCGCCGCTCGAACATGTCGAACTGCACGGCTTCCAGCTTGTCGAGGATGCGCAGCCCGCCCGCGATAATCATGCGCATCTCCATGCCGACGCGTCCGGTGAGGATGCTGCCGAGCGGCGCGCCCGAGAGCATCATTTCGCGCGCGCGGCTCACCTGGAAGTGCATCAGCCTGCGCCATTTGTCATCGACGATGCCCTGCGCAATCTGCTCCTCGGTTACGCCGCATTTCGCCATCTCGTCCAACGGCAGATAGATGCGGCCGATGGCGTAATCCTTCGCGACATCCTGCCAGAAGTTGATGAGTTGCAGGCTGGTGCAGATGGCGTCCGAATACTTGATGTTGACTGGCGTGGCTTCTTCATAGAGATGCAGCAGCAGCAGGCCGACCGGGTTGGCGGAGCGGCGGCAGTAATCGAGCAGCTCGTCGAAGTTCACGTAGCGTTTCTGCACCACGTCCTGCGAAAAGGCGTCGAGCAGATCGTAAAACGGCTGCATCGGCAGCGCATACTGCCGAATCTCCGGCGCGAGATTCTGGAACAGCGGCGTGAGCGGCGTCTCGTTTGCGGCGATGCGCGCCAGCTCGGCGCGAAATGCGTCGAGTTGGCCGAGCCGCTCTTCATTCGGCAAGTCGCCCTCGTCGGCGATGTCGTCCGCCGCGCGCGCGAAATGGTAGATCGCCGCCACCGGCCTGCGCAGCCGTTTGGGCATCAGAACCGAGGCGACGGGGAAATTCTCGTAGTGATCGACGGGCATGAATTTGAATTGTGAAGCGGCTATTTGGCGTATGGGCCAAGAAAACGGATGCCGTTGAAATGGATCAGATGGGTTGGGTCACTGGCGCACCAGACTTCGGTTTCCCATGCGACGACGGACAGAAACTTGCGCATGACTTCGCCACGGTCGGGAAATGCCGTCACGTATACGAGTCCCGCCGTGCTTGCCTTGAACAGATCAGAAAGTTCGGCGTGGCGTATGCCATCCACCGGGCCGCTGCTTGCTACGGCTTCAAACAGGATGAGCCAGTTCTTCTTGCGGTAGTAAATCACTACATCGGGCATTTTTCCGTGGCTGCCGACTTTGACCCCCAGTGTGCGCAGCAATGGCTCGTCGAAGTAACCCCATTTTGTTCCCGTGTCGCCCACATAAACAAGCTCTCCACCCGGCACAAAGCGAGGAACAAACTCTTCAATGATGGCGCGAATCAGGTCGGAGTGTTTCCCCGCGCTTAACTTGATTTTGTGTCCTTGGTTGACGACCACAGGAATTCGTTGCATGTCACGGTGTTGCGCGAATTGGTCTGCCAGAGTTTGACGTGTCTCTAGGTGGATGGATAAGGCTTTTTTCCATCCTCTCGTGCCAAATTTGCGGAATAAGGCAAGGGCGTTGGATTCTACTTGATAACAGTTGCCTGAGCTGTTGACCGCCCTATCTGGTTTATCTGGGTTGTGCAGTAACACCCCCGCAGCAACAAGCTGTTTGACACTATATTTTCTGATGCTCTCTCGCGTGTTTTCGGCGTAATTGCGCCCGAGTTTTTCACGGGCGAAGTCAAGGATGGCGCGAATGCCAAGCATCGAATTGCTGGCTTTATCCCAAGTCGTTGTCTCGGGTAAATCGAGCAACGCCAATAGACAAATAGCTGTTCTATCGTTCAATTGCTCATTGGGCATCCCAAGCTGCCTGAGAATATCCAAAGCTTCGCCGATTCGTTCTTGTTTTGTGGTCATGCCGTTTCTAGCTCCTCAAGCAATCGATCAAGGGTGGCTTGATCGTTGGGCTGATTTTTTGCGCGTTTGCCGAGCTTTCGTAACTGTTCGAGGCTTGGGTAGCGCATATTACGCAGATCCGTGGCATTTACCTGTGTATGGCCCGAGAACACCCGAAAATGCTCGTCAAGGATAGTCGAGTTAAGAAAGGTGGCCAGTCCCTTGGCGATATCCTCGTCTATGCCGTGTTTCCCGATGTGGAATACGTTCCAATGGTTTTCGAAGCCGATGTATGCAGCATCCAACGCCTCATAGGATAAATGGTACGCCACGAGGCGGCGGCGTTCTTCCTTTGTGGAAAAGCGTTTAACGAGCACATAGTGTCCACGCGGCATCAGCCATTTGCTGACATCGGAGGAAAGTTGCAATGCGTTGGGTTTTTTGTGTGATTTTGGCCAGCATAGAGCACCATCGCTGAAATGGTGGGGATAGAGAAGGGGTACGGTACCATCGGTCGGCTTATCCCGCCAATATGCTTTCAGTCGAAAATCCACTACTGGCCCGGTGCAAACCTCCAGTCCAATGTCGCGTAATGTATGCGTACAAAGCTTGGGAGTGCTTGTTTGTCCGATAACTGTCGGAATGTGGATGAATTGCTCTATATCGTTGGGCTTCACAATCACGGCAGCATCAAATGTGGTCTGCTGGTAGTCAGAAAATCTTGCATCATGCGAGGTGGATACGATAACTGCGCCTTGCGGTTCTCCTTTGACCAAGTGAATGATGATGTTCTCTTGCAAAACATCATCGTCCTGAAAAGCCAGGTTTCGGCTTTCGAATAGATGCAGTTGGCGAATGGAGGAAATCCGCAAAATCAGATTGCGGAACGGGCGGTAATAGCTACCGTTGCAAAATGAACGAGGAATGATGGCGACAACCTCGCCCCCCTTTTCCATCAACAACATGGTCAGCGCGACGAATGCCGTGTACAGGTTGACCGTCTCAATGCCTACCATTCGTAATAACTTACGGTGTTTTGAGCTAGCGCATATTTTCTTGTAGGGAGGATTGAGAATTGCGTGTGTGTATCGGTTGCCACAGTCAAACTGTATGGAGAAAGCAGCACCCTCGATAAAGTCTGCTGCATGAATGTGGGCTTTGATTTTTCCTTGCCCTTGCCGCACATATTCGTCGAGCGTGTTTTTCAGATAGCCACCTAGAATGTTGTCGATCTCCCATGTTTCCACGTCAACATCTATTCCTTCATGTGATGCCTTATCCAGAAATGCGGAAGTTAAAGAACCTACTCCCGCGCCTGCATCCAGCAATCTGGTTCGGCCATTGTAGGAAAAAAGCGAGGCCATAAACGCAGCAATGGGAGAGGGGGTCATGTATTGTCCAAGGTCAGAACGGCGTTGCGAATCCAGCAAACTGCTTGCTTCGCGCCTAATTTGGTCAATAACAAGGCTCATGATTTATGACAGGTCGTTCCTGTGCAGCATGAACACGAACTGGTCGCCGCCGCTGACGTCCAGCCAGGTGAACGGCAGGTTCGGGTAGGCGGCCTCCAATACCTCGCGGTTGTGGCCGATCTCGACGACCAGCAGGCCGTTTGCGCTGAGATGTTGCGCGGCGTGTTCGAGGATGATGCGCGTCGCGTCCAGCCCGTCGCTGCCGCTGCCCAGAGCCAGTTTCGGCTCGTGCAGGTATTCCGGCGGCAGCGCGGCGACCGATGCGGCGTCCACGTAGGGCGGGTTGCTGACGATTAGGTCGTATTGCCTGCCGCCCAGCTTGGCGAACAGATCCGATTCGATCAGGCTGATGCGGTCTTGCAGGCCGTAATCTGAAACGTTGCGTTCGGCGACGGACAGCGCCGCCGCCGACAGATCCACCGCGTCGATGCAGGCGTTGGGGAAGGCGTAAGCGGCGAGGATGGCGAGGCAGCCGCTGCCGGTACACAGATCCAGCGCGCTGCCGATTTCTTCCGGCTCGGCGATCCACGGCGCGAGCTGTTCGAGCAGCAGTTCGGCGATGAACGAGCGCGGCACGATGACGCGCTCGTCCACGTAGAAACTGAAATCGCCGAGCAGGGCTTCATGCGTCAGGTAGGCGGCCGGCACGCGCTGCTCGACGCGCTGCTGGAGGATGTTCGACACTTCGGCGCGTTCCATGTCGGTCAGGTGCGCATCGAGAAACGGGTCGAGCCGGTCGAGCGGCAGGTGCAGCGTGTGCAGGATCAGGTAGGCGGCCTCGTCGTAGGCGTTGCCGCTGCCGTGCCCGAAAAACAGTTTGGCCTGGTTGAAGCGGCTCACCGCGAAGCGCAGCCAGTCGCGCACGGTGTGCAGGTTGTGTGTCGCGCCGGAAAAATAGTCGCTCATCAGTCGCCCCCGCCTCCGCCGCCATCACCGCCGCCGCAGCCGCCATCGCTACCGTTGCAGCTTGAGGAAGAACTTCCACCGGAATCTCCTCCGCTGCCGCTGCCGCCGTCGTAGGGAGATTTGCTCCGCCGGTTCGCCCAAGCAATGGAAGCGATCCACAGCAGCGCGACGATGAGCAGGATCAAGACGATGTATTTCATCAGGCCAGCAGCTTGCGCAGGGTCAGGCAGTAAATTTCGGACAGCGCGTCGAGGTCGGCCACCGCCACGCATTCGTCGATCTTGTGGATGGTAGCGTTGAGCGGGCCGAGCTCGATCACCTGCGGGCAAATATCGGCGATGAAGCGCCCGTCGGAGGCGCCGCCACCGGTGGAGAGTCCGGCATCCAGCCCGGTCACTTCGCGTATCGCGGCACGGACCGCATCCACCAGGTTGCCGCGCGGCGTGAGGTAAGGCTTGGCGGACAGCTCCCAGCGCAGGTCATACTCCAAGCCATGTTTGTCGAGGATCGCATGCGCCCTGCTCTTCAGGCCGTCCACCGTGCTGGCGGTGGAAAAGCGGAAGTTGAACAGGATATCCACCGTGCCCGGCACCACGTTGGTCGCGCCGGTGCCGCCGTGGATGTTGGAAACCTGCCAGGAAGTCGGCGGAAAATGTTCGTTGCCCTCGTCCCAGGTCGTCGCGGCCAGTTCGGCAATCGCGGGGGCAGCGAGGTGGATCGGGTTCCTGACCAGATGCGGATAGGCGATGTGGCCCTGCACGCCCCTGACGGTGAGCGCGCCTGACAGCGAGCCGCGCCGACCGTTCTTGATGGTGTCGCCGCTTCTGGTTTCCGAGGTCGGCTCGGCGACGATGCAGTAGTCGATCAGCTCGTTGCGCTGTTGCAAGGCCTCGACCACGCGCACCGTGCCATCCACCGCCACGCCCTCCTCGTCAGAGGTGAGCAGCACGGCGATGGAGCCGCGATGCTGCGGGTATCCGGCGGCGAATCTTTCGATGGCGGTGACGAACGCCGCCAGCGGCCCCTTCATGTCCGCCGCGCCGCGCCCATAAAGCATGCCGTCGCGCACAGCGGGAATGAACGGGTCGCTGCGCCATTTGTCCAGCGGCCCGCTTGGCACCACATCGGTATGCCCGGCGAAGCACATCAGCGGGCCGCCGTTGCCGCGCCGCGCCCACAGGTTGTCCACCTCGCCGCAGCGTATCTTTTCCAGGCTGAAACCGAGCGGCGCGAGGCGTGCGCCGATTATGTCGAGGCAACCGTCATCCGCCGGCGTGAGGGAGCGGCGGGCAATGAGTTGTTGCGCGAGTTGCAGCGTTTCAGACATGGCGCAAACGGCGGTTCATCCGTTTCATTTCGGTTCGTCTAGATTGAGCTTGATGCCGCTGAAATCGGATGGCGGCTTCGATATCTCCGGCGCGTCATCGTCCGGGTTGAATGTCGGCACCTGCATGGATTTGGTGCGCTCCGAGAAATCGATCAGCGTTGCCAAATTGCTCGCCGAATCGGCGTTGCGCATCGCCTCTTCCTTGGTGATCTGCCCGGTTTTGAACAGCCTGTATAACGCCTGCTCGAAGGTTTGCGATCCGGCGGAAACGCTTTTCTCGATGGCTTCGCGAATCTTGTCGATCTCGTCGTTCTTGATCAGATCGGCGATCAGCGAAGTGTTCAGCAGGACTTCGACGGCCGGCATTTGCTTGCCTTGCACGTTGCGCACCAGGCGTTGCGAGATCACCGCGCGCAGGCACATCGACAGGTCGGATAACACGCTTTGCCGCGAGTCGTAGGGGAAAAAATTCACGATGCGGTTCAATGCGTGGTAGCTGTTGTTGGCATGCAGCGTGGTCAGGCACAGGTGGCCGGTCTGCGCGAAAATCAGCGCATGCTTGAGGGTGTCGCGGTCGCGCACCTCGCCGATCATCAGCACGTCCGGCGCTTCGCGCATCCCGCTGGACAACGCATTCTCGTAGCACAGGGTATCGGTGCCGATTTCGCGCTGGTTTACGATGGACTTGCCGTGCCCGAAAATGTATTCGACCGGATCTTCGATGGTCAGAATGTGGCCGCTCTTGGTCGCGTTACGATGCTCGATCATCGCGGCGAGCGTGGTGGACTTGCCGGAACCGGTCGCGCCGACCACCAGCACCAGGCCGCGCTTCTCCATGATCAGCTCTTTCAGCACATTGGGCAGGTGCAGATTCTCCACGTTTTCGATCTTTCCCTTGACATGACGGATCACGACGGCAATGTCGTTGCGCTGGCGGAAAACGTTGACGCGAAAATTGCCGGTGCCATCGGCGCGAAACGAGAAATTCATCTCCATTTCCGCTTCGAATTCGGCGATCTGTTTCGGGCTCATCATTTCGTAGGCGATGCGCCTGATGATCGCGGCATCCAGTGTCTGCGCATTGACCGGCATCGTGATGCCGTCGATCTTGATGTTGACCGGTGCGCCGACCGAAAAAAACAAATCGGAAGCCTGTTTGTCGGCGGCGAGTTGCAGCAATGGTGTGACGATCATGTTGCTCTCCGTGTTCGTAGGGGCGCAATTCATTGCTCCCTGATTCATTGCAACTGAATTTCAAGGGCGCAATGAATTGCGCCCCTACGCTAAATGCCTCGCAGCAATTCGTTGATGCCCACCTTGCCGCGCGTCTTCTCATCCACCTTCTTTACGATCACGGCGCAATACAGACTGTATTTGCCGTCGGCGGAAGGCAGGTTGCCGCTGACCACCACCGAGCCGGCCGGCACACGGCCATAGCTGACTTCGCCGGTCTCGCGGTCGTAAATCTTGGTGCTCTGGCCGATGAACACGCCCATCGAGATCACGCTGTTGTCTTCCACGATCACGCCCTCGACGATTTCCGAGCGCGCGCCGATGAAGCAATTGTCGCCGATGATGGTGGGGTTGGCCTGCACCGGTTCCAGCACCCCGCCGATGCCGACGCCGCCGGAAAGATGCACGTGCTTGCCGATCTGCGCGCACGAGCCGACTGTCGCCCAGGTGTCCACCATCGCGCCTTCATCGACGTACGCGCCGATGTTCACGTAGGATGGCATCAGCACCACATTCTTCGCGATGAACGCGCCCTTGCGCGCTGCCGCCGGCGGCACCACGCGGAAGCCGCCCTCGCGGAAGTCGCGGCTGTTGTAGTCGGCGAACTTGGACGGCACCTTGTCGTAGTAGTTGGTGAAACCGCCCTTGATGAAGGAGTTGTCTTCGATGCGGAACGACAGCAGCACGGCTTTTTTCAGCCATTGGTGCGTCACCCACTGCCCGTCGATCTTTTCGGCGACGCGCAGCTTGCCTTGGTCGAGTTGGCCGATGACGGTATCGACCGCCTCCTTGAGGCGCGCGTCGGCGTTGTGCGGGGTAATTTCGGCGCGGCGCTCGAAATTCTGTTCGATGATTTGCTGCAATTGTTCCATGATGGTTCCTGTTGAATGAATAGCGGGTAGCTTGTTGCTTGTAGGGGGTAGCTACAAGCTACAGGCCACCAGCTACAAGCTCTTTGATTCTTTGCGCCGCTTCCACGGTCTCTGCCGTGCCGGCGACCAGCGCCAGGCGCACAAAATTTTCGCCGGGGTTCGCGCCCTGCGCGGCGCGCGCCAGATAGCTGCCCGGCAGCACGGTCACATTATAGTCGCGATACAGGGCCTGCGCGAAAGCGGTATCGGCGACCGGCGTGCGCACCCACAGGTAGAAACCGGCGTCGGGCATGGCGACCGGCAACACCGGCTCGAGGATATCCAGCACTCTGGCGAATTTCTCCGCATACAGGCGGCGGTTTTCCGCGACATGCGCCTCGTCGCTCCACGCGGCGATGCTCGCGGATTGGATTGCCGGATTCATCGCCGAGCCGTGGTAGGTGCGGTACAACGCGAATTTCGCGATGATAGCCGCGTCGCCCGCGACGAAGCCGGAGCGCATCCCCGGCACGTTGGAGCGCTTCGACAGACTGGAGAACACCACGAGGTTCTTGTAGTCGCCGCGCCCGAGTTGCTGCGCGGCCTGCAACGCGCCTAACGGCCTGTCAGTTCCGAAATAGATTTCCGAGTAACACTCGTCCGAGGCGATCGCGAAGCCGTAGCGATCCGACATTTCAAACAGTTCCCGCCATTCCTCCAGTGGCATCACGCGCCCGGTCGGATTGCCCGGCGAACACACGTAAATTAGTTGCGCGCGCTGCCAGGTCTCTTCCGGAAGCTGCGCGAAGTTCAGCGCGTAGTCGTTTTCCGGCATAGTGTTGAGGTAATGCGGCGTGGCCCCGGCGAGCAGCGCCGCGCCTTCGTATATCTGGTAGAACGGGTTGGGGCAGATCACCGCAGGCTGGTTTTTTGTCCGGTCGATCACCGCCTGGGCGAAGGCAAACAGCGCCTCGCGGCTACCGTTCACCGGCAGGATTTGAGTTTTTGGATCTAAAGCGGGGGTCTTCGCATCCGGCGCCGGAATGTCGTAGCGCGCCGCCAGCCAGTTTGCGATGGCATTGCGCAGCGCGTCGCTGCCGGCGGTTGTGGGATAATTCGCCAGCCCGTCGATGCTGGCGGTCAGCGCATCCTTGATGAATTGCGGCGTGGCGTGTTTCGGTTCGCCGATGGACAGGCTGATCGCGCGATAGTCCGGGTTCGGCGTGACCTCGCGAAACAGCGCGGCGAGTTTCTGAAACGGGTAGGGCTGGAGCTTGTTCAAGTCGGGATTCATTTTTGTTCGTCATTCCCGCGCGGGCGGGAATTCAGATATTTTTTAAGTTGCCGAATTATAAAGGCGTAGCCAGTGCCATCAAAACAAAATCTGCTGCCGTTGGCAGGCGTATTCAGCGGAGCGCTGGTGTGGGGGCTGATCTGGTATCCCTTCCGCGTGTTGCAGGATGCCGGCGTGTCCGGCGCGCTGGCGACGCTGCTCACCTATCTGCTGGCGATGCTGTGCGGCGCGTTCATGCTGCCGCGCGTGTGGCGCGAACTGCGCCAGCATCACAGGGACGGCAAAGGCCGGTGGGTGCTGTTCCTGGCGCTGAGCGTGGGCTGGACGAATCTCGGCTATGTGCTGGCGGTGCTGCACGGCGAGGTGATGCGCGTGCTGCTGCTGTTCTATCTCGCGCCGCTGTGGACCATCCTGTTCTCCTACTGGCTGCTCGGCGAGCGGCTCAACCGCTACGGCTACCTCATCATCGCGTTGTCGCTTGGCGGGGCGTTCGTCATGCTGTGGGAGCCGCATCTCGGGCTGCCGCTGCCGGCCAATCTCGCCGAATGGATCGGCCTGTCGTCGGGTATGGCTTTTGCGCTGTCCAACGTGGTATCGCGCCGCGCCGCGCACCTGAGCGTGGAGGCAAAATCCAGCAGCGTATGGCTCGGCACCGCCCTGCTGACCGCGCCGCTGCTGCTATGGCAAGGCGGTTTGCCGGGCCAGTTGCTGGCAATCAATGCGCAAACCTGGCTGATCCTCGCGCTGCTCGGCGTCGTGCTGTGCGCCGTCAGTTTCGTCGTGCAGTATGCCCTAGCCTATCTGCCGGCCAACCGCGCCATCGTCCTGTTCCTGTTCGAGCTAGTGGTCGCAGCCGCCTCGGCGTATTTCCTTGCCGGTGAGGCGATGCAGCCGCGCGACTGGATCGGCGCGTTGCTGATCGTTTCCGCCAGCCTGCTGTCGGGCAGGCTATACGGAGCAACCGGAAAAACTCATGGCTGAACCCGTCGCCTTGCCCTGCGGAGCGTGTGTGACCTCTTGTGGGCAATCCGCCGTGTGCCCGCAGCCGCCACCGCATCCGGGGCAGAAATAGGCAAAAACTATTTCTTGGGCAAGACGATAACCTTGCCATTCATGCTGAAGTCTTTGTGCTGTTTACAAAAAAATGGAAATTCGCCGACCTTCTCGAACTTCACGAGAAACTTTTTCTCCATCTTCAGGACTTCCAAAGATTGGATGCTCTCGTCCGGAAAAATCACGCTGTGAATGCTGTCATCGTTGTTTTCGAATATAACTGTGTCGCCGACCTCGATGTTGACAACTTTCGGTGAAAATTCCCAGTTTGCCATGGTCACCGTCACTTCTGCGGCCAGCGAAACTTGACAGATGCCAATCAAAACGAGGGTTGCCAAAAATCTCTTTGTTCTCATATCTGTCTCCTTATCGTTGCGGGTTAGCAAAGCTCTACAGACGTAATAGGAATGTCAAATATTCAAAGCATGGCGGCACGCCGGAATCTCCATGCAACCCGGCAAATTGCACGCGGTTAAGCCACCGTCACCTCTTTCGACGCATATACATCCTGAACCGCATTTAGCAGCGCGATGCCGTCCGGCACCGGCTTCTGGAACGCCTTGCGCCCGAGAATCAGCCCCATGCCGCCCGCGCGCTTGTTGATTACCGCAGTGCGCACCGCCTGCTGCAAATCGTTCTTGCCCGATTCGCCGCCGGAGTTGATCAGCCCCGCTCGCCCCATGTAGCAGTTCGCCACCTGGTAGCGCACCAGGTCGATCGGGTGGTCGGTAGTCAGTTCGCTGTAAACCTTGGGATGGGTCTTGCCGAACTTGATCGCGTTGTAGCCGCCGTTGTTCTCCGCCATTTTCTGTTTGACGATGTCGGCGTTGATGGTCGCCGCGAGATGGTTGGCCTGCCCGGTCAGGTCGGCGGAAACGTGGTAATCCTTGTCGCCAACCTTGAATGCCGAATTGCGCAAATAAGCCCACAGGATGGTCGCCATGCCGAGTTCGTGCGCGTGTTCGAACGCGTCGGAAATTTCCTGTATCTGGCGGCGCGAATGTTCCGAACCGTAGAACACCGTCGCGCCCACCGCCACCGCGCCCATGTTGAACGCCTGATCCACGCTGGCGAACAGCGTCTGGTCGTAGATGTTGGGGTAGGTCAGAATTTCGTTGTGGTTGATTTTGACAATGAACGGAATCTTGTGCGCGTAGCGGCGCGCCACGGAGGACAATACGCCGAGCGTCGAGGCCACGCCGTTGCAGCCGCCTTCGATGGCCAGCTTGACGATGTTCTCGGGGTCGAAATAAATCGGGTTCGGCGCGAACGACGCCGCCCCGGAATGTTCCACGCCCTGATCCACCGGCAACAGCGACAGATAGCCGGTGTTTGCCAACCGCCCGTGCCCGTACAAGGTTTGCAGGCTGCGCAGCACGCCGACCTTGCGGTCTTTCATGGCCACCACGCGATCCACGTAGTCCGGCCCCGGCAAATGCAGCGATTCCTTCGAAATGCCGGTACAGCGATAGCCCAGCAATTGCTCTGCTTCATCACCCAGTAACTGCACGATGTTCGTCATGGTCTCGCTCCTTGTGGTTAAAATGGCGAGGATATATTACTCCCATGCGTACAATTTCGCACAGTTCAAAAACGCTCTCCTGAACGGCATGACTACCCCGACAAAGCCGCAGCCCACGCCCGCCCGCTCCTCGGCCTGCCAATGGATACAGACTGCGTGTGCCGCAAAACGGCCTGCGCCTGTTCGGCAAAGCGGAACCCTCGCGCCACCGCATGGGCGCGGCGCTGTCGAATGACAAGGATATTGGGAAGGCGCGGGAGCGCGCGAAGCTGGCGGCAAGCAAAGCAAGCAATCAAGACAGCGTGCCTGAACCAGCCCCGAGCCCCCCGGAAGGCGTGCCGCGCACCCTCCCTTATGTATTTCCGCCGCCTTCGTAGATGCCCGTATTGGCGCGTTCCAGTTCTTCGGCCATGCTGAAGTGCTGACCCGCCGCGCCCAGCGCGAGAGCGGCCGGGCTGGCGTGTCCTTCGTACTCCAACAACGACTTGATGGCGCTGCTGGCATCGTTTATCGGCGGCACCATAAGCATCTGCAGGCTGTCGTAAACGTCCCGGTCAATCATAATTTGCACTTGGTTCGACATGTTCATCTCCTTGGTATGTGGATACATGATTGCGAAGTCTAATCCGAGCGCCCGTAAACTCATATAAGGAGTATTACCTACTCTGGAATTGCTCCGGAAACGGGAGCCTGTTTTGGGGCAGCATCACGGTGCCGGATTCGGATACAGCCTGTGCGCCACTTTGGGAAAGTGAGGCCGGTTAGGCCATAGGCTTGGTAGGGCGCAAAACCCTGCACTGTCGATGTGCAACGGACATTGCTCCGCATGTGGTGATTGTTTGGTGAAATGCACTACGCTTATTGCACCGCGAGTTCAATCAACGGAAGAGTCTGTCCCACCACTGTTTACCCGAGGTATTCTTCCACGGCCTGAAAGCTGATGTTATGCCGAGGTAGGTTGTCAAACCATAAGCAGCGGTACTCATAAAAATCAGCACAACATATTTTGTTGAATTGAGAAATGGGGGTTCGCCATCCTCACTATACGGTGGCACAAATGGTTCTTCTCCGGCCTCAATTTTTCGTTTGCACTCAACGTATGGTGCCGAAGTAATGTCGTATAGCTGGCGAATGAATGCAATTCGTTGGCGCAAGAAAAAATGTACATCCATGCGGTAGCCTCCCGATGCCATAACGCAAATTCGATTTCAACAATGCCGTATATCCTAGCTCTGCAAAGGTTTGCATGTTACACACACGCATCATGGCACCGGGGTTTAGAAGGGGCCGGATTAAATTCGCACCCCGCAGCCAGCGTAGTATCTACGCTGACTTGCGCGCTGTGCGCTTTGTGCCGCCTGTTATGCGGGCAGTTTGTTCAGTGAGCGTAAGCAACCCGAGCAGGGCAGCATTTACGGCTTCCGAAGTCGGGAATACTTTGGCGATGGCGGGGTCGAGCAGGACTACCGATGTTCCCTTGGCAACTTCTTTGTAGAACTTGCCGCGTTCGAGCTTGGTGAAATCGGAGCGCTTGTACTCTGCGCGCATTTCGTCTTTAGCTTTCTTCATAAAGTTTCCTTTCTGCACGGGTGACTCGGCGTGCGCTGATGATGCGGATGACTCCGGGGCGATGGGTGTGGAAGACCGCGAGCAACCGTCCCAAGCCGGACATTCCAAAGGTGATGTAGCGCGGCTCGCCCATCGAGTGATCGGGATCTGGGCCAGAGAGCGCAAACTGGTCAAGAAATGCCGATCCCGCTTCGTCGAACGACACACCATGCTTGCGCACATTCGCCTTGGCCTTTGCGTCATCCCACTCGAACTTCATCATTGCATACGCTCCAGTCTGCCACGCATGATAATTAGAAACGGGCCACACCTTACCGACTCAACAAATAGAAGCTCCAAGAAAAGTATACTCCAAAGCATCTTGCCGCATAATCTGGAGCATCGCTTTCACTTTTTTGATTTCAAGTCGCATCCTAACACGCCATCACGGCGCCGGATTCGGATAAACCCTGTGCACCGTCTCGATCTTCTCCAGCACTTCCACCGTTAGCGTGACTTCCGCGCTGTCCAGATTTTCCTGCAACTGCTGCGCGCTGGTTGCGCCGAGCAGCACGCTAGTCGTGAACCAGCGCGTGCGCGCAAAGGCCAGCGCCATCTGCGCCGTGCTGAGTCCGGCTTCGTTCGCGATGCGCACATATTCCTTCGTGGCGGCTGGCACGTTGGGCTTGTGGTAGCGCTGGCCGAAGCCGGGGAAGAGAGTGATGCGTCCCTTGGCCTGCTGGTCGGCGAGGTATTTGCCGGTGAGGTGGCCGAATGCCAGCGGGCTGTAGGCGAGCAGGCCGACATTCGCGTGGCGGCACACTTCCGCGAGCCCGGCTTCGAAGGTGCGGTTCATCAGGTGGTAGGCGTTCTGGATTGAAACGATTTTCGGCAGGCCGAGCGCTTCGGCGCAGCGCAGGAACTCCATCACGCCCCACGGCGTTTCGTTGGACAGGCCGAGGTGGCGCACCTTGCCTGACTTGACTAAGTCCGCCAGCGCTTGCAGTTGTTCGGCGATCGGCACGCTGTCGCGCTCCTGCGCTACGTCATAACTGGTCGCGCCGAACATCGGCACGTAGCGATCCGGCCAGTGAATTTGATACAAGTCCACGTAGTCGGTCTGCAAACGGCGCAGGCTGCCGTCGATTGCGGCATTGAGCTGTGCGCGGTCGATGCGGGGCGTGTTGCGTATCCAGGTGAAGCCGCGCGCCGGGCCGGCGATCTTGGTGGCGACGACCAGCTTGTCGCGCCGCTGGCGCTTCAGCCAGGTGCCGATGTAGCTCTCGGTGTACCCCGCTGTTTCGGCGCGCGGCGCGACCGGATACATCTCGGCGGTGTCGATGAAATTCACGCCATGCGCCACCGCCAAGTCGAGCTGTGCGTGCGCCTCTGCTTCGCTGTTTTGCTCGCCGAAGGTCATCGTGCCGAGGGCCAATGCCGATACTTTCAGATCGCTTGAGCCTAGTTGCCTGTATTCCATGGTTGCTTCGTGTGGATGTTTGACATTGTGTAGGGGCGCGATTCATCGCGCCCTTCTTCTGGTGCATAAACAGGTCAGGGCGCGATGAATCGCGCCCCTACAGAATCTTTGCAATTTCCTTCAGCGCATCCGGCGACAGGTTATCCAGCGGGACGCGCCGCGCGTTATCGAGGTTTGCGTAATGCTTGGAGGTCGCGCGGAAATAGCTCGGGTCGTAGTGCAGCGTGAGCAGTTCCGCGACCAGCGCGGCGAAGTCTCCGGCGCGGATCAGCGCAGCCCAGTGTTCCAGTTGCTGGCTGCCGTGGAAGCGGTGCAGCGCCTGCAAATGCGCGATCAGCGTCTCCGGGTTGGCGAGGTAATGGCGGTAGTCTTCGAGCAGCCCGGCGACGCGCACTTCGAGCGGCGTTTCCAGCAGCAGGCATTCGCCGGCGTGCATCGCGTTGAACAGGGTGTCGGGCAGGGTGAGGGCGCCGATCTTGCTGCTCTCCGCTTCGACATAAACGGGGCGCGCCGGGTCGAGTTTTTCCAGGGCTTGCAGCAGCATGCTGTCGAACCATTTCTGCGAAGGCTGCGCCTGGCCGGGCAGCCTGCCCAGCACCGAGCCGCGATGCTGCGCCAGGCTCTCCAGATCGAGAACCTGTGGTTTGTTGTTGGGCTGCCCGCTGTCTGCCAGCGCGGCGAGCAGGCGGCTCTTGCCCGAGCCGGTCGCGCCGCAGATCACGCGGAACGTGAACTGCTGCGGCAGCGTCGCCAGTTTTTCCAGTACGTCGCGCCGGTAGGTCTTGTAGCCGCCTTCCAGCTTGTGCGCCGCCCATCCTACCTGCGCGAGGATGATACTCATCGCGCCGCTGCGCTGTCCGCCGCGCCAGCAGTAGATCAGCGGGCGCCACGGCTTCGGATGGTCGCGGAAGCGGGTTTGCAGATGCTGCGCGATGTTCTTCGCGACCAGCGCCGCGCCGACCTTGCGCGCCTCGAACGGCGACACCTGCTTGTATAGCGTGCCGACGGCGATGCGCTCCTCGTCGGAAAGTACCGGGCAATTGATCGCGCCGGGAATATGATCCTCGGCGAACTCCGCCGGGGTGCGCACGTCGATAATTTCGTCAAATTCGCCAAGCTGTGGTAGGTTCGCGGTTCTGAAAAGCATTAGTAATCCCAAAGACAATTTGCCACAGAGGGCACAGAGCTCACAGAGAAAGACAAAATCGGACTGCGAAAAATGTTTGCGGTCGATACATCAGGCGAATTTTTTGGTAAACCTGTAATAGGCAATGGTGCGCCGTCTTTCTCTGTGTTCTCTGTGTTCTCTGTGATCTCTGTGGCTATATTTCGGTTTTATAGGTAAGTGGAGGAGTAATGTCCGAAGTGAAGTTGACCCAATTGTCGCACGGCGGCGGCTGCGGCTGCAAAATTGCGCCGGCCATGCTGCAACAGATTCTGGGCGAAGTAAAAGAAAAGCTGCCGTATGCCAATCTGCTGGTCGGCGCGGAAACCAGCGACGATGCGGCGGTATACCGCCTCAACGACCAGCAGGCAATCATCGCCACCACCGATTTTTTCATGCCCATCGTGGACGATCCGTTCGACTTCGGGCGCATCGCCGCGACCAACGCGCTGTCCGATGTGTATGCGATGGGCGGCACGCCGATCATGGCGCTGGCCATCGTCGGCATGCCGGTCAACAAGCTGTCGGTTGCGGCGATCCGCGCGATCCTGAAAGGCGGCGAAGCGATCTGCGAGGTCGCCGGCATCCCGCTGGCGGGCGGGCATTCCATCGATTCGACCGAGCCGATCTACGGGCTGGTGGCGATCGGTATCGTGCATCCCGACCGGCTGAAGAAGAACAGCGGCGCGCAGGCGGGCGACAGGTTGATTCTCGGCAAGGGGCTGGGCGTCGGCGTGCTGGCGCAGGCGATGAAGAAGGGCGTGCTGCCCGCCGCCGGCTACGCGCAACTGATTGCCACCGCCACCCAGCTCAACACCGTGGGCAGCGCGCTCGCCGGATTGGATGGCGTGCATGCGCTGACCGACGTGACCGGCTTCGGCCTGCTCGGCCACCTGCTGGAAATGTGCCGCGGCGCTGGGATGGGCGCGGAAGTTGGGCTCGCTCAAGTGCCGCTCCTGTCCGAGGCGTTGCCGCTGGCGCAGCAAGGCTACAGCCCCGGCGCGGTAGAGCGCAACCTCGCGAGCTACGGCCATGAAGTGGATTTCGCCGCGAATCTGCAAGACTGGCAGCGCCGCCTGTTGGCCGATGCGCAAACCAGCGGGGGGCTGCTGGTGAGCGTTGCGCCGGAGGTGGCCGACGAGGTGCTGGCGATGTTCCACCGGGCCGGGTTCGGGCAGGCGGCGGTGATCGGGGATATGCGGCGGGGCGCGCCGCGCGTGTCAGTACTCTGAATATTTCTTTGCGCTGCCGCGCACCAAATCCGCCGGGTATTTCACCGCGTTCTTTTCCAGCTTGTGCAGCGCGGCCTCGCGCAGGTCGATGCCCAGCTTGTCCGACAGGCGCACCAGATACAGCAGGATATCGGCCAGTTCTTCGCCGACCGCCCGCTTGACTTCGGGGGGCAGTCCGGCTGACTGCGCTTCGGTCAGCCACTGGAAATGCTCCATCAGTTCGGCGGCTTCCACCATCAGCGCCATGCTCAAGTTTTTCGGTGAATGGAACTGATCCCAGTCGCGCGCTCCGGCAAACGCGCGCAGCCTATCGCGCAACATGGATAAATCTGATTGATCGGGCATGACGCTGCTCCGGAAAGTTGGGAATGATTGTCGGCTATTGTAATACGTGTCGGGTCGGGGCAATATGCGCGAGCCAAAACATGCCGCCCCGATTCAAACATAACGGACTGAGATGCCTGGTTCAAATATCCAACGCCGCCTGACCGACCTGTTGAAGCTGCTTGGCATGGCCTCGCTCTACGCGCTGCTCATCCATCTTACCAATCTCTATTTCAAGAGCGACATCCCCATCCGTGTTTTCGAGCCCGCCAGCGGCTGGGCTTTGGCCGCGCTGCTGATCGGCGGGAAGCGTTATGCCTGGGGCGTGTTTTTCGGGGCGATTCTGGTCAACGCAACATCGGGCCTGACATTATGGGTGGCGACCGCCATCGCGTTGAGCAACACGCTGGCGGCTCTGCTGGGCGCCTGGCTGCTCACGCGCGACAGCAGGTTCGATTCGCATCTGCGTTCCCTGCGCGATTACCTGCGGTTAATTTTTCTGGGGGGTCTCGGCAGCGGCTTCGGCGCCCTACTCGGCATATCAGCGTTGCTGGCTTCCGGGTTGCTGGCGCCCGATGTTTTTCTGCCGGGATTGATTCAGTGGTGGATGGGCGAGGTGCTCGGCATTATCCTGATTGCCCCGCTGTTCCTGGTCTGGCGCCTGGAAAAAAGCGACTGGCTCCAAATGAAACGGGTGCATGTGGCGGCATTACTGCTCGGGCTGACGTTTCTGGCCGGGCAGGTCATTTTTCTCGAATGGTTCTTTGACAACATCAGCATGGTGCCCAAAGGCTACGTGATGTTCCTGTTCATTGCCTGGGTGGCGGTGCGCCTCGGCACGTGGGGAACCATGATCGCTCTGGTGATGGTATCGATCCAGGCATTGCTGGGCGCGCATCATGGAACCGGTTTTTTCGCCCATGACATCGCTGCCACCCAACTGACCAATTACTGGCTTTACATGGTGATCCTGTCCGTAGTCGGCATGGCGCTGGCCACTTACTTCGCCGAGCACAACCTGGCGGAGCGCCAGTTGCGCGATCTCTCCGCGCACCTGCAGGATATGCGCGAGGAAGAGAAGGCCCGCATCGCGCGCGAAATCCACGACGACCTGGGCGGCACGCTGACCGCCATTAAAATGGAAATTTACTGGCTGGCGCGCGAACTGCCCGCCGGCAAGGAATCGGGGCCGTTATACGAGCGCATCGGGTCGATGTCGCAGTTGCTCGACAACGCGGTAGGCGTGACGCGACGCGTCATCACCGAACTGCGTCCGACCATACTCGACGATCTCGGCCTGCTGGCGGCGATCGAATGGCAGGCCGCGCAGTTCTACAAACGCACCGGCATCGAGTGCCGGGTGAGCTGCATCGAGGACAAGGGAAATCTGGACAAGCAGCGCTCGATTGCGCTGTTCCGCATCTTCCAGGAAGCGCTGACCAATATCGCGCGGCATTCCGCCGCATCCAGGGTGAAAGTCGAATTCCGCCACGGCGACGAAGAGGTTGTGCTGTCGGTCAGCGACAATGGCTGCGGCATGCCCGGAGGCCAAGTCGTCGCACCGGATTCCCACGGCATCCGCGGCATGTTCGAGCGCGTCGGGCAACTGGATGGCAGCATCGGATTCGACAACCTGCCCGATGGCGGGTTTAATGTAACGGTAGTGTTGCCGTTATCCGCCAACCACCAGAAAGGGAAGCAAGCATGATCCGCATCATGATCGTCGACGACCACGCCATCGTGCGCCAGGGGCTGAAGAAAATTCTGGAAGAAAGCGGCAAGATGAAAGTCGTGGCGGAGCACGCTAACGGTGCCGATGCGCTGCGCTGGATTTGCGCCAACGACTGCGATGTGGTGCTGCTCGACATCGCCATGCCAGGCAGGAGCGGCATCGACGTGCTCAAGCAGCTCCGCGAGGAAAAGCCGAAACTGCCGGTGCTGATCCTCAGCATCTACCCGGAAGACCAGTACGCCGTACGCCTGATCAAGGCGGGCGCGGCCGGCTACCTGACCAAGGAAAGCGCGCCGGAAGTCGTAACGGGAGCGGTGCGCCGCGTGGCATCCGGCAATAAATACATCAGCCCCGCTGCGGCCGAAATGCTCGCCGTCGAATTCGGCGCGCCGGACGACAAGCTGCCGCACGAAACCTTGTCGGATCGCGAATTCCAGATTTTTCGCTTGCTCGCCTCGGCCAGGACTGTCTCGGAAATCGCCGACATTCTGGCGCTGAGCGTAAAAACCGTCAGCACATACCGCACCCGCATCCTGGGAAAAATGCGGCTGCGCAACAATGCCGAACTGATGCGCTATGCCGCCGAAAAACACCTCATGGAATAGCCGCTTTCCGGCGCTTCCTGCCGC
Organism: Gallionellales bacterium RIFCSPLOWO2_02_FULL_59_110; assembly: GCA_001801215.1. GTDB lineage: Bacteria > Pseudomonadota > Gammaproteobacteria > Burkholderiales > Gallionellaceae > Gallionella. The sequence continues at coordinate 19,592 of MGXA01000093.1, read as the reverse complement.
GCCATGTCGGACAAACACCGACACCTGAATCGTCATGTGTCCTACACCATAATCGGACGGTTGCGCCTGCATATCCCGGATGCAGACCGCTATCATGCATTCCCATGTTTTGCAGTTGCGGCGGGCGCAACGAAGGGAAAAACGATGAAAGTGTTTATTGCCGCAGATTCGGCAATCATGCTCGAAAGCCTGCTGCCCATCTTGTCCGATATTCCCGGCCTCGCGGTGGCTGGATATGCGTCGGACGAGACAGCCGTGATCGAACAGATCGATGCGTTGCCGCACGATGCCGCAATCCTCGACATCGGCCTGCGTCAGGAAAACAAATCGCGGGCATTGCTGGTGGCCGCATTCTGAAACCCGCAGAAAAATCATGGGGTAACAAGATGGCTTTGTTATGGACAAAACAACTGAGTGTGGGCAATGCGTTGCTCGATGCCGACCACAAAAAATTATTGTGCTTGGTCGGCGACATAGAGTATGCGATCGAAACCAGGAACTGCCATGCCCTGCTGCGGGCGCTCAAGCGGTTCATGGCTTGCATGCATGTTCATTTTCAGAATGAGGAGCGATTTGCGCGGGCGATCAACCTCCCTTTTTTCGAGCACGACCTGGATCACCAGAATTTGCGCAGGAAAATCCAGCGCACGGAAAACGAACTGGAGGCGCAAAACGGTGAATGGCACGAATATGTAATGGACCAGTACGCCCAGTTTCTGGGGGAGTGGCTGATCGGGCATATCACCGGGGAAGACATGATGATGAAACAGGAGCTGGAAATCCGCTCCTACGACTACGAACCCGGTTAAACGCCGGTTAATTCAAGCAATACCTCCTAAACCGCCTGCTGCAAGGGGCGGTTTTTTTTGGCCTGAAAAAGGCCATGGGCGTCATTCCGCATCAGTTTTTTGCCGTTATGCATAAAATGGCCGGGCTATATCGAAAGAAACTTTACTGCTGGCGATGTGCCCAAAGCGGGTAGAAACTGGTTGAAAATCAGGTATAATCCGCCGCTTTTCTGCGCGGCATTGAGCAACAGGGAATGCGGCATCACGCAATCGGGAATCTGAATATGGTAAAGCCTAAAGACAAGAAAAAACAGGACAAGAAACAAGCTGTCGATATTCCGCCGCCGGTCGTTGACCAGCAACAGGATATCGAAGCGCGCCGCACGCGCCTGAAGGCGCTGATTGTATTGGGCAAAGAGCGCGGCTATCTGACCTACGCGGAAATCAACGACCATTTGCCGGACATGCTTGAAGTCGAGCAGATCGAGGGCGTGGTGAGCATGATTAACGACATGGGCATCACGGTGTGCGATGTCGCTCCCGATGCCGAAACGCTGATCATGACGGATACCGCTCCCGTGGTGGCCGACGAGGATGCCGCCGAGGAAGCCGAAGCCGCGCTGTCCACCGTGGACTCGGAATTCGGCCGCACCACCGACCCGGTGCGCATGTACATGCGCGAAATGGGCACGGTCGAATTGCTCACCCGCGAAAAAGAGATCGAAATCGCCAAGCGTATCGAGGAAGGCCTGAAGCACATGATTCAGGCGATTTCCGCTTGCCCGGCCACCATTGCCGAAATCCTGGCCCTGGCGACGAAAATCGAAAACGACCAGATGCGCATCGACGAGTTGATCGACGGCTTTGTGGACACCGTGGATGAAGCCGTCATCGGCGCCGATGGGGATGAAGAAGCGGAAGAGGAAGAGGATATCGGCAACCATGCCTCCGACGAGGAAGAGGACGAAGAAGCGACTGCCGCCGCCGCCGCCGCCAATCTGGCGCAGCTCAAGGCCGACGCGCTGGCACGCTTTGCCGTGATAGCCGACCTGTTCACCAAGATGGGCAAGTCTTATGAAAAACACGGCTATCGCAGCAAGCAATACGACAAGTTCCAGTCCGGTATCTCCGACGAATTGATGAGTTTCCGCTTCTCCGCAAAACAAGTGGATGCGCTGTGCGACACCATGCGCGGCCTGGTTGAAGAGGTACGCCGTTGCGAGCGCAGCATCCAGGATATGTGCGTGACCAAAGGCAAAATGCCGCGCCCGCATTTCATCAAGGTATTCCCCGGCAATGAAGACAATCTGCAATGGGTCGCACAGGAACTGAAGGCGAAGAAATCCTACGGCGAAACGCTGGAGCGCTATCAGCATGCCATCGTCGAGCAGCAGCAGCACCTGCTGGATCTGGAGCGGCGCGTCGGCATTCCGATCAAGGATCTGAAGGAAATCAACAAGCAGATGACCAACGGTGAGGCCAAGGCGCGCCGCGCCAAGCGCGACATGATCGAAGCCAACCTGCGCCTGGTGATTTCCATCGCCAAGAAATACACCAACCGCGGCCTGCAATTCCTCGACCTGATCCAGGAAGGCAACATCGGCCTGATGAAGGCGGTGGACAAGTTCGAATACCGCCGTGGCTATAAATTCTCCACCTACGCGACCTGGTGGATCCGCCAGGCGATCACCCGTTCCATCGCCGACCAGGCGCGCACCATCCGCATCCCGGTGCACATGATCGAGACCATCAACAAGATGAACCGCATCTCGCGGCAGATCATGCAGGAAACGGGACTGGAGCCGGACGTGGCGACGCTGGCGATCAAGATGGAAATGCCCGAGGACAAGATCCACAAAATCTTGAAAATCGCCAAGGAGCCGATCTCCATGGAAACGCCGGTGGGCGACGACGACGATTCGCACCTGGGCGATTTCATCGAAGATTCGAATACCGCCGTGCCGATCGATGCGGCAATTTACGATAGTCTGCGCGGCGCGACGGCGGACATTCTCGACAGCCTGACCCAGCGCGAAGCCAAGGTGTTGCGCATGCGTTTCGGCATCGAAATGAACACCGACCACACGCTGGAAGAAGTCGGCAAACAGTTCGACGTAACCCGCGAACGCATCCGCCAGATCGAGGCCAAGGCCCTGCGCAAGCTGCGCCATCCGTCGCGTTCCGAGAAGCTCAAAAGTTTCCTCGACAGTGAAGGTTGACCGTTCACGGGC
>MGXA01000093.1:0-16564 GCA_001801215.1 Gallionellales bacterium RIFCSPLOWO2_02_FULL_59_110 | reverse complement strand
GAAGGTTGACCGTTCACGGGCCCTTAGCTCAGTTGGTTAGAGCAGAGGACTCATAATCCTTTGGTCCGCGGTTCAAGTCCGCGAGGGCCCACCAAATAGAAAAAGGCTTGCAGCGATGCGGGCCTTTTTCTTTTCCGCCAGTCGGGACGCTGACGGGGCATTTCAAAAAAAACCGGAATATACGCACCCGCTGCCTTGCTGCTGAGTGCTGATGAAAACGCCTGTTGCCGCCGATGCAGATTCGGTTTCCCCATCACTGGGGAAGCGCGGATTGAGGAAGGATTTTTGCTTGCCGTTTTCCGCGATATTTCAGCGTGGATTTATGAAGGGAGCGGCATTGAAATATTCTGTCGAATATCGCGATGCTGTATCCTTGTCCGCTCGTTCGTGCTTATCGAACTTGTCTCAACCCTTCGTCATCCGGCCCATCAACGTGCTTAATGCCGATCATCGCTATCGTTTTCTTCCGGCCCTGTGGCTGGGGTTGATACTCGTGTTCGCCGCGCCGGTCAGCCGCGCCGCCGAGGCGCAGCAAGCCGGCGTCACCATCGTTTTGTCTGCTCCGGCCCCGCTGCGCAAACTGTTGCAAACCCATTTTAAAATTCCAGCCGCGCTGCCAGACGATACCGCCCGCGCCGCCTTCATGCGCCGGGCGCGGCGGGAAATCGGCGCATTGCTGGCGACCGAAGGGTATTTTTCGCCTGCGGTGAAATTGCAAGCCGCCGGGCCGGATGGCGCAAGGGTGCTGGAAGTCGATCCGGGCCAGCGCACGCTGGTTACCCGGCTGGACATCGAGTTCAGGGGCGAGCTTGCCGACGCCGATACGCCCGAGCGCCGTTCCCGTATCGACAGGCTGCGGGCGGCATGGCCGCTGGGCATAGGTGCGCCGTTCCGCTCGCCCGCGTGGGACGAGGCCAAGGCCGCGCTGCTCGCCGGCGTGGCGAGCGAGGATTATGCCGCCGCGCAAATTCTGGACAGCCGGGCGGAAGTCGATCCCGCGATGGCCTCCGCCAATTTAAGTGTGGTGATCGACTCCGGACCCGCCTTCCATTTCGGCGAACTGGAAGTGAGCGGGCTGGATCGCTACGAAAAAATCCTGCTGCTGCGCCAGATGCCGTTCCAGGTCGGCGCGCCCTATCGCCGCGATCTGCTGCTGAATTTTCAGGCGCGCGTGCAGAGCATGCCCCAGTTCAGTTCGGTGATCGTCAGCATCGATCCGGACATTTCCACCCGCGCCGCCGCGCCGGTGAAGGTGGCGCTGACCGAAGCGAAAACCCGGCACGTGGCCATCGGCGTCGGCTTCAGCACCGACAATGGCCCGCGCAGCGAGATCAAGTACCTCGACCACGATTTTTACGATCGCGCCTGGAGCCTGAGCACCGGGCTGCGCCTGGAACAGAACCGCCAGCAATTGACCGCCGCCGTTGACACGCTGCCGGACGAACATGGCTATCTGCTGTCCTGGGGCGCGGCCACCGAGGCGACACAGATCGAGGGCCTGAAGACCGCCCGGCACAAGCTGAGCGCGACCCGCAGCCGTACGCGCGGACAGACCGAAATGCGGCTGGGCATAAACTGGCAGCAGGAGAACCGCGAACCCGCCGGCGGCGTACAGGAGGTCAACCAGGCCCTGGCGCTGGACTGGCAATGGCTGCGGCGCGCGCTGGACGATCCGTTGTATCCCCGGCGTGGCAACGTGACCGAGCTTCGCGTCGGCGGGGGCAGCAAGCAGTTGCTGTCGGATCAAGACTTCTTGCGCGGCTACGCGCGCCACCAGATCTGGTGGCCGCTGGCCGAACGCGATGTCGTTTCGGCGCGCGGCGAGATCGGCTACACGCGCGCGCTGTCCCGACTCGGCATCCCGCAGGAATACCTGTTCCGTGCCGGCGGCTCGCAATCCGTGCGCGGCTACAACTACCAGAGCTTGGGGGTGCTGGAGGGCGCGGCGATCGTGGGCGGACGTGCGCTGCTGACGGGCAGCGTCGAATACACTCGCTGGTTCAGCGGCGACTGGGGCGCGGCCCTGTTCGTCGATACCGGCGGCGTTTCCGATACTTTGAGCACGGTGCGCCTGTCCGCCGGCTACGGCAGCGGCGTGCGCTGGCGCAGCCCGGTCGGCCCGCTGGCGATGGATCTGGCCTGGGGAGTGCAATCCAAAGAATTGCAGTTGCATTTTTCGCTGGCTGCGGCGTTCTGAGCATGAGCGACACCTCGCCGCCAATCACCGTCCTGCCGCGCAACGCGAAGCGCCGGCTGCTGCTCGCCGCGCTCGCCGCGCTCGTCGCGCTGCCGGTTATCGGCGGCTGCCTGCTGGGCAGCACCTCCGGGCTGCAATGGCTGGCGACGACGGCAACGCGCATCAGCGGGGGCGGCGTTGCGCTGACCGGCGTGAGCGGCACCTTGCTGGGCGGCCAGATGGGCGCGCAGACGCTGATTCTGGACAATCGCCGCGACCTGCGCATCACGGCGCGCGATGTCAAACTGGACTGGCGTCCCGCCGCGCTGCTGGGCGGCAAGCTGGAGATCGGGCTGTTGCAAGCGCTGGATGTCGAAGTGCTGTCGCTGCCCTCGCCCTACCCGCACGACTTGCGCCCGCCGCTGGCTTTCTCGATACAGCAACTCGACATCGGTGCGCTGCGGGTGACGGACGAGGAAAACCGCCCGCCCGATTTCGCCGCCAACAACCTTGCCGCGCGGCTGGAAAGTGACGGGCAACGCTATCTGCTGCACGAGCTGCGCGCCGGCACCGGATACGGCGCATTGACGGCAGCTGGCCGGATGGAAGGCAGCCGCCCCTACAAGCTGCAAGCGCGGGCCGAACTTGCCGGTATCGAACTCGACGGCGCGCAGGCCGCGCATATCTCGGCCAACATCGACGGCGACCTGCAACGGCTCATCATCGACGCGCAGGGCAGCGGCGCGGGGCTCACCGGCAGCGGCGTCGCACAATTGACGCCTTACGGCGACTTCCCGCTCGCCGCGCTGCACCTGCAAGCAAACGGCCTCGATCCGCACGCCTTCTCGCCCGATGCGCCCAGGGCCGAGCTCGCGCTGCAAGCCGATTTACGCGGAGGTGCCGACGGCAGGCTGGCAGGCGAAGTCACGATAAAAAACCAGATCCCCGCGCCGCTCGATCGCGGCGGCCTGCCGCTGCTCGAAGGCCGCGCACGCGCAACACTCTCCGCCGACTTGCTGAAATTCGAACAATTGGCGCTGACCCTCGCGGGCGGCGCGTCGATTGCCGGCGATGTCGAGTGGCAGCGCGCGCAGGCCAGCGGAACCGGCGAACTGACCGTCCGCCACCTGGATCCGGCCGCGCTGGACACACGCTTGCGCGCGGCGAGACTCGACGGCAGCATGAAGCTGGCCGGCGACAGCGAAATTCAACACGGCGAGATCGCGCTCGGCGACGGCAAGCTGCAACTCGATGCGCGGCTGACCCGATCCACCGGGACGCTGACGCTGGAAAAACTGCGTCTCGCTCGCGGCGGGGCCGAACTCAGCGGACAAGGCGAACTGGCGCTGGGCGGACGGCGCGCCTATCGCTTCGAAGGCCGCTTGCAACGCTTCGACCTCGCCGCCTTCCTGAGCGCGCCGCGCTCCGACCTGAACGCCGCGCTGACGCTGGGCGGCGAACTGGAACCGCAGCTCTCCGGCACGGCAAACTTCGCGATGGAGGACAGCCGCTTGGCCGGCCAGCCGGTGAGCGGCAAAGGCCGAATCGAATTCGCCGGCATGAGCCGGGGCAAGATCGACGCCGAATTCCGCTTGGGCGATAACCGCCTGACCGCGGCGGGCGGATTCGGCGCGGCAGCGGACCGGCTGCAACTGGAACTCGCCGCGCCCGCGCTGGAGCAGCTAGGCCCCGGTTTCGGCGGCACGCTCAACGCGCGGGCCAGCCTGGCCGGCAACCTCGCGCAACCGGATGCCGACTTCACCGCAGAAGGACGCAAACTCTCCCTGCCGGGCGAGCACCGTCTGGCCAGCCTGAACGCCAGCGCGAAAGCACGGGGAGACGCGCTGGCGCTGAACCTCGATGCCGGCGACTACCGGACGGGAACCGCCCTATCGGAGGCAAATTTCAAGAGCCTGAAACTGGTCACGAACGGCAGCCGCGCGCGCCACGAAGTCAGCACCGATGTGCTGCAGGATGACGGCAGCCAGCTTGTGTTACGCGCCCATGGCGGGTTCGGCGACGAGACACAAGGATGGGAAAATATCCGATGGCATGGCGCGCTGACGGAATTGTCCGGCACGGGTACGCTGCCGTTCAAACTGCTCGCGGACACGCCGCTCGCGCTGAGCCGGGACCGCGTCGCGCTCGAAGCCGCCGCATTTTCCGTCATCAACGGCCAGCTCCGCATCGAAAGCCTGATGTGGACACCGCAACGCTGGAGCAGCCGGGGGACATTCACCGGCATCGGGGTGCGCGCGGGTGCGGGTGCGGGCTTCAAAGCCAACTTCCGCGAGCGCGCGGGCCGGGAATTCCTGCGGCTGGGCGGCGCATGGGACATCCGTTCCGCAGCGCAACTGGAAGGCTGGCTACGCGTCGCGCGCGAAAGCGGCGACTGGGTGCTGCCCGGCGACACGCCCGCCCCGCTGGGCTTGAAAACACTGGAGCTCGACGCCCGCGCCGCGAACGGAAAAATCGTCGGAGAGCTGACCGCAGCGGGAGAGCGCCTGGGCGCATGGCGCGCCAGCCTCGCGATGCCGCTGGCGCAATCCGGCGCTGGCTGGCATGTGGCGGAGAACGCGCCGCTGACCGGAAAAATCCGCATCGACGCGCCCGACCTGAGCTGGCTGGGCCCCGCGCTCAACGAAGACCTCAAGACCGCCGGGCGGCTCGTGCTGGAGGCGGATATCGCCGGGACTTACGCCGCGCCGCGCCTGCTCGGGAAAGTGCGCGGCGACGATCTGTCCCTGGCGCTGCTGGATCAGGGCGTGCGGCTGGAACAGGGCACACTGGCGGCGCGCTTCGACCGGCAAGCGCTGCACATCGACACGCTGGAGTTCGCCGCCCCGCACGAGCCGCAACCGCGCGACAGCCTGCTGCTCGGGCTGAGCCCCGTGCCGGGACCGGGCAAACTCTCCGCCTCCGGCACTATTGACCTGAGCGGTGACAAGGGCGACCTCGACGTCAGTATCACCCGGATGCCGCTGTCGCAGCGCGGCGACCGCTGGATCATCGCCACCGGCAGCGGCCATGTCGGCATCGACAACAACCTGCTCGCGCTGTCCGGCAGCATCACCGCCGACGCGGGCCTGATCGATCAGCCCGCCAGCGGCAAACCGCAACTGTCCGAAGATATCGTGATCCTCGGACGCCAGACCTCCGCCCGCAAAGGGCCGCGCATCTCCGTCGATGCGACGCTGGATATGGGCGAACATTTTTACCTGCGCGCCTCCGGGCTGGAAGCGCGCCTCGCGGGACGGTTGAGCGTGCGAGACACGCAGGGCCAGTTGCGCGTCGCCGGCAGCATCGCTGCGAGCGACGCCACCTTCGAAGCCTACGGCCAGCGCCTGACGGTAGAACGCGGCATCGTCAACTTCCAGGGGCCGCTCTCCGACCCCGGCCTCAACATCCTCGCGCTGCGCAAAGGCCTGAGCGTGGAAGCGGGCGTCGAAGTGACAGGCACCGCGCAGCGTCCTTCCGTGCGTCTGGTGTCCACCCCGACCGTGCCCGACTACGAAAAACTCTCCTGGATCGTCCTAGGCCGCCCGCCCAGCACCGGCGGTGCGGATACCTCGCTGCTGTTCACCGCCGCCGGCAGCATACTGGGCGCGCAATCCGGCGGACTCACCGGGCAGATAAAGCAAACGCTGGGCATAGACGAACTATCGCTGCGCCCCGGCGAAAGCGGCGGCGCACAGAGCGGCGACCTGAGCAACCAGATCGCCACCGTCGGCAAACGCCTCTCCGCGCGCGCCTTCCTCAGCTACGAACAGGGCGTCACCGCAGCGGCGGGCGTAACCAAACTCACCTACACTCTGACGCCACGGATAAACATCGTCACCCAAGCCGGCATCGAAAGCGCCATCGACGTGTTCTACACCTTCAGCTTCGACTGAGCTGCAGCAGGCTATCGGCTTCGGCGCGTCATTTGCTGAATGCCTGTCGTAGCGCCGCTTGAGCGGCGACGGTGATTTGAACAATTTCTGCTTATGGGCGGGACAGGGCAGCAGGACCACCTCGACGGCGGCACGAACACAATACGCAGCGCCGTGCGCTCACAGGAACGTCGCAACGCGCTGAGTTTCTTACCAGCCAAGTGTTGCCGCGATGGCGACGATCAGTTTCGCATGTGTTCCTGGCATGGCTGGTTCTCCTTGTGGTGTGAATGAAACGGTATTCTATTGACCCCGGACAATCCGTCAGGCCAGAACACCGTCATTCCTGCCGTGCCGGTTTCTCGCGGAAGAACTGGCAGGGCTGACCCGAGGCTTCGACCACAACCAGTACCGGTTGCCGCTGGCATTTGAAGTCGAGAGCGCGGCAGCCATACCTGAACTGTACGTCGTGGGTGATGTAGTAGTGCGAGCAGTTGTTGCAGCTTGCGGGCCTGTTGTCAGGTTTGCTGTCCATGCATGTAAGTCGAATGTTGCGAAACGATGTGAAAACTACCGCAAGCCATTCCACCCGGGGCGGTCAAAATAGCGGCCATAGTTATTCAAGGCAGATACTGCTTTGTGCGCCCCGTTGCGGGGTTCGCCCCCGGCATTGCCCATCATAATGCCTGCGCCCGCAACCATGTACGCATTGGTGTTTCCTTACACAGCAGTCAGTAATTATGGCGACATTGCAACGTTCCCATGCTCCGCGTGGGAACGAGAAAACAACCTCTGCTTACGGCAAGTTGCGGTCATTATTGGTGTTCCTTAAATTGTGACACACCCTTTCCCTTATCCCCACCCTTCTCCCTCCGTGAGAGTGATCGAGGGTGAAGGTGATATCGTGGCGCGGAAATTTTGTAATGTATTTTGGAAAGCTCATTAGCAGCGAAGTGGCCGAAGGCCAGTTTTCTGCACTCTAATTGTGGCCATCGCTAAAAATGCGAGGTGCCGTATGGCATGGCTTTGGGCTGCCTAAACCTTGAATTGCGTAACTATGTCGCTCAAGCTGCCGGCAATGCTGCGCAAATCGTTGGCATTTTCAGCCACCGCCTCGCTTGCGCTGGCTGTTTGCTCGGACATTTGAGTAATGCCTTCCATCGAATTTGCTACCGCTTTTACGGCCACATCCTGTTCTCCCATAGCCCGGCCAATCTCGTTGATATGGCTGTTGATGACACTGGCTCCCGCCGCGAGGCTGGACAGGATGCCATCTGCTTTCTGTGTAAGTTCGAGACAGGTGGCAACGAGCGCCACGTTCTCATCCATGGAGGTGCAGGTATTGCCGATGTCTTGCTGTATCTCTGTAACCATCGCGGCAATCTCTTGCGTGGATTTTGCGGTCTGCTCGGCGAGTTTCCTGACTTCATCCGCGACTACGGCAAAACCGCGGCCTTGTTCCCCGGCTCTGGCCGCTTCGATTGCGGCATTGAGCGCCAGCAGATTCGTCTGATCCGCAATCCCCTTGATCGCCTCCACTATCCGGGTAATTTGCGAAGAGCGTTCCGACAGGGATTGAACAAGCGTTGAGGTTTGCCCGGTGTTCCGGGTAAGCCGCTCCATGCTTTGCTGGACTTCGCCTATCGCCGCAGACCCCTGTATGGCATCGTCGCGATTTTTCACCGAAATTTCATCGCCGCTTTTCGCGGAATCGGCTACCGAGGTGATCGATACCGATATTTGCTCGATTGCCGCCGCGATTTCCGCGCTCTTGTCCGATTGCTGCGCGATCGAGTCACTGATATTCCGCGATCCCGAGGCAACGGCTTCAGCGCTGATCTTAACGCTGTTGCTGCCTTCCCTTACGGAGAGCAGTGCCGCGCGCATTTTTCGCAAGAGGTCATGAAATGCCCTGGCGATGCGCCCGATTTCGTCAAAGGATCTCACGCCGGTCGACATCGTGAAGTCCTTGTTTTGAGTGATGATGACCATGGCCGTTTCAAGCGCCGATACCGGGGTGGCAATGGAGCGAACAATCCACAGGCTGAGCAGCACGCCAAGGCCGACTAATATAACGACAAGGGCGATGATGAAGTTTCGGGTAAAAGCGTAGGATTCCTTCTGCCGGAGAATCTCGATATCCGTCTTCTTTGCCAGAAGTGCCGTTAACTCATCTGCCGCCTCGAGTGCATTTTTGGCTCGGGGATTCATCTCTTTCAGCAGGATGAGCGTGCCTTGGTCATAGTCACCCCCCTTAACCGCCTGAACCACTTTCTGCAGGCCATTTACAGCAAAATCCTCCCCTGCGGCCTTGAGTTTCTGGAATGATTTTTCCTCGCCATCGAAAAAATTATGCTTTGCATATTTTTCGATGGATTGATCGATTTTGTTCTTGTTCTCGGTAATTCTATCCAGGTGTAATTCGATCTTGTGATCGTGCAGGCTCGACGCAGCCATGGCCGGGTTGTGTTGCAATACCAGCAAGGCCTGTGCTCTGTTGTCCTGGATAACGGTTCGAATATCCCCCAAAATTTGCGTGGGAACCAGGTGATCGGCGGCCAGCGCTTCGGAAAAATCGTTGCCTTTTTTCAATGATGACAAGAGGCCCGCGCTGACGGCGATAAGAGCAAAGAGAAAGACACCTGCCAACAAAATCAGCTTTTGCTTTATTGAAAGTTTCAAAACCACCCCCTGAAAAAACTCAAGCGCAAACGAGCGCATGGCGCAGTGTCCACGTCCGCCCTACAAACTTCTGCAAGCATAACTTATTAATTATAATCCAAGAAAATTTTATTTATGCTCCGTCAACATAAAAATTTGGCGCACATGCATGGATTGAGCATTAAACCCCAGTTCAAACTGCAAAGTTTACGGGGAACATTAGCAGGGAATGAATTTATTACGGCGCCATCGTAATTAAATAAGGTCTTGCGTGCCACCTCCAGAAATATAAGGGAATACCAATTAACCGAAAATAACGGCTTTTAACATCGGTGTATTAATTTCCCGCGCGCATGGGCTACCGACAGCTTTTGGCACCGAGTTCCCTTCCTGCTTTTGTGGCTGTTTGCCTGAAAGCGGCTGGCGGAGATACGGTAAATTTCCCTAAAAAAAATCCCCTGAAGCCTAAGCCCAGGGGATCATATAGTTCCGGCGGGGAGCCAGAACATCCGCTCAAAAGGGGGGGATATGAGCAGATGGCAACAATTGCTTGTCGCGCTGTCAGTCAGATTATTCATAATGGGGTTTATGCACAATACATGATTTACTGTATTTTTGTCGTTTTTCGATGCTGTTGGCGACTCAAGGAGAACGGGCTTCAAACATAATCTGGCCGGATCAATTGGGGCTGGGTTTGCTCCGGTGCAAGCGTGCTAATTTTCCGGCTCTTTCGTTTTTTATCGTCAGCGCTTTCTGCACCAATTCGTAAAAATCGACCAAATCCTGCCTGGGGTAATCATCCTGCACGCCACAGTCCTGAAAGAATTCCGCAATCCAGATCGAATCCAGCTCGCCCTTGCCAGTTTCCTGCAAATATTCCGTCGCAGCCATCTCGGCATAATCAGTCAGTTTACGCATCGCCCCCCCTGAATATCTTCTGTAAGATTAACCCAATCGAATAAAGATCGCGAGGATCCGCATCGGGCGCTGAGCTTAATTTCACTCTTCATAACAGCTTTCATGATAACAGTCATTTACCGGTCTCCGCTCTGCAAAAAGAGCGCCCAAAAAGAGCTTGTTTACCCGCATGACTGTGCTACGATTCGTCTTGTCTGGATATATTATTGTGTTCAACCAGCTCTCTCGGGAGAAGAAAATGGCAATCATCGCTGACATGGCATCAATCGGCACAGCAGTAGCAACGGTTTTGTTTTCCTTGTGGATGCTGAAGCAACTGTTTACCGGCAAGTAACATATCGGCAGCCGGCGAGAAACCAGCTTCGGTCGGTTTCTCGCCGATTGTGGCTGCATACGGAATTACCTCCGGCGCTTGACCCGCCAAGCGCCCGTAATCCGCATCGGCATCTCTCCATTAGTTTGCACCAAGTTATTTCCCATCGCCAGATGGCGGTGAAAATATGCGCGCAATTTGGTAGAATCCGCCGTTGCCTAAACCTGCGCAACCAAGGAATTGAATAACACGATGAATATGTTCAGCCGTTTTAGCGAAACTCGCATCGCCCGTTTTTACCGTCATGCCGCGCTGTTTGCTGGCGCGCTGCTGCTAAGCGCCAGCTTCGCAGCACGTGCTGACGATATCCAAGATGCCAGCAAGTTGTTTAAACAAGGCCAGCACGGCCAGGCTCTGGATAAGGTGAACGGGGTTCTGGCCGGAAAACCCAAGGATGCTCAAGCGCGCTTCCTGAAGGGCCTGATCCTTACCGAGCAAGGTAAGGCCGCCGATGCCATCAAGACATTCTCCGCCTTGACCGAAGACTATCCCGAGTTGCCCGAGCCCTATAACAACCTCGCCGTGCTGTATGCCAGCCAAGGGCAGTACGACAAGGCCAAGATGGCGCTGGAAATGGCGATACGCACCCATCCAAGCTATGCCACCGCGCACGAAAATCTCGGCGACATCTATGCCAAGATGGCCAGCCAGGCTTATGACCGCGCCCTGCAACTGGATCGCAGCAATACCGCAACGCAAACCAAGCTGTCCATGATCCAGGATTTGTTTGCCGGCGGCACACGCGGCAAGATGGCCCCGTCGCAAAACAACCCCGCTCAGGTTAAAGTCGAAGCGCCCGCCCAGAGCAAAACCGGAGCAGTGACGGTTGTCGCTGCCAACGAGGCGGAAAACAAACCGGCACCCGCCAAGACTGAAGCGCCTGCAATCAAGCCAGCTCCAGCGGAAAAGGCCCCGGAATCTGCACCTATGGCAAACAACAGCGGCGAAGTGCTGAAAGCTGTCCATGCCTGGGCGGCCGCATGGTCGGCCAAGGACGCGAACAAGTACCTGTCGTTCTACGCCGCCGATTTCAAAGTGCCGGACGGCGCAAACCGCGCAGCTTGGGAAGCTGTACGCCGGGAGCGTATCGAAAAACCAGCTTCCATTCAGGTTGGCATCAGTAATGCGACGGTCAAGTTCGGCGACATCAACCACGCTACCGTGAAGTTCCACCAGGCCTACCGCGCCAGCCACCTGAAGAGCTCGGGCAACAAAACCCTGGTGATGGTGAAATCCGGCGGCAACTGGCTGATCCAGGAAGAGCGCGCCAAGTAACCATGCCGAACCGCACCTTGTTTTTCTCGCTGCTGTATGGCTTGCTGGCAGGCATGGCACATGCCGCAGATTTGCGCGATATGGGAGCCTCCACCACCGAAGCGCAACTGGCGAAAAGCCTGCAAGCCATCAAGAACAGCCGCCTCGACATCGCGCTCAACGAGGTGGACAGCCTGTTGCGCATCAACCCGAATTTCAAGCTGGCTCATCTGGTCAAGGGCGACGTGCTGATGGCGCGCGCCGGTGCAATCGATAACTTTGGCAGCGCCGCCCATGCGCCGCGCGACAGGATCGAGGAGTTGCGCGACGAAGCGCGGATGCGCCTGAAACGCGTCCTGTCGCAGCCGGACAGCAAGCTCGTGCCGCGCTTCCTGTGGAAGCTGGACGCGCTGCAGAAATACGCGCTGGTGGTGGATACCAGCCGCGCCACGCTGTTTGTTTATGAAAACGTGAATGGCGAACCGCGCTATGTCACCGATTTTTACATCACGATCGGCAAGCTCGGCACCGACAAGCTTTCCGAAGGCGACAAGCGCACCCCGATCGGCGTATATTTCGTCAAGGCCGATCTGCCGAAAAGCAAGCTTGCCGATATGTATGGCAGCGGAGCTTATCCGCTCAGCTATCCGAACGAATGGGATCGCAAGAACAAGCGCACCGGCAGCGGCATCTGGCTGCACGGCACGCCCAGCGACACCTACAGCCGCCCGCCGCGCGCCAGCGACGGCTGCGTGGTGCTGGCAAACGACGACCTGAACAAGCTCGCTCCCTATCTGCAAGTCGGCATCACGCCTGTCATCATCACCAACAGCATGGCATGGAGCAGCGAACAGGATCGTGGGGAGCGCGACGCACTGCTGCAGGGGATCGAACAATGGCGCAAAGATTGGTCCAGCCTCGACACCGGCGCTTATCTGAAGCATTACGCGCGCGATTTTTCCAGCGGCAACGCGGATTACGCGGCATGGGCGAAACAGAAACAGCAGGTGAACGGCGCGAAATCCTGGATCAAGGTCGATCTCTCGAATGTCAGCGTGTTCACCTACCCGGAGCACCCCAACATGGCGGTGGTCAATTTCGAGCAGGATTACACCAGCAGCAACCTGTCCAACCGCATGAAAAAACGCCAGTACTGGTTCAAGCACAACGACCGCTGGCAGATTATTTACGAAGGAGCCGCATAATATGAAACGCCTGTTTACCGCCCTATTCGCATTGCTGCTGTGCTGCGCGATGCAACCCTCTTACGCAGCAACCCAAGGAAAAAATTCATCAACTCAAGGCAAGAAAACCATGGTCAATCTCCACACCAATCACGGCGTCATCACGTTGCAACTGGATGCCGAAAAAGCCCCGCTCACCGTCAAGAATTTCCTGGAATACGTGAACAGCGGTTTCTACGACAACACCATCTTCCATCGCGTCATCGACAACTTCATGATCCAAGGCGGCGGTTTCGAGCCCGGCATGAAACAGAAAAAGGCCAACGCGCCGATCAAGAACGAAGCGGCCAACGGCTTGAACAACGCTACCTATACCATTGCCATGGCGCGCACTTCCGACCCGCATTCCGCCTCCGCGCAATTCTTCATTAACACAAAAGATAACCGTTTTCTCGATTATCCTGGGCAGGACGGCTGGGGCTACTGCGTATTCGGCAAAGTAGTGAAAGGCACCGAAGTGGTGGATAAAATAGGCAAAGTCAAAACCGGCTTCAACGCCGGGCATCAGGACGTACCGCAAGAAGATGTCATCATCACCAAAGCGGAAGCAGTGAAGTAATCATAAAAACGGCGCGAAACGCGCCGTTTTGTTTTTCATGCCCCACTCCTTATTCATCTCCGACCTGCATCTCGGCGCCGGACAGCCGGACAGCATGGCGGCGTTTCGGCGCTTCATCGCCGAATCTGCGCCGCAAGCCGAAGCACTGTATATCCTCGGCGACCTGTTCGATTACTGGGCGGGCGACGACGACCTGGACGATGCTTTTCACGCCAAAGTGATCGGTGCCTTGCGCAGCCTCGCACAGCATGGCACCAGAGCCTACCTGATGGGCGGTAACCGCGACCTGCTGATGGGCGAGACGCTGGCGAACGCCTGCCACGCCACGCTGCTGGATGACCCGGCGCTGATCGATTTATACGGCACACCGACGCTGCTCAGCCACGGCGACACGCTCTGCACCCATGACGCGGAATATCAGCGCTATCGCGCACAGGTGCATGACGCGAATTTCCAGCGGGAGTTTCTCGCCACGCCGCTGGCGGAGCGCAAGGCCTATATCGCCGGGCTGCGCGAACGCAGCATCGCGGAAAAACAGAGCAAGGCCAGCGCAATCATGGACGTGAGCGATGAAGCGGTCGCCGCGCTACTGCGCGAACACGGCTACCCGCGCCTGATCCACGGCCACACCCACCGGCCCGGCCGCCACGAACATATCGTCGACGGCCACACCTGCGAACGCTGGGTGCTCGGCGACTGGCACCGGCAAGGCTCGGTGCTGCGCTGCGACAGCAGCGGCATCAGGTGGGAAGTCGCAGCGGACTGACCGCCGAAGCGGCATAGCAGTTAAAGTATCTGCTAATTAGATTTACCGCTGCCGACATTCTTTCCTATATGTCCAACAACTCTAATTCTTCCGGTTGATTATTGAGCACGATTTGTCTTTTCTTCACTGTGTGGACGGAGCATGATAGCCACCTGAGGGAGGTGCTGATGAATATAAAGAAAATTGGGTATATGGGCATCGCAAAACTTGCAATGACGCTTTGCTTGGTGCTGCTCGCAGGCTGTAGCCCAATACCCGCCATGGTGCCCGACATGGCAATGCAGCCCTCGCATCCCGTGCAGCTCGATGGTGCACATGGCCCCTTGACTGCCAAACAGAGCAAGGCGATTCTCGCCAGGCTTAAACGCAATGGCGCAGATACCAATATCTTCGATAAACATCTGGCACTGGAAGCGGAGATTGTCGGCAGCCCGCTGGTGGCGGGCAATAAAGTGGAACTGCTGGTCGATGGCCCGACAACTTATAACTCCATGTTCGCAGCCATAGGGAATGCGAAGGATCATATCAATATGGAGACCTACATCATCGAAGACGATGAGATCGGGCGACGCTTTGTCGAGCTATTAATCCGCAAACAACGCAGCGGTGTACAGGTAAACTTTATTTACGATAGCGTGGGTGCAATTAGCACGCCCAAAGAATTCTTCAAACCGCTGAAAGAAAGCGGTGTGAATGTTCTGGAATTCAATCCGGTCAATCCGCTCCTCGCGCGTAAAGACTGGCAAGTCAACCGGCGCGATCACCGCAAGCTATTGGTGGTGGACGGGCAGGTCGCCTTTGTCGGCGGTATCAATATCAGCAGCGTATATTCCAGCGGGTCGTTCGGCAGATACAAACCGGCCAAAGGCAATACACCATGGCGTGATACCCATTTACGTATGGCGGGGCCGGTTGTCAGCGAATTCCAGAAACTGTTTATGGCGACATGGAACGAGCAGAAAGGCGGGCCCTTGGCATCTGGAAATTATTTTCCTGAGCCTTCCAGCAAGGGCAACGAGGTAGTACGTGCCATCGGCAGTTCCCCCGAGGAGCCTTACAGCCAGATATATGCAACCTTGCTCTCCGCCATCAATAGTGCGGAAACCCAGGTTTTTTTGACCAATGCCTATTTTGTCCCCGATCCCCAATTGCTCGCCACACTGAAGGAGGCGGCACAGCGCGGTGTAGACGTGCGGCTGTTGTTGCCCGAAAAAATAGATTCGGTATTGGTGTTTTATGCATCGCGTTCTTATTACGATGAGCTGCTGAGCGCCGGCGTAAAAATTTATCAGCGGCAAGGTGCATTGCTGCATGCCAAAACCGCGCTTATAGACGGTGTCTGGTCAACCGTAGGCTCAACCAATCTCGACTGGCGTAGTTTCCTCAACAATCAGGAAATCGATGCCGTGATACTGGGGCAGAATTTCGGTGCGCAAATGCAGGCCCTGTTTGAGAAAGACCTGGGGTCATCCAGGCTCGTTACGCTCGAAGCGTGGAGAAATCGTTCAATCGGCGCCCGCATCAAGGAAAGGGCCGCGCGTTTGTGGGCACACTGGTTATGAGCCGACAGCTTGCGTCGATTCAAATCGGGTTTTTGCAATGAAAATATGGCGTATGCGTTTTAGCCAGGCATTCAAGGCAAGGCCGTTGCGATGGACGCCAGTTTTTCTGCTTATCTGCGGTGTATGGTTCGCTAGCGGGGAGTCTATTGCCGCCGAGCCGGAGATATCCGCCGTACCGCTACGCGCCAAATTTACGGAATTGGGCAAGCAGCTAAGTGACAATCAGTTTCAACGCGCGCTCTATCTCGATTCCACGGAATCCTCGCACGATTTGAAGGGCGAAATCTATGCCGTGCTCGATTACCCGTTTGCCGCCGTTAACGTGGCGCTCAACAACCCGGCGCATTGGTGCGATGTCCTTATACTGCACCTTAATGTCAAATACTGCCACGCTTCCAGCAACAAGGCCGGCACTGTCCTCACTGTAAATCTCGGCAGGAAATACGATCAGCCGCTGGCGGATGCCTACCGTGCCGAATTCAACTATCGCGGGATAATCACGACGCCGGATTATTTCGCAGTGGAACTCAATGCCGGGAACGGCCCCTTGAGCACCCATGACTACCGCATCTGGATTGAGGCCACACCGCTTGAGAGTGGGCGCACCTTTCTACATTTCACCTATGCCTATGCCTTTGGTCTTAGCGGCCGCCTCGCCATGCAGGGCTACCTGATGACAATCGGCAGGGATAAGGTCGGGTTTACCGTCACCGGCAAACTGCCCGATGGACAACCTGCCTATATTCAAGGGGTGCGCGGCGTGGTGGAACGCAATACCATGCGCTATTACTTGGCTATCGATGCGTATCTTGCCGCGTTGACCGCACCTTCAGAGGATCAGTTAGAGAAACGGATCCAGCATTGCTATAACGCCACGGATCGGTACGCCCGCCAGTTGCATGAAGTGGAACGGAATGATTATCTCGAAATGAAACGTAAGGAATATCAGCGGCAGCAGGTGAATCAGTGAATTATAAAACTGTTAAATAGGTTGAAACACGCCGTCCACCACACAGCAGTGGAAGTGGGTGTGTTTGTTCAGGCTTGAACCTAAACGGTGGATGAAAGCGATTGCGCCAATAGCCGCCATACCCTTCCATGGCGACACACACTTCGGCGTGGTGTGAATCTTCGTGTTTGCGTATCCGGCTGAAGAAATCGTTCAGTCCGGCAGGGGTG
>MGXA01000092.1 GCA_001801215.1 Gallionellales bacterium RIFCSPLOWO2_02_FULL_59_110 | reverse complement strand
TATGTGGAGAACAAAATACGCATCGGCCTCTGCACATCAGCGGTTGGCGCATATCCACAGGATCAACTCCACATAATCGAGCGGTCTACATAATCGATCAAAGCTGCCAATCAATAAAGCGCCTGGTTGACCCAATTCAGTTGTGCAAGGTCGAGCGAACCCACTGCCGCCTTCAGGCGCAGGTGGCTGAGCAGGTAGTTGTATTGCGCCTCGAACAGGTCGCGGCGGGTGGCATACAGCTGTTGCTGCGCATTCAGCACGTCGAGGTTGGTGCGCACGCCGACTTCCTGGCCGAGCTTGCTGGCTTCCAGCACGCTTTCGCTGGAGATGAGCGCCTGCTGCAACGCCTTGACCTGCGCGATGCCGCTGACCACGCCGAGGTATGCCTGGCGCGTTTGCAGCGCGACATTGCGGCGGGTGTTTTCCAGTTCCTGCCGGGCGCGTTCGCTGTTGGCTTCCGCTTCGCGCCATTTGGAATTTACCAGGCCGCCCTGGAATAACGGCAGGTTCAGTTGCACGCCAATGCTCTTGCCGGAGTTCTCGCTACCCACGCCGAAGTTGCCGCCTGACGAATCGCTGCTGGAGTAATTCGCCACCAGATCCACGGTCGGATAGTGCCCGCCACGGTTGCGCGCCACTTCTTTTTCGGCAATCCCGGCGGCGGCTTGCGCGATGGCAAGTTGCAGGCTGTTCGACTGGGCTTCGCTCACCCATTTTTCCATGTCGGCGGGTTGCGGGGCCTCAAGTTTGAATCCTTTGCCGAGGCGACTGAGATCGCCGGGCATCGCGTTGATCAATTGCTGCAACGTGCGCTGCCTGATTTCCAGTTCGTTTCGTGCGGCGATTTCCTGCGCACTGGTCAAGTCGTAGCGTGCCTGGGCTTCGTGCGTGTCAGTGATGGTGGCGCTGCCTACCTCGAAGTTGCGTTTGGCCTGCTCCAGTTGCTCGGCAATGGCGGTTTTCTGCGCCACGGAAAGCTGCACGCTGTCCTGGGCGATCAGCACGTCAAAAAATGCCCGGGCGACGCGCAGGATCAAATCCTGTTCGGCAACCCTGAATTGCGCCTCAGCCTGTGCGACCTGCAATTCGGCTTCGCTATACGCCAGCCAGTTTTGCTGGCGGAACAGCGGCTGCGTCAGGTTTACGCCGTAGCCGTGGCTGTTGTAGCGGTGGTTGCCGCCGGGCAGGAAAGTCGGGCCGCTATATTGGGTGGTGCTGTCATTGAAAGTAATGTTCGCATTGAAGCTGATGCTGGGCAGCAGCAGGGAGCGGCCCTGCGGCAGCTTTTCCTGCCCGGCTTGGAGAGCGGCGCGCGCAGCGGCAAAGACCGGGTCGTTCGCCTGGGCGGAGCGGAAGGTTTCCAACAGGTCGGCAGCCCGCGCCCCCCCGCTTGCGCCGAGCAGGGCTGCAAAAAGAAACAATTCCGGCTTCAGCTTCATTGGATTTTTGCGCAATCTTTATATTAGAAGTTGCTAATACTATAGCTTGCCGCTGTTTTGCGCAATGCCGGGTGCGGCTTCAGAACACGAACCGCTTGGGTTGCTCGGCATTCCGTAATGGCGCGACGCAGGTTTCCAGGATATTGACTGCCTCGAAGACGTCGGGTGCAACGCGGGTTATCAATTTTGCTTCCATGACCGGCGCGTCCCCGACGATAGCGAACAATCTTCCGCCGACGTTCAGGCTGCTCTGGAAAGCTGCCGGCAAGACCGGCGTCGAGCCGGTCAGCACAATGGCATCGTAGGTGCCGCTGCCCCAGCCATGCGCAGCATCGCCTATCTCGAGGGTAACATTGCTGCGGCGAGCGGCGACCAGATTCTGTTTGGCCATGGCGCTCAACTCCGGTTCGATCTCGACCGAGGTGACATGCCCGGACAGCGCGGACAGCAGCGCAGTCAGGTAGCCGCTGCCGGTGCCTACCTCCAGCACCCGGTCGTTGCGGGTAAGGTGCAGTTCCTGTACCGCGCGCGCTTCCAGCTTGGGTTGCCACATGGCGACCCCATGGCCCAGCGGAATTTCCAAATCCGCAAAAGCCAGTTCCTTCATGTTCGCCGGCACGAAGTTTTCGCGATGGATCTGTTTGAGCAAGTCCAGAATCCGCCCTTCCAGCACTTCGCATGGACGAATTTGCTGTTCTATCATGTTGAAGTGTGCCAGCTCCCTATTTTTCATTCTAACCCCCTGAATAACAAAGTTATTATTTTCCACGATAAAATATGCCCTGCTGGCAGTATAGCAACACCATCTTGCTGGCTCAACAACGTTAATTCATGAACGGAACGCAATTGCTGGGGCGGCTGGAACTCGATGGTGGATCTGCTAGGCCGGTGCGTTATAATCCTAGGCGCATCGTATGGGGTTTCCTGCTCATGCTCCGACTGCCGATTTTGCCGCGAAAGTAAAGAAACCTGCAAAGAAATTCACTAAGCGGTTGAATTTCGGGGTTCGCTTGTGGTAGTTTCCCGGCTGTTACGCCAAGCGCCATTTTGGCGGGACTTACTGTCTCGCCTTTGTGGTTTTCTGTATACCGATTTTTTTAATGGCAGGCTGTTTTTATGATGCGACTTTATTCGGGCACCACATGCCCATACTCCCACCGTTGCCGGATCGTGCTGTACGAGAAGGGCATGGACTTTGAAGTAATCGATGTGGATATGATGAACCGCGCCGAGGATATCGCGGTGATCAATCCGTACAACAAAGTGCCGGTCCTGGTCGAACGCGACCTGATCCTGTATGAGGCCAACATCATCAATGAATATATTGACGAGCGCTTTCCGCACCCGCAACTGATGCCGCCTGACCCCGTCATGCGCGGTCGTGCGCGGCTGTTTCTGCACCGCTTCGAACAGGAACTTTACAGCCAGGTCGACGTGATAGAGCAGAACGGGAAAAACGCCGACAAGGCGCGGGCCGTAATTCGCGATAACCTGACCCAGCTTGCGCAGATACTGACCAAGCAGAAATTTTTGCTGATTGACGAATTCTCCATGCTGGATGTGGCTATCGCGCCGCTACTGTGGCGTCTTGAGCATTATGGCATCCAGATGGGCAAGGAAGCTGCGCCGCTGATGAAATACGCAGAGCGGCTGTTTTCGCGCCAGGGTTTTATCGACGCGCTGACTCCCTCCGAAAGAGCGATGCGCAAGTGAAAGACCGCGCCATGACTGCGTTCGCCAAGTTGTGCGGGGGTTTTCGTGAGTGATTTGTCGACGCGCCCATACCTGATTCGCGCGATTTACGAATGGTGCGTGGATAGCGGCTTGACTCCCTACCTGGCGGTTCGCATCGACGAGCGCACCGAGGTGCCGCACGCTTTCGTCAAGGACGGCGAAATTGTCCTGAATCTCAGCGCGGGCGCGGTACGCAACCTGGAATTGGGCAACGAGATGATTACATGCAGCGGACGCTTTGGCGGAGTGCCGTTCGATGTCATGGTGCCGGTGGTTGCGGTCATCGGCATATTCGCCAAGGAAAACGGCCAGGGTCTGGTGTTTCAGGGCAGCGACCCGCAACAACCGCCTCCTGCCGAAACGGGCAGCAATGACGCACCCAAGCCAAAACCGCACCTGAAGATAGTAAAGTAATTTCAGTTTTAAATTAAACCTAAAAACCTTAGTTCAATCCGCAGATTAACGCAGATTTTCAGAGGGTTGTTGGCAAATATCGCATCACCCAGAAGGAAGATCAGCAAGCTCAAGTTACTTGTTGTTTAATCTGCGAAAACCTGTGTAATCTGCGGACAACTGCTTTTTCTAGGTTAATAGTGCTTTTTTCGTAGGGAGGGCTACGCCCGCCGCATCGGCCTGTCTGGCGGAGCGCGGCGTAGAGTAGTTTTTCGGCCATGAATAAACCTGCCGGGCGCATAAAAAAAGCCGCAGCAAGCTGCGGCTTTTTCTTTGACTGAGCGTCAGGCGGCAGCCAATGCAGCGTGCATTTTGCTCAGCGCTTTCTGCTCGATCTGGCGGATGCGTTCTGCGGAAACGTTGAACTCGCTGGCCAGTTCGTGCAACGTTGCCGCTTCGCCTTCGTGCAGCCAGCGCGCCTCTACAATACGGCGGCTGCGCTCGTCCAGGCAGGACAAGGCGTTCGCCAAACCTGATGTTTGCAAGCGCTCACGCTCAGAAGTTTCCAGGATACGCGATGGCTCATGCTCCTCGCCATCGGCCAGATAGTGAATCGGCGCATAGCTTTCCTCGTCATCGCTGCCGCCCGGTTCCAGCGCAATCTCATGTCCGGCAAAGCGCGATTCCATTTCCGTTACATCGCGTTCGCTGACGTTGAGCTGCTGCGCAATTTCCCTGACCTGTTGCGGCTTGAGCGGTTCCAGCCCCTTCTTCATGCTGCGCAGGTTGAAAAACAGCTTGCGTTGCGCCTTGGTGGTGGCGATCTTTACCAGCCGCCAGTTGCGCACCACGAATTCCTGAATTTCGGCGCGTATCCAGTGCAGCGCAAATGACACCAGACGCACCTTGCGCTCCGGGTCATAGCGTTTCACCGCCTTCATCAGGCCGATATTGCCTTCCTGGATCAGGTCGGCCTGCGGCAACCCGTAACCGGCATAGCCGCGCGCCACGCTGACCACTACGCGCAGATGTGAAAGCACCAACTCACGAGCGGCATCCAAGTCGTTTTCGGTTCTGAAGCGCATCGCGAGGGAAAATTCCTCCTCTTCCGACAGCAACGGAAAGCGGTTTACCGCCTGTATATAGCTCTCCAGGCTGCCAACAGCGGACGGTACCGGCAAACTCATTAGGCTGTTCATATTGTTTCCTCCTCAAGCTGGAATATTAGCACTCTCGAACTGAGAGTGCCAAGAGGAAAAATGGTTCGAGTCAGGATGCCCGCCTACCGGTCAGGCGAACAGTTCAGCCTCGGCGAGCGCCTTTCCTTGCGCATCCTTGCCGGAAAGGGCGGGTGCGGCCTGCAACTGCCAATCGATCGCCAAAGCGGGGTCATCCCAGCGGATGCAGCGTTCATGCTCCGGATACCAGTAGTCCGTGGTCTTGTACAGGAATTCCGCCGTATCCGAAAGGACGGCAAAGCCATGCGCGAAGCCTACCGGTATCCAGAACATGCGTTTATTTTCGGCTGAAAGCTCCGCTGCAACATACTGCCCGAAGGTCGGCGAACTGCTGCGGATATCCACTGCGACATCGAGTACCGCGCCCTGCACGACGCGCACCAGCTTGCCTTGCGGGCGCTGTATCTGATAGTGCAGGCCGCGCAGCACGTTTTTGGCCGAGCGCGAATGGTTGTCCTGCACAAAGTCCGCATCGCGGCCCGCCAATTCGGCAAACTTGCGCCGGTTGAAACTTTCAAAGAAAAAACCGCGCTCGTCGCCAAACACCCGTGGCTCGATAATCAGCAAGTCGGGAATGGCAGTTTGAATAGCTCTCACCGCAGCGAATCCTTTTCTCTGAGCACCTGCGTCAGATAATTGCCATAACCGCTCTTTAACAGCGGAGCGGCGAGCCTTTCCAGTTGCTCGGCATCGATGAACCCCTGACGGTAGGCCACTTCTTCCGGGCAGGCGATCTTCATCCCCTGGCGGTGCTCGATGGTCTGGATAAACTGGCTGGCTTCAAGCAACGACTCATGCGTGCCGGTGTCCAGCCACGCATAGCCGCGGCCCATGATCTCGACGGACAGCCTGCGGCGCTCCAGATAGACGCGATTGAGATCGGTGATTTCCAGCTCGCCGCGCGCGGAGGGCTTGAGGTGGGTGGCAACATCCACCACTTCGTTATCGTAAAAATACAGGCCGGTGACGGCATAATTGGACTTGGGTTGCTTCGGTTTTTCTTCCAGAGAAACGGCGCACCCGCTGTCATCGAACTCCACGACCCCGTAACGCTCCGGGTCGCGCACATGGTAGGCGAATACCGTGGCCCCTTCGGCGCGCTGTGTCGCCCTGTTGAGCTGGTTATGTAAAGAATGTCCGTAAAAAATGTTGTCGCCCAGCACCAGCGCGGAAGGGTGGTCGCCGATGAATTCCCGCCCGATGATGAAGGCCTGCGCCAAGCCGTCCGGGGAGGGCTGCACGGCATATTCCAAGTTCAGCCCCCATGCGCTGCCGTCGCCCAGCAATTGCTCGAAACGCGGCGTGTCGTGCGGCGTGGAAATGATCAGGATGTCGCGTATCCCCGCCAGCATCAGCGTGGACAGCGGGTAGTAAATCATCGGCTTGTCGTAGATCGGCAGAAGTTGCTTGGATACCGCCAGGGTAACGGGGTGCAGGCGGGTGCCGGAGCCACCGGCGAGAATGATTCCTTTGCGGTTCTTCATGGTTAGTTTTCCAAAATTTCCGATAGCATCCTAGTCACGCCATTTTCCCAGCGCGGAGTAATCAGTCCAAAAGTCTGCTGAAACTTGCCGGTGTCCAGGCGCGAATTGAGGGGCCGTTTTGCCGGGGTAGGAAAGGCGCTGGTGGGCACTGCCTCGATTGCCTCCGGTTCAACCTTGAGACCGGTTCCGGCACGGCGCGCAAATTCCAGAACATGGCGGGCGTAACCGTGCCACGAGGTCTCGCCGGAAGCAACCAGGTGATACAGCCCGGACAACTCCGGTCGCTGGCGTGCGGCGCGGATGGCATGAGCGGTAACATCGGCCAGCAGATCCGCCCCGGTAGGCGCCCCGATCTGGTCGTCGATCACCTTGAGCGTGTCGCGCTCCTGCGCTAATTTCAACATGGTCTTGGCAAAGTTGCCGCCGCGCGCGCCGTACACCCAGCTGGTGCGGAAGATCAGGTGGCGGCAACCGGACTGTCCGATGAGCTGCTCGCCCTCAAGCTTGGTTGTTCCATAGACACTGAGCGGCGCGGTGGCATCTTCCTCGCGCCAAGGCCGTTCGCCGCTGCCGTCGAATACATAGTCGGTGGAGTAATGGATCAGCCATGCGCCGCCGCGTTTGGCCTCCTGCGCCAGCGTTGCGGGCGCCAGCGCGTTGATGGCGCGGGCGAGTTCGGGCTCGCTCTCCGCCTTGTCCACCGCCGTATGGGCAGCCGCATTGACGATCACGTCCGGTGCGACGGCGCGAATCGTCCGGATAAGGCCGTCCGGGTCGGTAAAATCGCCGCACATCTCCCGGCTGCCGGTATCCAGCGCGACTAGTTCGCCGAGCGGCGCAAGGCTGCGTTGCAGTTCCCAGCCGACCTGGCCGCCTTTGCCGAACAGGAGGATTTTCATCAGCCCCGTTCCGCGTAGTTCTTTTCTACCCACTGCCGGTATGCGCCGGACTGCACGTTGCGTACCCATTCCTGGTTGTCCAGATACCATTGCACGGTCTTGCGGATGCCGGTCTCGAAGGTTTCGGCAGGTTTCCAGCCCAACTCGCGCTCAATTTTGCGCGCATCGATCGCATAGCGGCGGTCGTGGCCGGGGCGGTCGGCGACAAAGGCGATCTGATCGCGGTAGGACTTGCCGTCCTGGCGCGGGCGCAGCTCGTCGAGCAGCGCGCAGACGGTATGCACGATGTCCAGGTTGGCTTTTTCGTTCCAGCCGCCAATGTTGTACACCTCGCCGACCTTGCCAGCCTCGAGCACGCGGCGAATCGCGCTGCAATGATCTCGGACATAGAGCCAGTCGCGGATTTGCTGGCCGTCGCCGTAAACCGGCAGCGGCTTGCCCGCCAGTGCGTTGACGATCATCAGCGGAATGAGCTTCTCCGGGAAGTGGAGCGGGCCGTAATTGTTGGAGCAATTGGTAGTGAGCACCGGCAGGCCATAGGTGTGATGGTAGGCGCGCACCAGATGGTCGCTGGCGGCCTTGCTGGCGGAATACGGGCTGTTCGGCTCGTAGCGGTGCGTTTCGCTGAAAGCGGGGTCGCCTTTGGCAAGCGAACCGTACACTTCGTCGGTGGAAACATGCAGGAAGCGGAAGGCCGCGCCTTCCGCGCTGCTCGACTTGCACCAATAGGCGCGCACCGCCTCGAGCAGATGAAAGGTGCCAACGATGTTGGTCTGGATAAAATCTTCCGGACCGTGGATGGAGCGGTCCACATGGCTCTCCGCCGCGAAGTTGACGACGGCGCGCGGGCGATGTTCCGCAAGCAGCCTGTCCAGCAGTTCCTTGTCGCCGATATCGCCGCGCACAAAAGTGTGCCGCGCGTCGCCCTTGAGGGAGGCGAGGTTTTCCAGATTGCCCGCGTAGGTCAGTTTGTCCAGGCCGATAACGGCTTCATCCTGGTGCGCAAGCCAGTCCAGGACAAAATTCGAACCGATAAAACCTGCACTGCCTGTAACCAGAATCATGAGGCCACCTTCCGGGTAACAAAACCCTCTGCCCGAATTTCAGTGAAGGCTAATGCGCGCAAGCGCTTTATGCCGGAACTAAAATTCGAACCGATAAAACCTGCGCTGCCGGTAACCAGAATCATGAGGCCGCCTTCCGGGTAACAAAACCCTCTGCCCGAATTTCAGTGCAGGCTAATGCGCGCAAGCGCGTTATGCCGAAACTAAAATTCGAGCCGATAAAGCCCACGCTGCCGGATACCAGAATCATGTCTGTTTTGCCCGCTGGGGGTGTGGGTGAATAAAGGCGTAATTATATTCGATGCGCCCGGCCATTCCTATAGGCTCTCACATCAGGATGACATCGTACTGTTCCTGGCTGTAAAGCGTCTCGACCTGCATGGAAACCGGCTTGGCAATAAAGTCGGAAAGCTGCGCCAGCGCGGTGGATTCTTCTTCGAGGAACAGGTCGATCACCTGTTGCGAGGCCAGGATGCGGTATTCGCGCGCATTGAATTGGCGCGCCTCGCGCAGGATTTCGCGCAGGATTTCGTAGCACACGGTCTGGGCGGTCTTCACCTCGCCGCGCCCCTGGCAGGTCGGGCAGGGTTCGCACAATATGTGCGCCAGGCTTTCGCGGGTGCGCTTGCGCGTCATTTCCACCAGCCCCAGCGAAGAAAATCCGTTCACGGTGACATGCATGTGGTCGAGCGACAGGGCTTTTTTGAATTCATCCAGCACCGCATCGCGATGTTCCTGCGTGTCCATATCGATGAAGTCGCAGATGATGATGCCGCCCAAGTTGCGCAAACGCAGTTGCCGCGCAATGGCTTGCGTGGCCTCCAGGTTGGTCTTGAAGATGGTGTCGTCGAAATTGCGCAACCCGACAAAGCCGCCGGTGTTCACGTCGATGGTGGTCAGCGCTTCGGTCTGGTCGATGATCAGATAGCCGCCGGATTTCAGATCCACGCGCTTGGCCAGCGCGCGCTCGATTTCATCTTCCACGCCGTACAGGTCGAACAGCGGACGAGCTCCCTGATAGTGTTCGAGGCGCTCTGCCGCCGGTGGGTTGTAGGCCTGCGCGAACTCCAGCATGCTCTGATAGGTGGCGCGCGAATCCACCTGGATGCGGGGCGCATCGGTGCCGACGAAATCGCGCAACACCCGCAGACTGAGGTTGAGCTCCTGATACAGCAACTGCGGCGCGCTGGCGCTTTGCACCGTGTTTTGCAGGTTATGCCAGAGCTTGTCGAGATAGGCGATATCGGCGATGAAGTCCGGGTCTGCCGCCGTCTCGGCAGCGGTGCGGATAATATAGCCGCCCTGATGGTCCGGCGGCAACGCGGCTTGCAGGCGGGCACGCAAAGCATCGCGCTGCGCCGCGCTCTCGATGCGTTGCGATACGCCGATATGCGTTTCCTGCGGCAGGTAAACCAGTTGGCGCCCGGCGATGCTGATCTGCGTGGACAGCCGCGCGCCCTTGCTGCCGATGGGTTCCTTGATGACCTGCACCAGCAGGGTTTGCCCCTCGAAAAGGATTTTTTCTATCGGCTTGGCGGCGTCGTTGTCATTGCTGTTTTCCCAGATATCCGCGACATGCAGGAATGCGGAGCGCTCCAGGCCGATGTCGATAAAAGCGGATTGCATGCCGGGCAGGACGCGCTTTACCTTGCCGAGATAAACGTTGCTGACGATGCCGCAGCTGCTGGTGCGTTCGATATGCAGATCCTGCACCACGCCGAGTTGCACCACCGCAACGCGTGTTTCCTGCGGGGTGACGTTGATCAGGATTTCTTCGTTCATAGCGGTTGTATTCATGTGGTGTTAAGGTGCCGGATAATTAAAATGCCGCAATAGCTCCGCCGTCTCGTACAGCGGCAAGCCCATTACGCCGGAATAGCTCCCGGAAATATGCTCGATGAACGCCCCGGCATGCCCCTGGATGGCGTAGCCGCCAGCCTTGTCAGTATACTCGCGGGTAAGCAGGTAGCGCTGGATACGTTCTTCGTCGAGCTGCGCAAATCGCACGGTGGAAGTGGAAAGCGCAGTCTCGACATGCCCATCCAGAGCGACGGACACCGCGCTGAGTACCCGGTGTTCCTGGCCGGAAAGCTGGCGCAGCATCGCGGCGGCAAGGTTGGCATTGTCCGGTTTGCCGAAAATTTTGCCATCCAGCGCGACCGTCGTATCGGCAGCCAGCACCGGAAACGGCGGCAAGTTGCGCAGTTTCAGCGCAGTATTACCCGCTTCTGCCTTGGCGCGGCAAACCCGCCGCACATAACTCTCCGGCGCTTCGCCGGGATGGGGCGTCTCGTCCACGTCCGCACTGCGTCCGGGGCTGGAACGCAGCAGCAGTATCTCGAAACTGACCCCGATCTGTTTGAGCAATTCGCGGCGGCGCGGGCTTTGCGAGGCGAGATAGATGCGCGGCTTGATGATGCGCATAACAAGTTCCTATTCACGATGGTAGGGGTGATTGTGCAGCAGACTGTGCGCCCGATACAACTGTTCGGCGAGCAACACGCGCACGAAGGCATGCGGCAGTGTCAGCGCAGACAGCGCCAACAGTTGCCGCGTTGCCTGTTTGACCGAATTGTGCAGGCCGTCCGCGCCGCCGATAATGAACGCCACATCGCGCCCTGCGCCCATCCAGTCCTGCATTTGCGCCGCAAGCTGCCTGGTGGTCGGTTGCGTGCCGCGCTCGTCCAGCGCGATGCGCTGGCAGTTCTGCGGCAGGGCGGCGAGGATGCGCTGTGCTTCCGCTTCCATGATCTGCGCGGTGTTTTTGCCGGTACTGCGCGGCTCGGGCTTGATTTCCAGCAATTCTATTTTTGCCTCGCGCGGCATTCTTTTTGCGTACTCGTTAAAGCCTGCCGTAATCCAGTCCGGCACCTTGTGTCCGACCGATACGATGATGAGTTTCATTTATCCCAGCGCAGGTCTTGGCAGGGGCGCGATTCATCGCGCCCTTCGTCCGGTGTGTGAATAGAACAGGACGCGATGAATCGCGCCCCTACGATAGATTTTTCCGGGCTCACGTTTATTTTGGTGCTGGAGCCAGTTTCGGGCGCGCCGCCTGCGCCTTGCTCCACAGCTCTTCGAGGTTGTAATAATCGCGGATGGCGGGCTGCATGATATGCACCAGCACCTCGCCCAGGTCGATCAGTATCCATTCCCCGCTGTCCTCGCCTTCGCGACCGTAAATCTGTTCGCCGCGCTCCTTGAGCTTGACCACCACGTTGTCGGCAATGGCCTTGGTCTGGCGTGTAGATTGCGCGCTGGCGATGACCATGCGCTCGAACATCGAGCTGAGCTTGCTGGTGTCGATCACGGTAATATCGCTGGCCTTGATGTCTTCGAGCGCGGCGATAACGGCCTGGGTTTTTTCTTCTGTTGTCAGCATGGTTGGTATAAATGATGTTGATAAATGTAGCCGGACACTGCGTCAGGCAGGAGGTAGCGTATGGTGCGGCCTTCCGCGACGCGGCGGCGGATATCGGTGGCGGAAATCTCCAGCTTGGGGATGGCCAGTTCGGTAATGCCGCCGCAGGGTTGCTGCGAAAGCGCCTCGACGGAACACAGGCGCTGCTGGTAGTGCCGGCACAACACCGGTGTCGCGGTATGGATGCGTTCCTCGAGGGTGAAGCCGGGGCGGTAGCCTACCACGATATGCGCCAGACCGAACAACTGTTCCCATTCGTGCCAGGTGTGCAATTGCAGGAAGGCGTCGCCGCCCATCAGCAGGCACAGCGGCTGCGCCGCGCCCAGTTCGGCGCGCAATTCGTGCAGCGTATCCACCGTATAACATGACGTGTTGCGATTGACTTCGCGCTCGTCCAGCACGAAAGCGGGTTGGCCGGAAATGGCTAGGCGCACCATCGCGCTGCGATGCTGCGCGGATACTTGCGGCGCATCGCGATGCGGTGGCGTACCGGTCGGGATGAAGCGTATCTGGCGCAAGTTGGCCAGTTCCAGCATTTCCTCGGCAAGGCGCAGGTGGCCGAAATGAATCGGATCGAAGGTGCCGCCGAGAATACCTATTGGTGTGTCGCTCACACTGCTAAAGATTGTAGTTGGACACGGGTGGTCAGGAATTTAAATGGAGAAGCCATGGCCGGATTCTCTCATATTCCGCCGAGCCGACAAAGCGCCTACAGCGCGAGGCGGCGGATATCGGCCAGCGTTTGCGCCAGGTAAACGATGAAACGCACGGCGGACGCACCGTCGATCACGCGGTGGTCGTATGACAGCGACAGCGGCAGCATCAGGCGCGGCGCGAATGCGCCGTCCTTGTATACCTGCCTCATGGCGGCGCGCGACACGCCGAGGATCGCCACTTCCGGCGCGTTGACGATGGGCGTGAATGCCGTGCCGCCGATGCCGCCGAGGCTGGAAATGGTGAAGCAGCCGCCCTGCATGTCGGTCGCTGTCAGCTTTCCATCGCGTGCCCGCGCACTGGCTTCGGCCAGCTCTTTGGCGAGCTGCACGATGCCTTTACAGCGCACGTCGCGCAGCACCGGCACCATCAGGCCGTCCGGCGTATCCACCGCCACGCCGATGTGGAAATATTTTTTCAGCACCAGGTTTTCGCCACTCGCATCGAGCGAGGCGTTGAATTCCGGAAACTGCTGCAAGGCCTCCACCACGGCCTTGAGCAGAAAGGCCAGCGGCGTGATCTTGATGCTCTGCCCGGCATATTCCTCGTTCAACTGTTTGCGGAAGGCTTCCATCTCGGTGATGTCGGCCTCGTCGAACTGCGTGACATGCGGAATGCTCACCCAGTTGCGGTGCAGGTTCGCTCCGGAGATTTTTCGGATGCGCGCCAGCGGCCTGGTTTCGATGGGGCCGAACTGCGAAAAATCGATTTCGGGCATTGCGGCGACCTGCAAGCCGCCCGTACTGCGCGACTGCGCCAGCGCGGCCTTGACGAAGCTCTGCACGTCGTCTTTCGTGACGCGCCCCTTCGCGCCGCCGCCTTGCACTCGAGTCAAATCCACGCCCAGCTCGCGCGCGAAGCGGCGGATTGCGGGGCTGGCGTGGGCTGAAATCCCCCCCATCCCCCCTTTTGCAAAGGGGGGAGTTGCTGATGCATCAGAAGCAGTTGTTTTTATTGCCAAGGCCGGTGTTGTTTGAACAGAAAGCGGTGTTGCCGAAGCGGTAACCGCTCCCTCCTTTGCAAAAGGGGGGGTGTAACCAGCGACTTGGCTGTCGTCTTTTGGCAGCCTAGTCGAATGGCTAGTGGTTCCATCAGGGGAGGGAGCCACGCCTCCTCCCCTGACAAGGGGAGGCCGGGAGGGGTTAGCGGTTTGCGCAGCAGGCACAGGCGATGCCGCAACTGATGTTGCTACCGTAGCAGCTGGCTGTATTGCAGGCACGCCCCCCGTATCACCGCTCTCCAGCAACAAAATCACCGCGCCCTGCGAAACCTTGTTGCCGGCCTTGACCTTCATTTCCTTCACCACGCCAGCAAACGGCGCAGGCACGTCCATCGTCGCCTTGTCGGTTTCCAGCGTGATCAGCGCGTCTTCCGCCTTGACCGTGTCGCCTGCCTTTACCAGCACCTCGATGACGTTTACATCCTTGAAGTTACCGATGTCCGGAACCTGAATTTGTTTGATCTCTGCCATGGCGCTTCCCCTCAAACCGTCGCCGGGTTAGGTTTGTCGAGGTTGATCCCGTATAACTTGATCGCCCTGCTGACTTCGCCTATCTGGATCGCGCCCTCATCGGCCAGCGCCTTCAGTGCGGCAACCGCAATATAGAACCGATCCACCTCGAAGAAGCGGCGCAGTTTCTCGCGCGTGTCGGAGCGGCCGAAGCCGTCCGTGCCCAGCACCTTGTAGCGCCCCGGAACATACGGGCGTATCTGGTCGGCGTAACTCTTGATGTAATCGGTCGCCGCAATCGCCGGGCCGCTGCGCCCGGCGAGACATTGCTCGACGTAACTCGCGCGGCGCGGCATTTCGGGATGCAGCATGTTCCAGCGCTCGCAATCCAGCCCGTCGCGGCGCAGCTCGTTGAAGCTGGTCACGCTCCAGATGTCGGCCACCACGCCGAAATCCTTTTCCAGCAGTTCCGCCGCCGCAATCACCTCGCGCAGGATCGTGCCGCTGCCGAGCAGTTGAACAACGGGCTTTTCCCCCATCCCCACCCCAGCACTCCCCTTGAAGGGGAGGGAGCGAGTCCCGTCCTCTTCACGGGGGAGCGAATCAACCCATCCCCTCCCCAACCCTCCCCTTGAAGGGGAGGGAGCAATCGTCCCTTCCCCTTCAGGGGGAAGGTTAGGATGGGGGTGGGTTTCTCTGTCTTTTGTCCTCTGTCCTCTGAAAAGATACATGCCCTTGACGATGCCCGCCTCCGCGCCCTCCGGCATCGCGGGATGGGCATAGTTCTCGTTCATCACCGTGATGTAATAGAACACGTTCTCCTGATTCACAACCATGCGGCGCATCCCATCGTGAATGATGACCGCCAGCTCATAGGCAAAGGCCGGGTCGTAGGCCACGCAGTTGGGAATCAGCGCCGCCTGCAAGTGGCTGTGTCCGTCCTGATGCTGCAACCCTTCGCCGTTCAGCGTGGTGCGCCCGGCGGTGCCACCGAGCAGGAAGCCGCGCGCCAGCATGTCGCCCGCCGCCCAAGCCAGATCGCCGATGCGCTGGAAGCCGAACATCGAGTAGTAGATGTAGAACGGGATCGTCGCCGCGCCGTGGTTCGCGTAGGCCGTCGCGGCGGCGATCCACGAGGACATCGCCCCCGCTTCGGTGATGCCTTCCTGCAATATCTGGCCGGTCTTGTCCTCCTTGTAGAACATCAACTGGTCTGCGTCCTGCGGCGTGTAAAGCTGGCCGACCTGCGAGAAAATGCCGATCTGGCGGAACAGCCCGTCCATGCCGAAAGTGCGCGCCTCGTCCGGCACGATAGGCACGATCAGCTTGCCGATGTTCTTGTCCTTGACCAGGATACCGAGCAGGCGCATGAACGCCATAGTGGTGGAAATCTCGCGGTCTTCTGTTCCCTTCAGCAGCACGTCGAACGCATCCAGCGCCGGTATCTGCAACGGCTCGCTGACCGGGTCGCGCACCGGCAGCGTACCCAGCGTCTCAACGCGCTCCCTGAGGTACTTCATCTCCAGGCTGTCCTCGGGCGGGCGATAGAAATCCAGACTTTCCACCTGCGCGTCGCTCAGCGGGATGTTGAAGCGGTCGCGGAATTGGCGCAGTGAATCCACATCCATTTTCTTCTGCTGATGGGTCGGGTTCTGCGCCTCGCCGGACGCGCCCATGCCGTAGCCCTTCACCGTCTTCGCGAGGATCACGGTCGGCTGGCCGGTGTGCTGTGCTGCCTCCGCATAGGCCGCGTACACCTTGTACGGATCGTGGCCGCCGCGGTTCAGCCGCCACAATTCGTCGTCGGACATGTCCGCGACCATCTCCAGCAACTCCGGATATTTGCCGAAGAAATGTTCGCGCACGTACGCGCCGTCCCTGGCCTTGTAGGTCTGGTATTCGCCGTCCACCGCTTCCTGCATGCGCTGGAGCAGCAGGCCGTTGCTGTCCTTCGCGAGCAGGCGATCCCAGTGCCTGCCCCATACCACCTTGATGACGTTCCAGCCCGCGCCGCGAAACACGCCCTCCAGTTCCTGGATGATCTTGCCGTTGCCGCGCACCGGGCCGTCGAGCCGCTGTAAATTGCAATTGACGACGAAGATCAGGTTGTCGAGATGTTCGCGCCCCGCCAGCGAGATCGCGCCCAGCGCTTCCGGTTCGTCGGTCTCCCCGTCGCCGAGGAAGGCCCACACCTTGCGCCCGGCGGTCTGCACGATGCCTCGGTGTTCCAGATAACGCATGAAGCGCGCCTGATAAATCGCCATCAGCGGCCCCAGCCCCATCGACACTGTGGAGAACTGCCAGAAGTCCGGCATCAGCCACGGGTGCGGATAGGACGACAGACCGCCGCCTTCCGCCTCGCGGCGGAACTTGCGCATCTGCTCTTCGGTCAGCCGCCCTTCGAGGAAGGCGCGCGCATACATGCCTGGTGCGGAATGCCCCTGGAAATAAACCAGGTCGCCGCCGTGGTTCTCGGTCTTGCCGTGGAAGAAATGGTCCATGCCCACGTCGTACAGCGTGGCCGCCGAGGCAAAGGTAGCGATATGCCCGCCCAGCCCGGAAGACTCGCGGTTGGCGTTCAGCACCAACGCCGTCGCATTCCAGCGCGTCAGGGCGCGGATGCGGTGCTCCAGCTCATGGTTGCCGGGGGAGCGTTGCTCCCGGTTAGGCGGGATGGTGTTGCAATACGGAGTGGTCTTGCAGAACGACATGCCGGCACCGGTGTCGTGCGTCTTGTCGATCAACTGTTCGATCAGAAAATGCGCGCGCTCCGCGCCTTCGTTTTCCAGCACCGAGTCGAGCGCATCCAGCCACTCCTGGGTTTCCTGTGGATCGGGATCGGGCGGTTCGTAATCGGGTAAAGATGCCATCTTCCACCTCTCTTAGAGCCAACGCCATTTGCGAAAAACTCGGTTCAGTCGCAGATTAACACGGATGTTCGCGGATAATCAGCGGATTGTATCGGCGAGACCAATCCCTTGTATAAGGTGAACACTGTATTTTAGCCATGCAGGTCGGGTTAGCGGTTTTATCGCGGAGCGTGTGTTGTTGGGGCTTTAGCCTCTTAACAACCACGGCCTGCTCCTTGCGGGTGTAACCCAACAAACCGAAAATCAAATGTTCTCCTGCATCGAGCAGTCTATTGCTTCCTGCTCGGTGACGATCCATTCGACCCTGATGTCGGTCGCCTCCTGCGGAAGACGTTCGACGATCTGCAACGCAAACGCCGCGGCGACCAGCGCAGGGCGCTGCACCATGCCTGCAAACAGCTTGTCGTAAAACCCGCCGCCATAGCCGAGCCGCGCACCGTCGCGCGTGAATGCCACCCCCGGCAGCAAGGCGAACTCTATTTCATCCGGCGCAACCAGCTTCTCGCAACGCTCGACGACCGGCTCGCGTATTCCCCACAGCCCCGCCGCCAACTGGTTCTCCGGGTCATCCACCCAGTACAGGTCGAGATGGTTGGTGTGGCGGTTCACCTTCGGCAACGCCAGCCGCTTGCCTTCTGTCAACGCACGTTCGATCCACAGCGAGCTTTCGAATTCCGCGCCGAAATTCATGTAGCCCAGCACGGCTTCGGCCTGCCGGTACTGGGGTAATTTCAACAGCCGTTCGATGATCGCCGCGCTGTGCGAGGCGCGGATGTCGGCGAGAAGCTGCTCGCGTAGCGCGATAATGGACTTACGGATGGATTGCTTGACGCCCTGATCGGTCACTGCCACTCCTTAACCAATACCACTCGCGTTCACGATGTGATCGAAATCCACACTCAGCGTATCGAAATGCGCCCTGCCGCACTGTATCTTCGCCCACTCCGAGCCGCGCAGCTTCAATTGATCCTTGGTGGATTTGGTCTCGCGCACCAGATAAACCTTTTGGTCATCTTCTTTCACAATAGCCCAGTCCGGGTTATAGGTGCCGATAGGCGTGTCGATCTTGAACCACCAGGGCAGTTTGATGAACAGCTTGATGTCCGTCCGTGTGCTCATGGCCTCGGCAAAAGCGCGCTCTACTTCCGACTCGAACAGCACGGCATCGTAGATGCTGTTATCCACTTCGATCATGCTGGTCAGCGCGCCGGTGATTTCTTCCGCTTCAAACAACATCATTTCGTATTCCTGCCCGTTGATGCGCTCGTACTTGATGCCGTCTATCATCAGGCTATGCAACTCCGCATCTATGGCTTGCTGTGCTTGTTCGAGGAATTGCTGCGGATTGTGCCGCACTTCGTTCAAACGACCCGAGCGCATCAATATCTCGGCAATGGTTTTGCGCGTCAGTTCGGTTTTGGCTTGCAGGTAACCCAGCATATCGGGCACGTTGATCGCCCTGTAATCCTTCGCCTCCGCTTCGCGTACCCCCAGCAACTGCGCATCCACGCCCTCGCCGGACATCACGATGCCGCCGCGCTGTATGCTCATCCTGCTCGGCGCTATCTTTTCCCGAGAAGCCAGATTGTTTGCGGCGCGCTCCACCAGCACGTCCGTTTGATAATCCACCGCATAGCGGGTCTTGTGCTTGATGCGCGCCCACAGCTCCTTGAAATCCTCGTTCAGCCTCCAGCCGGTTTTCAGCTTCGCGGTGCGCGCTTCCTTCTTGTTGACGATGCGCCCCGCAAACGACACGCCGCACTCGTCTTCAATCTCGCTTTGCAGCTTCGCGGCAAACTCGTCGTAATGCTCGTTGGCGATCACCGTCAGCCGGTTGATGCTGGCATCGAAACAGCGCTCGCCGCTTTCCAGCACCGGCAGACGCAAACCCCGCCCTATCTCCTGGCGCTTCTTAATTTCGGATTTGGTTTCGTTCAGCGTGCATATCTGGAACACGTTGGGATTGTCCCAGCCCTCGCGTAGCGCGGAATGGCTGAAGATAAAGCGCAGCGGCTCCTCGGGCGAAAGCAGCCGCTCCTTGTCCTGCATGATGAGCGCGTAAGCATCATCGTCCGCCGCCGTATCGCCGCGCGTGTCTTTCGCCATGCCTTTGACAGCCGCGAAGTAACCGTTGTGCACTTTCTCCACCGGCAGCGGCGACAGCTCGCGGTACTTCGCCAAAGCCGACAACTCTTTGTATGCCTCGATAAACCAGAGACGAATCTTGCCGTCTTCCGCCGCGTAGTTCGCCACCCGGTCGATGAAAAACAACGACAACACTTTCAAGCGCGCATCCACCCCGGCAATACTGGGCAGCAATTTATTGATGCGCAGCTCTTTTTCAAAATGCTCGCGCACCGTCTCGCGTATCTGCACACGCATCACATCATCGCCGCGCCCGCCGTGCGTCTGGCCGACATTCAGCACCAGCCCGTTGGTGAAGCTCACGTAGTTGTCAGCCGAGTTGATCTCGTCAACGATATGACCCACATAGTTGCCGCGCTCATTCGTCTTCTCGAACAAATCCACCCCGCCCGCACTGATGGAAATGCTCTTGCGCTGCGGTCCGGCCTTTTCGTTTATGTCGATTAGCAGTTTGGCGGTGACCTTGGTCTTGGTCGCACTGATGCTCTGCACCTGAATGAACGGCTGGTTGAAGTCGGGATCGTCCAGCACCGAACTGACCTCGATGCGTTTCACCAGCTTCAGGTCGTAAGCCTGCACCGGGTCGAGCTTGTAAACGAGGTTGTATTTGTTCCGATGCGTCGCCGAATAGCGCAAGGTACACAGCGGGTTCAGGCTGGCGATGGCTTTTTTAGCCTGCTCGCTCTCCATATTCTGCGGCTCGTCCAGCACCACGATGGGCTGCGCGGCCTGCACAAACTCGATCGGCTTGCGCCCGGAAAGCTGGTCTTTGTCCTGATGGATCACATTGTTTGCCTGCTTGTTGAAAGCGTCGATGTTCATCACCAGAATTTGCAGCGTGCTGCTCTGCGCGAACTGGCGCAGTTTGGAATACTGCTTCGAGTCATACACCCAGCTATCGAACGCGACATTGCCGAACAGCGCCTGAAAATGTTCCTTCATCAGACGCAGGCTGGTAATCACGCCTTCGCGTATCGCCACGCTCGGCACCACGATGATGAACTTGGAAAAACCATAGCGCTGGTGCAGCTCGAAAATAGAACGCAAATAAACGTAGGTCTTGCCCGTGCCGGTTTCCATCTCCACCGAAAAGTTCATTCCATCCAGCGCATCGCTGGCGGGCAACTTGTTCGCCTGTTGCACCGTTTGCAGATTGCGCAGCAACGCCGTCTCATCCAACGCAAGCCGGTTGCCCAGCCCCAGCTCTGTCAAACCAGCCAACGAACCGGCATCGGATAATTCAAACTCGAACGCGCCGGAACTCAGCGGTTGCCCGTCGAACAGCCCGATCACTGCGTCCATCGCATTGCGCTGGTAGGGCTGGTTGCTATCGAACTTGATTTTCATAGTTACTTCCTGTTTTCGACAGCATATCTACCAAACCGATAATTGCGTTAAGTCCACCTTACACAAGGGCGCTTGTGTAAGCCAAAATAGTTTATAGCTTACACAAGAGCCGTTGACGTTGTCAGGGCATACACAACTATCCGATCACCTT
>MGXA01000091.1 GCA_001801215.1 Gallionellales bacterium RIFCSPLOWO2_02_FULL_59_110 | reverse complement strand
CGAGCCGCATACCGAAGTATTTGGCGGCGGGCTGTTCGAGTTGCGGCTGAAAGGCGCGGAAGGCATCGCCCGCGTGTTCTACTGCACGATGGTCGGTCGCCGTATCGTGATGCTGCATTCGTTTGTGAAGAAGACCCAGAAAACCCCGCCGAACGAGCGGCGGATTGCCGAAAGACGTTTGAAGGAGATCAAAAATGTTGCCTGACGATACGCATGGAAAAATGGTTGCCAAGTGGATGGAAGACCCCGCCGTTCGCGCGGAGGTGGAACGGTTGGAGCGTGAAGAAATGCCGATGTTCGATGCGATTCTGGCCGCACGCAAGGAAGCCGGATTGACCCAAGCGCAGGTGGCGGAACGCATGGGAACAAAAGCCCCGGCCATCGCCCGGCTGGAAAACGCACTGATCACGGGTAGCCCGTCGCCATCGCTCGCCACGTTGCGCAAATACGCGGCGGCACTGGGCAAGCGACTGGAAGTGCGGCTGACATAAACCACAAATCGCCCGGCGATATTGAAAAGGCAGTGTGACATGGATATTGAATTGGGGTTAGCAGGGCTGGGCGGCATCTTGCCCAACTCGCAAAAAATTGCTCGTGCCATTGAAAGGATGCGGGCATGAAATTGCCGGACGTGCGGCAAGCGCTGACAGAGGCTAAAGCCGGTGCTGGTAGGGTGACCACGCCGGAGCAGCTTTTGGTGCGTTCGGCACGCGCCAAGACAGGGCTATCGCAACAGGCTTTTGCCGATCGAATCGCCACTCCCGTAGCAACCTTGCGCGACTGGGAGCAAGGAAGGTTCGCACCGCCGGGCGAGGTTATATGCCTGCTGCGGCTGATCGAGCGGCATCCAGACCTGTCCGAGGAATTGGCGGCATGAACCACAAACGGAAACGCCCGAAGAATGCCCGCGCGGGCTGCTTGCTGTGTAAGCCGAACAAGATGAACGGCGCGGGCAAACCGCTCGAACTCGGCCATGCAGGATTCGGCAAGCTGCGCAGCGAAGCCGCTGCACGGGCAGACTTGGCGGAAGCGCTGCGTTAACGTGAAACTCGCGTAGCGATTCGTTCGCCCCCTCTCTCTTCGGGGGAGGGTTGGGGAAACGAGCATGGCGAATTTCATTATCAGGGGTGGTATCTTTGCCATGCCCGTTAGGTTAAATGCATATACAAATAATGTTTGACCGGCGCAATTAACGCATATACAATTATTGGCGTGAAAACCAAATTGATATGGGATGAAGTCAAGCGCCGCGAGAATCTTCAGAAGCATGGTTTCGACTTCACCGATGCAAACGAAGTGCTGGATTCGCGCTACCGGATGGACGTTCATGTGGTGCGCGGCGGCGAAGCCCGGATTCAGTCGTTTTCCTATGCGCTGGGCTTGCTGGCGGTGTTGACGGTAGTTCATACCGAGCGTGACGGTGCGACGCGCGTTATCAGCTTTCGCCCTGCAAGCAATAAAGAACGTGAGGTGTACGATGTCTGGCTCGAAAACGAATACGATGAGTCGTAAAGAAGTGCTGGCGGCTGTACGCGCTATTCCGCCGGAAAATGATTTTGTCTGGGACGGCAAGAACGAAGATGACCGCCCAGCCTCACAGGAAGAGCTGAATGCTGCGCTGGAATCGTATCGAGCCAAGCGTGGTCGCCCTTCTGGTTCAGGAACAAAAGAACAAGTGGCAATTCGCCTGGATCGTGATGTGCTGGCCGCCTTCCGCGCCTCGGGTGCGGGCTGGCAAACACGCATGAATGCGGCATTGCGCGACTGGCTCAAGACGCATTCTCCGGTATAGCTCATCGTTTCGTCTCCGTAGCAGAAAGCCTCATACAGGTGCGCAGGATGCCGGTAATCCGATCAAGCCAACACTGCGCCCGGCGATATTAAAAAGGCGGTGTGACATGGATATTGAATTGGGGTTAGCAGGGCTGGGCGGCATCTTGCCCAACTCGCAAAAAATTGCTCGCGCCATTGAACGGGATGCGGGCATGGAATTACCAGACGTGCGGCAAGCACTGACAGAGGCTAAAGCCGGTGCTGGCAGAGTGACCACGCCGGAGCAGCTTTTGGTGCGTTCGGCACGTGCCAAAACGGGGCTTTCGCAACCGCCATTCCCTATTGACCCCCTGCGGTAAACCAACATGGAAACCGTTCAATCAGCCCATCCTCGCGACGACTATCATCTGGTGCTGACCTTCAGCACAGGTGAAACCCGGCTGTTCGATGCACGCCCGTACCTGCAACGCGGCATCTTTACCCGCCTGAAAGAC
This sequence comes from Gallionellales bacterium RIFCSPLOWO2_02_FULL_59_110, assembly GCA_001801215.1. Taxonomy (GTDB): domain Bacteria; phylum Pseudomonadota; class Gammaproteobacteria; order Burkholderiales; family Gallionellaceae; genus Gallionella. Next base: position 63,295 of record MGXA01000091.1, on the reverse strand, counting down.
CTGAGCCTGTTCAAACAAGCGCACGTTGCCTGCGACACCGTGTGCTGGCCGGGCAACCTCGACATCGCGCCGGAAACGCTGTACGACCGGTCGGTTCCATTTGAGACTTCCAGTTCACTCTCGCGGGAGTGACAAATTCGGATTTATTCAGTATCACCACCAGGTTCAATTTTGATGTCTTCGATTCGATGAGCGTCTGAGATGAAAATTGTGACTCTGCCCGGCTGAAAATCCTGAGTTACAACATCTCCTGATCGCACAATTCGAACCTTTCGCCCAATGAGGCCAGTTAACGTAAGGGGCATTTCTTTAACCGACCAAGGAAATGCATCTCTTGGGTCGCGCTTCGTTTTGTTGGACATAGCAATCCTTTCACAAAATAAATTACCGGAAAATATTTTGCTGTACAGCAAGCTTCCGGGTTACTTGCTGCCGCACTCAAATCACCCCAAACTTCTTGCCCAATTCGGCCATCACGGCAACAGTCTGATCCATCTGTTCGTAGGTGTGCGATGCGTTCACGATAAAGCGAAAGCGGACTTCGGAATGTTTTACCGCAGGAAAGGTGATTGCAGTTGTGAAAATTCCATGCTTGAACATTTCACGCCCCATCTGCAGCAAGGTGGCCGAATCCCGGATATAGACGGGCACAATCGGGCTCACCCCCTTGCCGGTATCAAAGCCATGCTGGGCAAATGCCTGGCGCAGGTAGGCCGTTTTATCCCACAGCGACTGCACCAGTTCTGGTGTTTTTTCGATGACATCCAGTGCTGCCAAAATGGTAGCTGCATCGGGTGGTGTTAAGGTTGCCTGAAATACATGTGAGCTGGCTTCCACTTGCAACATGCTCTTGAACGCGCGACTGGTGGCAACTACGCCGCCGATGGAGGCGGTGCTCTTGGAGAAAGTAGTCATCACGAAGTCCACTTCGTCAGAAACCCCCAGTTTCCGGCACAATCCGCCGACATCGTACAAACCGAATGCATGCGCCTCGTCAACGAAGAAATAGAACGGATAGCGTTGCTTGAGCTGCACGATCTCCCGCAAGGGCGCTTCCTTGCCGGACATGGAATAGACCGATTCCACGATGACAAAAACATTCGCGTAGTTCTGGGAATGATTTCGCAGCTTTTCTTCCAGGTCGGCCATATCGTTGTGCCGGAATGGCAGGAATTTGCAGCCCGACAGCCGGAAGCCGTCGATGATGCTGGCGTGGCACTCGCGATCAAACAGAACGAAACTGTCGCTGCCTTTTGTCAGGCCGGAAATGGCGCCCAGATTGGCGCTGTAGCCGGTGGGGAACAGGATGGCCGTTTCCTTGCGCAGGATGTGCGCCAGCCTGTGCTCAAGGTCTTTATGCAGTTGGTTATGGCCGCCACTCATTGCAGAGGTGCCACATCCGGTTCCGTATTTCTGCAAGGCCTGAATGGTCGCCTGAATCACCTCGGGGTGCCGGTTCAAGCCGAGATAATGATTGATAGGCCAGATGACCGAATGCCGGGATGCGGAAGAAGCGGCGCTCTTGACCAGCCCTTCCGAGTGACTGCCCGATTCCGTGTAATTCTCGTAACACCAGAGCCCGGCCGCCACCTGTTTCTGGCGCAATGCCTCGCAGGCCTCGGCAATCTCGCTCACGCTGACGATGCCCTGATCGGTGCAGCGTTTGCGTATCAGGCCGATCTGGTCTGTGTCGGCAAGCTGCAACTGGGTAATGCTGGTGTTGATTGCGTCCATCAGCCTTCCACCGAGAGAATGGCCGAAAACCCCGCGAGCGAGAGGTATGCCGCCGCACTCAACAAGGTGGCGCTAAAAAGCGCAATACGCCGTAATGGGAGGAGGTAAAACGGCTTGAAACAGCGGGAACTTTCCCGCGTGAGATCAGCTAATGCTTGCTTGCTTGCTTGCTTGCTTGCTTGCTGCGTTCGCGAACTGTGTCATAGGTTGCCTCATTCGCTGGCTCCATTCCCCAATAACAGGGCAAGCATAGCCGTGGCGGTCAAAGCGGTCGCTATGCCTGAAGCGAGGGTTCCTCCCATCGGGCTGAGAAATATTTCCGGCAACCTGGAAGCGGACATGGCGGCAAGCAGGATCGCCAAGGAAGCAATACTCAAGACCACGCCTTGAAGGCGGCAATACAGAAACCTCATGCATTCCTCCCGTTAGAAATACCGCAAGTTTGAATGAGCTTGCACGAACGATTCTGGTGCCAGATAATGGGCTTGTCATCACCCGTTCGGGTGATGCCGATAAAAATAAAACGCTATCTGAAATTTCGATCAAAGCTCGGTGGAGGTTCATGCCGCACTTCAGGCTCAAATTCCGGGGCAAGTATTCTTTTGCCTGCGTTGTGCCAGCACTGGCGCAGGCGGCAGCCTGCTGCCACGCCGGCGAACAGCAGCAGGCCGATCCGGCCATGCTGGGCGAGGTGGTGGTCACGGCGCAGAAGCGCGCCGAGCCGATTGGCAACGTGCCGATCTCCATGACGGTTGTCGACCGGAAAGACTTGGAAAACAGCCACGCCGCGACGCTGACCGAGATGCAGCAACTGGCGCCGAATTTCTCCCTCGACCAGCAACTCGGCGTGAATACCGTCACGGTGCGCGGCGTGGGCGGCGGAGGGCGCAATATCGGCTTCGATACGCGCGCCGGGGTTTATGTGGACGGGGTTTACATGGGGCAGACGCAGGCCCTCGACCAGTCCCTGCTGGACATCGAACAAGTGGAAATCCTGCGCGGCCCGCAGGGCTCCCTGTTCGGGCGCAACACCGTGGCCGGCGCAGTCAACATCGTCACCCGCGCGCCGTCGGATAAATTCGAGAGCGCCGTGCGCGCCGGGATGGGCAATTACAGTGCGCGCGAAGGCTACGCCAACGTTTCCGGGCCAATGACGGACGGGATGCAGGGCAGGCTGTCTGTCGGCTACGAGGCGCGCGACGGCTTCACCACCAACATTTTCGACAACCGGAATCTCGACGACCTGAAGCGTGCCTCGGTGCGCGGCCAGATCGCTTTCCAGCCGACCGATCGGCTGGCGCTCAACCTTTCCGTCGACCACACCGACATCCGCCAGGACATCGCCTTCGGCGAGGCCGTGACCGGGATGTTCGACGTGCCGCTGGCGCAGCCGTATTCCGGGCGCACGGTGAATTACAACACCGTTCCCCATGTCAACAACACGCTCTTCGGCCTCAACCTGACGCTGAACTACGACATGGCGGGCGCTGCGCTGACGGCCATCACCGGCTATCGCGACACGCACCAGAACCTGCTGAACGATGTGGACTGGAGCCCCAACGACATCTTTCGCGTCGACTACACCGACGATTTCCGCCAGCTCTCGCAGGAAATCCGCATCGCGTCCACGGCCAAGGGAGCGCTGCGCTATGTCGCCGGCGTTTACCTGATGCACGAATTCGCGGACACCAACCGCGTGGCGACGGTCGGCAACGACACCAACACGCTGGTGCAACATCCGCTCGTGCCCTCTCCGATCCCGTTCGGCGCGCTGACCAACCTGGCTCCCGGCAACACCGTGCCGCTGTGGGGCTCGGTAAAGACCGATTCATACGCCCTGTTTGGCTCGCTGGATTACGACCTGGCCGAGAGGCTCACGCTCAACCTCGGCGCGCGCTATACCGACGAGCGCAAGAGACTGTTCTACAACATCGACGGCACGGCCAGCGGCACACCGCCGATGGGCACCGCCAGGAACTACACCGACAGCCGCTCCGACGGCGTGCTCACCCCCACGGCGGGTCTGACCTGGGCGGCAAACAAGTCGCTCAACCTTTACGGGAAATACTCGACCGGCTTCAAGAGCGGCGGCTGGAACTTCGATTACCAGACGCCGACGCAGATCGCCGGCAAGATCGACTTCAACAGGGAAACCGTCGGCAGCTACGAGCTCGGCCTGAAGGGCGCCACTCCGGATCGCCGCATGTCATACGACCTTGCGCTCTTTTACAGCCGCTTCAGGGATTTACAGGTATTCCAGTTCGCCGACCTCGGCGGCGGCAGAACCGAAATGCAGTTGCGCAACGCGGCGAAGGCCGAATCGGAAGGCATGGAGGCCAGCCTGCGCGCGCTGCTCACCGACAGTTTCAGCGTCGGCGGCAATATCGGTATCCTGAGAGCCACGTTCGACAGCTTTCCCGGTGGCCTCACGGGCGGCGGAGACGCCGCCGGCAAGCGCCTGCCCTATGCGCCGGACCTGACGGCGGCGCTGACGGCCAATTACCGCATGTCCGCGCCTTCCCTCGGCGGATGGCTCGACTTCTACGGCGAGTACAGCCACCGCAGCAAGTCGTACAGCGGCGTGGACAACAGCGAAACCACGGACATCATCGGCAGCCGGAACGTCGTCAACGCGCGCGTGTCGCTCGCCGCCGACCGTGTGCCCTTGAGGCTGAGTCTGTGGGGGCGCAACCTGTTCGACAGCAGCTACACGACGGCGCGCGGTCGCGATTTCTTCGGCAACCAGTATGTCAGGCGCGGCGACCCGCGCATGTTCGGCGTCGAGGGACGCTACAGTTTCTGACGGCACGGCTGAAGGAAAAGAGCATCATGAACGAGTTGCGCGAGCTGAGCGAGTTGATCGGGCGGATTTACGATGCCTCGGTCGAGCCTGCATTGCTGCCCGAGGTCGTCGAGCGCACATCGCTTTGGGTGGGCGCATCCAAGGGGCTGCTCATGACACCCCTTACACCTCCATCGGCTGGCGGTTACGCCCTGCCCTACAACATCGACCAGGCGGGCTTGGAGCTCTGGGCGACCCGCTACCACAAGCATGACATCTGGTCGGAACGCTTTGTGGCCGCCGGCCTCTTGTATGAAGGCAGCATCGCGTGCAGCCACGAATACGTTTCCGACGAGGAATTTCTTGAATCAATCCTCTACCGTGAGCACCTTTGTAAATACGACATGGCGCAGGGCCTGAACGGAATTATCTTCGACATGGAGAGCCCCCTGGCCGTTCCGACAGCATTCAATTTCTACCGTGGTCGCAACGACGCGCGCTTCGGCGATGAGGAGAAGCGCAGGCTTGGCCTGCTGACCCCCCATTTTTCCCGCGCGATGGGGGTGATGCTGCGGCTGCGCGATGCCGAGTTCCGCGTGGCCGCGAGCCTCGCCGCGCTGGATCGCATCCACAGCGGCATCCTGCTGTTTGCGGCGGACGGCACGGTGACTTTCGCCAATGATGCCGCCTGGCGCATTTTCGAGGAGGCAGACGGGATGAAGCTGTTTCAGGCGGGCGGCGCACAAAAACTGACGGCGCATGACGCCCAAGCCAACGCGCGCCTCAACGAGGCGCTCGCGACCGCGCTTGATCACGAGCGCATCGAGGTGCCGCATTTCGCCCGGAGCGTGGCGGTGCCGCGCCGTTCCCGGGCGATTCCCTACAGCGTGCAGTTCTCCGCGCTGCCTGCGGGAAACGAGTTCGTGCAGGGCAACACCGCGCCGCAGGCGATCGCCTTCATCGCCGATTGCGCGGCGCATCCCTGCACCGATGCGGCGCTGCTGCGGCAGGTCTTCGGCCTCACCCCGGCGGAAGCGCGCGCCGCGCTGGCGCTCGCCGAAGGCGGCAGCATCGAGGAGGCCGCCGCCACCCTGTTCGTGACTCCCGCCACCCTGAAAACCCAGTTGAAAAGCATCTACCAGAAAACCGGCGTGGACACTCGCGCCAAGCTGGTCAGGCTGATCCTGGCGCTGGCCGGGGCGGGCTTGGCGAGATAGCGCCCGCATGAAGCGCAGCGAAATGCGGGAAAGAAGCCGAACGCTGCCATATTGATCCCCGCATTCCACTTCGTTCCATGCGGGCTTGCTCAAGTAGGATGCGGCGACAAAGGAGCCGCATCGCTCGCGACTGATGCGGTTCGCAGGCTCACCACATCCTACAGTCGAGGGTGTCTTTAACATAATGCCCGGCTATTTATTGATCGGCAAATTGCCGTTGAGGAGCCAGCCGCCCATATCGCCAGCCAGGTGCAGCAATTTGCTGAAACCCTTGGTTTCCAGAATGCCGGCGGCGATCTGTACGCGCCGCCCGCTCCGGCAATACAGCACGATGCCTTCGCCCTCGTGCGCAGCGATCTCTTTATGACGCGAGCCTAGCTGATCGAAAGGAATATTGATCGCTCCCGGAATATGGCCATCGGCATATTCTTCCGGGGTGCGCACGTCCAGTATAAGGCCCGGTTGGTTGGCATTGATGCGCCGCATCAGCTCGGCCTGGGTGATGTCCGTTACCTGTGTGTGGCAGGCAGCGCTCAATGCCAGGAGTAACAGCGCCGTGCCGGATTTGGAAAATAAACCGGTAATACCGATTCGCTCTTTCATCGGAATCGTCTCCTTAATGAGCAAGTCAAACATGGGGCAAGACCGCATGCGCTCCGCCAACAGGCAGCGGAGCAGCATGTGGGAGCGGTTTTACTTCTTGATCCTGATATGCTTCATCGACGCGACGATTTCCTGTCCTTCCGGGCTTACGGCAAAATCGACGAAGGCCTTGGTGTCGCTGTCGGCATTTGTCCTGGTGACGACGTTGTAGTCCTGATAGAACTTGTACTTGGCGGGGAAGGTTTTTTCGTCGGGCAGAAGATCGTCCACGGTCAGTACCTTGACATCGGCGCTTTCGTAGCCGTAAATCTGAAGCCCCATCGCCCCTTCATCCGATTCGACCATCTTGTTGGTGCCTGCCACGGGGTTCATCGGTTTGTCGGGTACCAGCCGCTTGATGTCCTTGCCGAACGGGGCCGCGCTCTTGGAAAAGATTGTGGTCGTGCAGGGTTGCAGGAGGACGTTCTTTATTTCCAGATCCTTGCCGCCGACTTCCTTCCAGTTTTTGATTTTGCCGGCGAGGATATCCTTGAGCTGCTGGAGCTTCAGGTCGTTGATCGGGTTGTTTTTGTTTACCAGCACCACCGTCGGCGCTTTGGCGATGACCGTATTGACGGTGCCTTCCGGAAGATAGCTCAACACGACCTCATGGGTGCTCACGCCGACATTGACGTCTCCCTGGCTGGCCTTGTAAATGCCGGCAGCGCAGGCCTCCGCTTCGACCTTTACATTTTTCCCGGTTTTCTTGGTAAAGGCTTCCCCCAGTTTTTGCGCCAGAGGTGCCGTGCAGGGGTCGCCAAGAACGCTGATGGCCCCGTTGGCCATTGCGTTCTGCGCGCCCATCATCGAGAAAATCAAAGTTGCAGCAAACGCCAGTTTTTTCATGCTCATATCCTTATAAAAAATTGACCAAGTTTGTGTTTCTGGTGCTCGGGGGTGCGGCTGGGCGCACATAACGATAGAGTCGAGTTTTTCAGGACAAGTCATGACTACCCCCGTCAACACAAGAAAGGGCGCAGCCAGAGATCGCAAGAGGGGAGGCAGATATGAATGCACACACAAATTCCGCAGGGAATTTGTGTGACATGGAAAGCTCCGATAGCTCGATTACATCGCTGAGTTGCCGTGAAACGGCTGGAGCTTCGCACCTCATATGATCTGCTGACCTGCACGCTGGCAGCGCTTTGATACGGTACATTCCGTCCTACCTGAATCGAGTCAGCTTCACGCTGGCCGACAGACCCGTCACCTCCCGGAAGAGAAGCAAGACGGCGTTGCGGCGAGCCAACCAAAAACCAGTACGACAGCGAGGCGTATGCTAACAAATTTAGTCGGCTTTTTGTTGGGAAATTTTTTCGCGGAATCGGTTGGCACGCTCTGCCGGATCTCAAATTGTTTGTGCCCGGGAAGAAGAAAAGAGGGAACAGGTTAGAATAACACCCGAACGCATGAATGACCCGCGCAGTGTTCCGGTCTTGGTTGCTCCGCCTTGGCGGGCAAGATCGGGTCATGAAAAACTTCATCCATTACATTGGGAACGATTATGCATGCCACTTTACCCTTGCTTCTGGCCACCGAGTTTCCCGCGCTGCATCGCGGCAAGCTGGAAACCTTGCAGGTCAATCTGGGTTATCAGTGCAATCAGTCATGCCTGCATTGCCATGTCAACGCCGGCCCGGGCCGCGAGGAGATGATGGCCAAGGATACGCTCGAACTCGTTCCGCAAGTGCTGGAGGCGCGCCGGATCGGGACGCTTGATCTGACCGGAGGCACACCGGAATTGCACCCCGGATTTCGCGAGCTGGTGCGCGAGGCAGCTGCCCTGGGCGTGCGCGTGATCGACCGCTGCAACCTGACGATTTTGCTTGAGCCGAGACAGGATGGCCTCGGCGAATTTCTGGCCAGCCACAAGGTGGAAGTGGTGGCTTCGTTGCCGTGCTATACCTCCGCCAATGTGGACAAGCAGCGCGGAGAGGGCGTGTTCAATAAAAGCATAGCCGCGCTCCGGCAACTCGGTGCTCTGGGTTACGGGAGGGAAGGCAGCGGGCTTGTCCTGAATCTGGTCTATAACCCGCAAGGCCCGTCGCTGCCCCCGGACCAGGTTGCGTTGCAGGCGGATTACAGGCGCGAATTGTTCGCGCACTTTGGCATCGTGTTCAATCGGTTGTATGTTATTGCCAACATGCCTATTCAGCGGTTTGGCAGCACGCTGATCTCCAGAGGGCAATTCAACGATTACATGCGCCTGCTGAAGGAGAGTTTTTGCACCGCCAATCTCGGTGACGTGATGTGTCGCACTCTGGTGAGCGTGGATTGGCGGGGCTACCTGTATGACTGCGATTTCAACCAGCAGCTTGAACTGGCGCTGCCGGGTGAAGGCCGCCCGCATCTGCGCGACCTTCTGCAGTCCGGCTTGCAGGGTAATACGGTTCGCGTCGCGGATCATTGCTACGGATGCACGGCGGGGCAAGGCAGCAGTTGCAGCGGCGCGCTGCACGACTGAGCGGGCGGCATGAAGAAGACGGTTATCGTCTTGCTGATCGTTGCGGCCATTGCGCTGTTTTTTTTCTTGGGCCTCGACCGGCACCTGACACTGGATGCGCTCAAGGAGGGACAGGGAAAATTTGCGGCTATGCAGGTGCAGTCTCCCTGGCTGACTGCCTTGGCGGTTTTTTTCATCTATGTCGCTGTCGTGGCGTTATCACTGCCTGGCGCTACCGCCATGTCTTTGGCGATAGGCGCGTTGTTCGGTTTCTGGGCGGGTGCCTTGCTGGTGTCTTTCGCCTCGACTATCGGTGCAACGCTGGCGTTTCTGGTTTCGCGCTACGTGTTGCGCGACATGGTTCAGCGCCGTTTCGGCGACATGCTGAAGGGGATCGACGAGGGCATGGCAAAGGACGGGGCGCTTTATCTTTTCATGCTGCGCCTGGTGCCGGCATTTCCGTTTTTTCTGATCAACCTGCTGATGGGGTTGACCCGGATCCGCACCGCCACTTTTTACTGGGTCAGCCAGCTTGGCATGTTGCCGGGTACGCTGGTGTACATAAATGCGGGCACGCAACTGGCGCACATCGAAAGTTTGTCCGGTATTTTTTCACCTGCGGTGCTGCTGTCCTTTGCGTTGCTGGGGGTGTTCCCGCTGGCCGCCAAACGGGTCGGGCAGATGGTTCAACGGCGGCGCGGATAGGTCATGCAGCTTTCCATCATCATTCCGGTGCTCAACGAAGCCAAGGTGTTGCCGGAGTTGCTGGCCCACCTCGCACCGCTGCGTGCGAGCGGCGCCGAGGTAATCGTGGTGGACGGCGGCAGCGAGGATGGTTCGCAGTTAGCGGCTGTTCGTGCGGGCGCACAGGTGCTTTGCACCGGGCGTGGGCGGGCGCGGCAAATGAACGCCGGTGCAGCTGCCGCGCAGGGCGATGTCCTGCTGTTTCTCCATGCCGATACTGCATTGCCACCGTCCGCAGGGCAGGCAATCGCAGCGGCTATCCGGCGCGCCGATGAATTTGTGTGGGGGCATTTTGACGTGCGCATTGACGGGCGCATGTTCATGCTGCGCGTGGTTGCCATGCTGATGAACTGGCGCTCGCGCCTCAGCGGAATTGTAACCGGCGACCAGGCCATGTTCGTGACGCGCCGCGCCTTCGAATCGGTGGGCGGTTTCCCGGATCAGCCATTGATGGAGGATATCGAGTTGTCGAAGCGGCTGCGGGCATTGTCCAGCCCGGTTTGTCTTGCGGAGCGTGCGGTTACCTCGGGGCGGCGCTGGGAAACGCGCGGAGTATGGAAAACGATATGGCTGATGTGGCGCTTGCGCTGGTTGTACTGGCGTGGCATGCCTGCCAGTGAATTGGCAAAATTATACCGATGACCCGGATAATTATTTTTGCCAAGGCGCCGCAGCCCGGCTTTGCCAAAACGCGTCTGATCCCGGCGTTGGGCATGAAAGAGTCAGCCGAACTGGCGCAGCGGATGTTGCTAAATACCTTGCATGAGGCCATGGATGCCGGGATTGGTGCAGTCGAGTTATGCGTCACCCCGGCAATTCGGCATTCCGTATGGCGCGGCATCCGCCTTCCGGCGGGCATCGAGATTTCCGATCAGGGCGAAGGCGATCTCGGCAAGCGGCTGGCGCAGGCGGCGCAGCGCGCACTGGACAGCGGCGACCGGGTTTTGTTGATCGGCACGGACTGCGTGGAAATGTCCGCTGCTTTGTTGTGCGAAGCCGCGCTTGCATTGTGCGAGCACGATGCAGTTATTCATGGCACGGCAGACGGAGGCTATGCGCTGCTGGGGCTCCGGAAATTCAGTTCTTTGCTGTTCGAAGACATACCCTGGAGCACTGCTGCCGTTGCCGCACTGACTATTGCACGCATCGGGCAGCTTGGCTGGTCGATGCATGTCGGGCAGATGCTGCACGATGTGGATGAGCCGCAGGACTTGGCTGCGTTTTTCTCATATATCCGCCCATAGTTTGGTCGCCATATGCTTGATTTCATGGGAAAGCATAGACATGCCAGTGCCAATGGCTGTTACGCAAAGCAGCCTCGGAAGCCAGGAGCATCGAGTTTGGCGTCAATGTGCGTTGACAAGAAAAGTTGGTGTGCTATATTTCTGTCCGCTATCTAAAAGGAACGGCAGAGCCGCGTGGGTGCCGCATAACGGTACTGTAGGGTCTCGTAAGCAAAATGTGTAGTGGCCGCAGGTTGTACCGTTGGTCTGCGGGCAACAAAATAAAATAATAATAAATAAAACAATAATAATTTGTACGGTTAGTCTTTATAAAGGGAGCCTCTATAAATTCATCTTTGTTATCTCCGCCGAAGGCGGGAAGCCGGGCTGTGCGGTACTGGGTTCCCTTCTTGGCGGGGCGACGGCGTTTTTAGATGTGCCTTGAATTAATTCCATAGAAGTAAAACACAGAAGAAAGGAGTATGACATGAGATTGCTCGCAGTCACCGTTTCCCTTGGGGCGGCTTTGCTGGTCACAATGACCGCGCCCAGCTACGCTGCTGGTGGGGATGCGATATTCAAGAAGAGCTGCGCCGGCTGCCATTACACCGATGGCCCAGCAAAGGAAAAGACGATAGCGGATCAGCTGGCGAAAAAAGGCCCGGAACTCTGGTATGCCGGCAGCAAGTTCCAGAAGGACTGGCTTGTTGCATGGTTGCAGGCTCCCAAGCCGATCCGCCCGTTGAAGTATAACTCGCTCACCGACAAGAATCCGGGCGACCATCCCAAGATGTCCGCCGGCGACGCTGATGCAGTTACGGAATTCCTTATGGGTTTGACCTCGCCGGAAGTCAAGGCGGGAGTGATCAAGGCCAATAATAACGTGCAGGGCCGGAATACTTTTACCAAGAAGATGCCGTGCGGCGGATGCCACGAATACTCTTTGAAGGGTGTCGTACTCGGTGGCAAGAGCGGGCCTTCCCTGGTTGGAGCCAGCAAAAGGCTGAATCCTGACTGGATTTACGCCTTCTTGGCAAAAACCAAGGTGTTCAAGCCGGTTCGGGATATGCCGGACTTCACTGGCGCGCTTAATCCGAAGGATATGGAGAGCGTAGCGGCGTACGTGGCTGCTTTCGAGTAATTGCGAACAAACGGAGGGATAAACTCATGTCAAGATTTGTAATAGTAACCGCTACGGCGCTTGGTCTGGCTCTGGGTGCGGCGGGTTCGGCACAGGCGGCCGACCCGAAAGAGGTGTACGACTTTTATTGTGCCCAGTGCCACGGAGTTAAGGGTGATGGCAAAGGCATTAACGTCACGAAGGATTTCTCCACCGATCCGCGCGATTTTACCAACGCCGCTGAAATGGCAAAACGCTCCGATGAAGATATCAAGGCGGTAATCAGGGATGGCGGTCCTGCCATCAGTAAATCACCATTGATGCCGCCTTGGGGCGCAACCTTAACTGCGGCGGAAGTGGATGGGCAACTGGCCTACATCCGCAAGCTTTGCAAGTGTAAGGCCCAATAAGGCACGGGGCGGGTGACCGGAATGAAAAAATACCTGAACAAAAAATATCTTTCTGACGGTCTTATTTTTTCCGGGATGATGGTGAATGTCATCTTCAGTTGCCTGATTCTGTATTACTACGTCTTCTAGTTTGGCAGTGCAGGAGTCGAAAGGGGGAGATCATCCCCCTTTTTGACGGGTGCGTTATACGGCGGGCAAGCAAGCCGCTGAGAAAAGGATAGCTATGAGTGCTGATAATTGTGAGACACAAGAATGCGGAGTGACGAAGTATCCATGGGCTGGGCCGGTTTTTTTTATTACGGTGCTGGGTGCGGTGATCGCTTTTTTTGTGTGGTTCTTGGGGGCGTAGCGACATGAAAGCTTATCTATTGCCGTTCATCGGCGCGTTCATTGTGTTCGGTATCGTATTCTTTGCCCTGGATTTCTACATGATGAAACTTCAGGGGTTGCCGCTGATATATCACCCCTAAGGATTCGTCGCCGACTTCCTTGAAGGCGGTTTCGTTTAAGGTAACGCACATGTGTGCACAAATCAGGAGTAGATCTTGCTAACACGGAATATAAGGATAACCTGCGGGGCATTTTTACTGGCTGTTTTTGCCATGTTCATGCTGTCCGCATTCATGCCTGCAGCGAATGCATCCGAGGCCGCCGCGACCGCGTCAACAGCGGTGCCGGACGCTGCCGCGCCCGCCACAAAGGCAATTTTCCCACCAGCCCCGAAATTGACCGAAGCGGACTATCCCTCCATAAAGGGCGTGAATGCCAGGGTGGTGGTGTGGCTTGTGGCCCAGTTGCACCTCTGGTTCGGCGCTTTTGTGGTGGCGGTGCCGATGTTTGTGTTCATCATCGAGGCGATCGGCATGGCGACCCGTGAACAGCGCTATGACAAAATGGCCTATGAATTCATCAAGGTCACCATTACCGCCTATTCGCTGACCGCTCTGCTGGGAGGCTTGTTGTCCTTCTGCCTGATCCTGTTCTATCCGGATTTGTTCCAGTATCTGGCGTTAATTTTCAAGGAGAGCATGTTTGCGTACGCGCTGCTGTTCTTCGCCGAGAGTGCGGTTCTGTATATTTACTATTACGGTTGGCACTGGTTGCAGGGCGGGAACAAAAAATGGGTGCACCTGACCCTTGGGTTATTGCTCAATGCGTTCGGCCTCCTGCTGATGTTCCTGGCAAATGCCTGGACAACTTTCATGATGAGTCCGGCTGCTTTGGATGCGGCGGGCGTATTCAACGGCGATACCTGGGCCGCAATTCATAATTTCCTGTGGAACCCCATCAACCTGCACCGGACAGTCGCCAACGTTGCGTACGGCGGCTCGATCGTGGGCGCCTATGCGGCATTCAAGTTTCTCAGCGCCAAGAACAAGGAAGAGCGCGCACACTATGACTGGATGGGCTACAACGCCAACTTTATTGCCATCGGCGCGTTGTTGCCGCTGCCCTTCGCCGGTTATTACCTCACCGCCGAAATGTACGCCTACAGCCAGCAGATGGGCATCACCCTGATGGGCGGCGTATTTGCCTGGATATTCATTATCCAGGCCGTGCTGATCGGCGCGCTGTTCCTGTCGGCCAACTATTATCTGTGGTGCGGCATGGGGCGCAGCGAAGGCGCCCATCGCTACAACCATTGGATCAAATATATTGCCGTCGTGCTGGTTGTTTCTTTCCTGGTATGGTTCACGCCGCATACCTTGGTGCTCACCAATTCAGAACTTAAGGATCTGGGCGGCCCCTACCACAAGTACCTCGGAGTCCTGGGCATCATGCCGGCGAAAAATACTGCGGTGAACTTCCTGATCCTGTTTACTTACCTGAGCTTCATGTTCTACCGGCGCTCCAATAAATTTGTCACCGTATCCTGGGCGAAGGTCGGCAATGCGGCGCAGGTAGCCCTGTTTGTCGCGGGCTCGATCAACATCACGATACTGGGTGTTTATCACGGTTATTTCACCAACACGGTGATCAAAATAGCGGCCTCCATACCTCAGGTATTGACCACGCTGGTTATCATCATCGTCAGTGTGATCATTGACGCCTTGATGTACAAGGGCGCGAAAGATGTGGCGCCTTTACGCTGGGGACGCATGCCGCCGCGTTCGCAATACGCGCTGTTCCTGCTGGCTGTGTCTTTCACCTGGCTGATGGGGCTGATGGGTTACGTTCGCTCCGGTATTCGACAGCACTGGCATGTATACAACATGTTCCGCGATGGCTCTCCCGATGCCTTTACCCCCGGTCTGGATTACGTGGCAAATATCGTATCGATCGGGACGATCATATTCATGGCCATGGTTATCTTTGTATTCTGGCTGAGTACGGTCAGCGGTAAACATGTTGTTTCCAAGGGTTATTGGAAGGAGCAGCAGGCATGACCAATTTTATTAAGGTTTGCATTTTCAGTCTGTTGACGGTGGGTGCATTTTGGGGATATTCCAGTTTTGGCATTCCGCAGATCAAGCCGGCACCGCCGCCCGTCGAGGCAAAGGTGGATTTGGGCAGCATGACCATGGAAAAATTCATCGCCCTCGGGGCGGAGCTTTTCGACGGCAAAGGGGACTGCACGCTGTGCCACAACGAAATGGGACGGGCGCCGATGCTGGAGAAGGCTGTTGCGGACGCCGAAAAAACCCTGAAGAGCCCCGCATACAAAGGTACGGCCAAAACGGTCGAAGAATACCTGTACGAGTCATCGGTGAGCCCTTCTGTTTATGTGGTTCCGGGGTTCGGCAAGAAGGGCACCAATGACACCGTAAGCCCCATGCCTGATGCCACTGGCAGCAGTGTCGGGCTGACCAAGATTGAGCTTGCAGCTGTCATCGCCTATCTCCAGGATTTGAGCGGCAGCGAAGTGACCGTTCAAATTCCAACGATGGACGCCTCCGCAGAAGGCGCAGAATCAGCCAAATCCAAGGAATGTGAATAATGAATACGACACAGAAAAGACGCATCCCGCTGTTGTTGCAGATGGCGCTGGTAATATTCGGGACTTACTTCGGCTTTATCCTAGTTTTCGACGTGCTGCTGGGGCAACTGATTCCCAAGAGCCTGCTCACCATGTATATGGTGTTCGTGGTGTCCGGGGTGTTGATGGTGTACACCTTTACCGAAGAGGGCACGCGGGAATTGACTGCGCCTATCAAGGCGTTGGTCGAAGACCCGTCCAAGAGGAATATCCGGAATGTGGTGTTCGTTATTGTGCCGTTGCTGGCAGGGTATTACACCTATTCGAGCATGCTGCCTAGTTTCGATCCTCCGACGGAATTGCGCACCATCCACCCCGCGCCGCCGAACAAGTTCAAGGCATATGGCAAGAGTTTCGACCTGACCAAGCTGGAAAACCCTTATCGTAAATTCGAGAAGGAAGACCCGGCGAAATTCAAGGAGCATGTCAGAGAAGGCGGGGACGTCTATATCAAGAACTGCCAGTATTGCCACGGCGATAAACTGGACGGCAAGGGGCCTTACGCCCCTGGCTTGAATCCCACACCGCTCAATTTCCAGGACGTGGGCACCATCGCGCAGTTGCAGGAATCGTTCCTGTTCTGGCGTATCGCAACGGGTGGCCCGGGCTTGCCCGATGAGGCTGCACCGTGGATTTCATCCATGCCTATCTGGGAAAATTTCATAACGGAAGACGAGACATGGAAAGTAATCCTGTTCTTATACGACTATACCGGCAGAAGGCCAAGGACGTGGGAACATGAATAATCTGCGTTTAGGAAAAAAGATGACTTATAAAAACAAACTGGCGCTCCTCGCTCTCTGCTCTGCGTTATTTGCGGCAGGAACGGCGATGGCGAAACCCGGCAACGCCGACAAGGGAAAGGAAGTTTACGACAAGCGTTGCACCTGGTGTCACGGTGCCGAAGGCGACGGCGCGGGCGCGGCTCAGGATTATCTTAATCCCCCGCCGCGTGACTTTACGTCCGGCAATTACAAGATCAAAACTTCCAGTTTTGAAGATATGACGCCTAATGACGATGACATCTTCCGCATGATACGCGACGGTATGCCGGGAACCGCCATGCCGGGCTGGAGCGATCTGCTTTCCGAGCAGGAAATGTGGGATCTGGCGGCTTACCTCAAGTCCTTCGCCGGTTTCGATAAGCCGCCCGAAAAACAGGTCGATTACGGTACGCAGGTGAAAAGTTCGGCAGAGAGCATCGAGAAGGGCAAAAAACTTTTCGAAGACGGCGACCGTTGTGTGGAATGCCATGGCAAGAGCGGCAAGGGCAGCGCCAGCAAGCGGCTCAAAGGGGGCGGCGGCGAGCGCACCTGGCCGCGCAACCTGACCAAGCCATGGACTTTCATTGGCAGTAGCGATCCAAAAGATATTTATACGCGTATATCCACCGGCATTGCCGGTACGGAGATGCCATCGTTCGCCGACCCAAAGAGCAAAAATGTACTCTCGGTTGAGGAGCGCTGGCATGTGGCCAACTATGTGGAATCCTTGGCCAAGACCGGCATGACTGTCAATGCCGAGAATACGGTCATTAAAGCGGATAAGGTGGAAGGCGAATTGCCGGCTACGACGGATGACAAGCGCTGGAATGAATCTGTGCCGACCGCCTTTTATCTGGTTCCCCAGATAATCGGCGAGGAGCGTTATTTCAAACCGTCCAATGACACCATCATCGTGCGCGCCATGTACAACGACAAGATGGTTGCGCTACTCATGGAATGGGATGATCGAACCAAGAGCATCCCGGGAGATGAGAGCGCGGAGAAGATTGCCGATGAGCCCATTGCGGAAGACGGTGTTGCCGTGCAGTTGCCGGTCGTGATTCCCACGGAAATGCGCAAGCCTTATTTTGGCATGGGCGATGAGTCGCACCCGGTGAATATCTGGCATTGGAAGAGCGGCACGAAGAGCGAGCCGGAAGCGGCCAATCTTCTCAACAGCCTCGGATTCAAAGCGATCGAGAAGCGCGATGCGGCAGCGGTCGGCCTCAAGACCGTTTCGAGTTATAGCGACGGAACCTGGAAGGTGCTGATGTACCGCCCGCTCACTACCCAAGCGGCGGACAAGGATATCCAGTTCGCCGAGGGCAAGTTTATTCCGGTTGCATTCGCTGCCTGGGATGGCAGCAATAACAGCGAAAAAGGCTCGAAGCACACCATGACCACCTGGTATTGGTTGCTGTTAAAACCGGCAACCGGTTCCAGGCCGCTGGTCGCGGCGTTAGCAATTATGGTGCTGTTTGCGGGCGGCCTGCTCTGGTGGGCGCGCAGCGCCGGCAGGGCCGCTGGCAGGCAGCATTGACAGGATGGAAGCCGAAGCTGAAATAAATTACAGCAGCCGGGGTGTGATAACCAAGATATTTGGTTTTATTATCATGTCATTAGGCGTTCTGGACAGCTTGTTGAGCCTGCGCGGCGGCGTGCCTGCTTACGAGTTTCTCCTGCTCATTGTTTTCGGGGCTGTTGTGTTCGCCATCGGCGCGGTTCGCAACGGCCAGCGGGCGCCTGTCGGACAGGAGGTGCAGGCTGATAACAGTGGGGCACAGTGTATGAAGTAGCGTGGTGTGCGAGGAATACCGGTGAGTAGGGGCGTTACCCGACATGCCGCTTATGGATCGGAGAGGGTGTTTCCCGTGAGCGCCCCGATCCGGCACGGTTTTCCCCGATTTCGCTGCTATATCTAACCATGTTTTGGCCTCCCCGTATTGGCGTGAAATTTTTCAGCACTCTTTGAATACCTCTCTCTTGACGATAGTATTCATTTTGGGCATGATGCGACAAAATGCCGCAGCCACCAAATTATGGCGAACTGGGGCGGTTTTTGAAGGATGCAGCACAGTATTGAGTAATATGTAATAGAGGTAGCACCGAAGTAAATGTTCTGGGTTGAATGTCGGCGTAAATATTATTGCGCTATCCCGATTAATTAAGCAGTTGCGAACAAGGGGAGTAATAATGCAAAGCAAAACTAAATTTTTAATGGTGGGCGCTCTTTCGGCGAGCTGCTTGGTTTTGGGAACGGCCAACGCCGCTGAAAAAAAGGTGGTCACTCCGGGATGGCAGAATGCGGCGGTAGATGCTTCGAATGCCAAGGATAATCCGACCGTGGATCCGATGTTGCTATATTCGTCCGGCGGTGTGGACGGCAAGGTGGCGATCATTGGTATCCCCAGTTTTAAAACCTACCGGCACATCGATTGCGGCGTTGACTTGCATGAGGTTGTCTTTAGCGGCAGCCCGGCGGGTAACAAAAATGGAACGCCGGACGGCAAATACCTCTACGTCAACGACAAGGGCGCCAATACGATCTGCGAACTCAATTTGCAGACAGGTTACATGGAAAGGGTTATCGCTCTGCCTTTCCCGTTCGGGGTTCACCATATCGCGCTGAGCGCTGATGGCAAGACTTTGTATGGTACAGGCGAATATTCCGGCAAGATGTCCAAGACAGATATCGCCTCGGGGAAAACCGAGGTGATCGACTGGGGCCCCTCGCCGAGCGCGCCTGACTATCTGGATGCGGGCAAGGACGGCAAGTACATTTACTCCGGCAACTATTACCACTCGGCAGTAGGCGTGTTTTCCACCAACCCTTTCAAGCTGGTCAAGTCGATACCGGTGGGCAAGAACCCGCATGGCGTCGACGTCATACCGGAAGGCACCATGGTTCTGGTGAGCGATAAGCTCTCGGCGACCATGTCCATCATCGATACCGAAAAACTGGCGGTCAAGAAAGTGTTGCCGACCTGCGCGGGACCTCTGCATTCGGTCATGGATGTATATAACAAGGACGGCGGATCTTACAGGCCAGGCATAGACAGCGCGCAAGGCCTGACTTCCAAGTACGCTTACGAAAGCTGTTTCGTGGCGGATGCCAACGTGAAAGTGGATCTGAAAAAACTTGAAGTGGTCGACGAAATCCCGACACACTATAGAACAGGCCATATTTCCATTTCTGCGGACAACTCCTATGTGATGGCGTTGAACAAGTTCTCGACGGGATTGTTCAGCCCGACGGGTATCGTGTATCCGGTCAACTTCGAAATGTGGGATGCGCGGGAAAAGAGCCCAACCTACGGCAAGACTTTGAAGATCATGCCGGTGGATGGCGAGCCGCATAATGCCAAGAGCATCATGGCTTACTTGATCAAGGATTGGACCAGAGGCGAGGCAGAGAGAGGCGGCCTGCTGAAAGCGGGCATGACGGAAGTTCTCGACCCTGTCCACCGGGCGAAGTCAAAGAGGTACGTGATCCCGAAGGACAATACACCGCCGGGCATCAAGGTTGTCAATGGCGTCAAAGAAATTCACATGAAAGCCTTCAGCTACGGCTACATTCCCCGCCAGGTGAGGGTGAACAAGGGCGACAAGGTCAGGTTGTTTGCCACCAATATCGACAAGGCGGCAGGTATCACCAAGAATCCTGACGTCACCATGGGTTTGACCGTCTACGGCCCTTATGGCTTGAGAACCAACATGGATCTTCCGCGCGGCGTGACCGCCGTGCATGAGTTTGTCGCAGATATCGCCGGGGAATATGAAATTTTCTGTACGCACTTCTGCGGCCCATTGCACCTGGAAATGAGAGCGACCTTCTTCGTTGACGATCCCAAGAAGGGAAATTCCAACCTCGCGGTGGGTGACTATGCCGAAGCGCAGCATTTGCCTGGCCTGATGGAAGAGGGGCAGATCACGGTAGCGGAACGCGTGAAGGGGCTGTAATTTACTCTTTGCTCATGGATACAGATGAATAACCGGCCCTCCCCCTTGCGGGGAGACTAAAGGGAGAATCAAAAATGAAGAAAGACAATTTGAAAATATACCTGGTAGCAATGGCAAGCCTAGGTATGGTGTGGGGGAGTTCGACAGCTTTTGCGGCGGGAGAGAAACGTTGCACGGCTGGCGGGGTGAAGGTGGAGTGCCCGACGCAAAGCGATAAGGATCTCAATGCGGCAGCGAAAAACTTCGAGAAAGAAGCCAACGACATGGGCGCAGGCAAAGGGGGCAGCACTTACGGTGTTGCGCCGTTCGACTACCTGACCGGGGTGGGCAAGCGCGCCAAAGTCGATGCAAAGACCTATAAAACGAGCAGCGGCTATGGCGCCGACGATGGTTCCGCAAGGACGGAATTGTGGGATCGGGTGAAAAATCCGGCTCAGGGGGCTGCCCTGTACGACCAGTGGACAAACAACTGGTCACCCAAGTTCGACGCAACGCTTGTTGCAGGCGCCGATCCAAATCAGGGCAAGACATGGTATTACTCCTACTGCATCGCCTGTCATGGCTGGATGATGCACGGCGATGGCCCCAGCGCCATCGACCTGAACCCGCGGCCAAGGACGTTGACACGTGGCGACTACATGCAGAAGAAGACCAATCTTGAGCTGTTTGCGATAATCAAGGGCGGCGGTGAAGTCCTGGCGCTTTCCTCTTCGATGCCTAACTGGGGCAACGTCCTGATGGATCAGGATATCTGGAACGTGGTCGCCTTCATCCGCGCGATGCAGGATGTCAAACCGCCGAAATCCGTCGAGGAATACCTTAACCCCAAGTCGACCTTCAAGCCGATCAAGGGCGACGTCGATGCGCTCAATGCGGCAACGCACCCCGACTTCAAGGAACTCCAGGAGTTGATGGAATCCGAACTGGCAGGGCGTGGCGGCGCTGAACTGATCGGCGGTGGATATGTCGAGGGCGGCAACAGGGATAAGGCGAGCAATGTCACGCTGAAGGTTAAAAATTAAACATTATTGAGGGCCTGCCGCAGAACATAGCTTTGAGTTGAGATAAGCAAGTCGGCCTGATATGATCGTTGACGTTTTGTAGTAACAGGTAGTCTGAGCGAGGTATGTCCCGAGGATGAAACACCACGGGATATACCTCTCTCGTTTTGGGGGCAGCAAAAGTTCTTCAATTTTGCAAATGCCGACGCGTGATTTTCCGTATGGCCCGAAAGCTGTGCGCATCAATGTTGGAAAAGTTTAAAGCAAACCAGAGGTACATCACATGACGCCCCAAGTTTCTTTGGCCGTTGCCGGAGAGTCCCACACATCGCAGAACACCCGCTTGTATCGAAACATTCTGGTTGCGCTGGATTCATCGGATTATGCCAATGCCGCCATGCGGGATGCTGCGGAATTGGCATGTATGGCGGATGCACCCGTGATCACAGGTTCCCATGTTTATGCCGCCAAACTGCATGACATGCGCTTCCGCCAGATGGAAGGGGGCTTGCCCGAACAGTTCCGGCAGGAGCAGGAACTGGAGCGCCAGCGCGATGTGCATGACGATCTGATCACCCGCGGCTTGTCGATCATCACCGACTCCTACTTGGACCAGGCGGCAAATGAATGCGCCCGGCTCGGTATCGAATTCAAACGCAGTTCGCTGGAAGGTAAAAATTACCGCGAACTCGTGCGGGAAACGAATTCTGGCAGATACGACTTGCTCGTTATGGGGGCCTTGGGGCTTGGCGCAATAAAAGGAAGCCGGCTGGGTACCGTATGCAGGCGTTCGGCGCGGCGCTCGGCTATCGATACGCTGGTCATCAAGAATACAGCCCGCTCGATCAAGGAAGGCCCGATTGTCGTCGCGGTGGATGGTTCGGCAAAAGCCTATGGAGGTCTGCTCACCGCGTTGGCGCTAGCCGAAGGTTGGCGGGTTCCGGTCAAGGTGATTGCCGCCTTCGACCCTTATTATCATTACGTTGCATTTAACCGTATTGCGGGCGTGCTGTCCGAAGAGGCGGGCAAGGTGTTCAAATTCAAGGAGCAGGAAAAACTGCACGAGGAGATCATCGATTCCGGGCTGGCAAAGATATACGACGGCCATCTGGCAGTCGCACACTCCATTGCCGAAGACTTCGGCGTTGAAATAGAAACCGAGCTGTTGGATGGCAAACCTCACGATGCCATCGAAAAATATGTCAGGAAAGTCGAACCGTCGCTGCTGGTTGTCGGCAAGGTGGGCATCCATGCCGACGACGAACTCGATATCGGCGGCAATAGCGAGCATTTGCTTGAAAACGCGGACTGCGCAATTCTGCTCAGCATGCGCGAATATCAGCCCAAAATCGACGTTGTGTCCGGCGTCACCACCTCATGGACCCATGAAGCCGAAGCCAGAATGGAGCGGGTGCCTTCCTTCGTCCGCAACATGGCGCGCATGGCCATCATGCGCTACGCCCAGGAGCATGGCCACACCGTCATCACCCGGAAAATTGTGGACGAAGCGACCGCGCAACTCATGCCCAACCATGCGGAACAGGCCATGGGGGAAATCGTCGCGGCCTACGACGCGGGAGAATTGAAGCGCAAGCCTGCGGCGGATGAGGTCATGCGCTGGTCAGATGACGCGGTTGCGCTGTTGCGCACTATCGAAGACCTTGCGGTGCGCGGCAACCTCAGCATGCGCGCCGAGAAAAAAGCCCGCCAGGAAAAATCTGCCGTGGTCGAAGCACGGCACATCAAGCCGTTCATTGATGCGGAAACACTGGATCAGCCAGTAGCGGCGGAACTGCATTGGCAGGCCGCCGCGCTGGCGCGCCTGATGCGCGTGCCGGAGGGTTTCATGCGCGAGCGGTGCAAGCAGAGCATCGAGAATTTTGCACGGCAAAATGGCCATACCGAAATCACCCTGGAGGTGGCGGAAAACGGCCTTAAACTAGCACGCGGCGAAATGGAAAAAACCATGCAGGGGCAAAACGCACCGGCTGCCAAGGGCAGTTGCCCGTTTGGTTTCGGTAAAAAAGCAAAGAACCCCCAAGACGCGGGCCAATAATGGAGGTATCTCGCACCGGCGATGCAAGCAGCCTGTTTTTGCTCGCCATCAATCTGACCAACCGTTGCAACCTCGCCTGCGCCCATTGCTACATGGATGCGGAAACCATGAAGCATGGCGATAGAAATGAACTGACGGCGGAAGAGGTGTGCAGCCTGCTGGACGATATCGCGGCACGCAGCACGGAAACCATGGTGGTGCTTACCGGCGGTGAGCCGATGCTGCGTGGCGACCTGGAAAAACTGGTGGCGCATGGTGCCGGACTTGGCCTTGCCATGGTGGTGGGGACAAATGGTGTGGCGCTCACCGATAAGCGCGTGCAATCGCTGAAGGCTACCGGTGCGATGGGCGCAGGTATCAGTGTCGATTCTCTCGACCCCGAAAAGCACGACGCCTTCCGTGGCCTGCCGGGCGCGTGGGAGAAAACCATGCAGGGTATCGAGGCCTGCAAGCGCCACGGCTTGCCGTTCCAGATCCATTTTTCCGTCACCGAATCCAATGCCGACGAAGTGCCGGGCATGATAGATTTTGCCCGGGCTTCCGGGGCGCGAGTGCTGAACGTGTTCTTCCTGGTGTGTACCGGTCGCGGTGAATCCATGTCGGATATCAGCCCCGTCACGTACGAGCGGGTGCTCAACCAACTGGTGGCGGCGCAGGAACAGAGCCGGGACTTGCTGATCCGTGCGCGCTGCGCCCCCCATTACAAGCGCATCGCCTATCAGCGCAACCCTGCATCGACGCTCACCCGCGCCGCGGGCTACGAAGGCGGCGGTTGCCTCGCGGGCATACACTATTGCCGCGTCACACCGGAGGGCGGCGTTACGGCTTGTCCCTATATTCCCAATGAAGACGGCAACATCCGCGACAAGAAATTCTGGGATATCTGGGATCAATCGCCCACCTTCCAATCCCTGCGCAAACCCAAGTTGCAAGGCAAATGCGGCAGTTGCGAATTCCGGAAGTTGTGCGGCGGTTGCCGTGCGCGGCCCCTCGCGATGGGCGAAAGCTTGATGGATACCGACCCATGGTGTGTTCATGTGCCGGAAGGTGCTGCCGTCATCGAACCGCTGGCCGAGCAGTCGAAGAAACTGGCATGGAGTGAGGAGGCGGAGAAGCGCCTGTCGCGGGTTCCGTCCTTTTTGCGCAAGATGGTCAAGAGCCGCGCCGAAAGTTACGTGCAGGAACTGGGACTGGATACGGTTACGGAAGAGCATCTCGCGGTCTTGTCCGCCAGACGTTTCGGCAGCGACGGGCCACCCAGACCAAATACACGAGGGGAAGCAAACCAAATAGCAGGCGTGCAGGCTATCGGCGTCCCTCACCCCAACCCTCCCCCGGAGTCCGAAAAGCTTTTGGCAGGGCACCCGGGAGAGGGGGCGAACGAATCGCTACGCGAGTTTCATATAAACGGTGAGCTGCCGTGGAGCGAGCAGGCGCGCGAACGCCTCGCGGCCATGCCCGCCTTTTTGCAGGAAGGTGTGCGTGCGATCGCCGAGGATGTCGCCCGTTCCGAGGGCAGGCTGGAAGTCAATATCAAGCTGCTGGATCGGCTGGAATCGGAACAGCAGCCTGGTCGCAGTTTGAAGTGGGCGGATGAATCCGACCAGTTGCTTACGGTGTTCCTTGCCGAAAAGGCGCCCCAGGTGCGCATGTTCGTAGCGCCCGCACTGGAAGGCGCCGCAGAGAGCTTCACCAGAAAACGGCGTGCGGCCACCGTGGAATCGACCGATGTCGAGGCAGCCATCGCGCAATTGACTGGCGGTGTGGAGTGGGACGAGGATGCGCTGGCGCGCGTGTTGTCCGCGCCCGATTTCAACCGCGCCGGCATCAAGAAGGCCGCCGAGTTCAATGCACGCAAGGAGGGGCTGGCGCGTATCACTTCCGCCGACCTGACGCGCTTCCGCAATAACGCCATGATGCGTGCGGTGCAGCGCATGAAGGGGTTCGGGATGCAGGAATTGAGCTTCAACGCCTACGAGATTGCGCGCGATCGCGTGCCGCGCCTCAAGGACAATCCCGAAGCCGACAAGCGCTTCGATACCATCAGGAGTTTCGTTGCGGCACGGGAAAACCCCGGCGATCTGCTGGGCCGGGATTTGCTCGAAAAAATGAAGGCGCAACTCAAATCAAACAAGTAAAATTCGGCCCGTTAGAATAAAACACAAGCCGGCGGCATAGCGATGCATAAAGTTGACGTACTCATTATTGGCGGCGGCATTTCAGGGCTGGCCTCCGCGTGGTGGCTGGCGCGCAGCGGCCTATCCGTCGAGGTATGGGAAGCCGGCGAGCGACCGGGCGGCAAGATTATGAGCACCCGGCAGGACGGCTACCTCACCGAACGCGCCGCAGCCATGGTATTGAATTTCCGCCCCGAGGTAGCGGAGCTGGTGCGCGAGGCGGGGCTGGAACCGGCAAAGACCGCACGCCAGCCTGCCGCCGAGGTACGCCGCTACCTGCTGCATCGGGGGTGCCTGAAAGCATTGCCGATGCGTTTGAGCCCCATGGTGGCCTCGCCCTTGTGGAGCCTGCGCGGCAAATTGCGCCTGCTCGCCGAACCGTTTATCTTCTCCAGCGGGCGAACCGACGAAACGGTCAGCGAGTTCATCACGCGCCGGCTTGGCCGCGAAGTGCTGGAAAAAGCCATGGAGCCCTTCGTGGCCGGAACGCTGGCCGCTGATGCGGACCAGGCCAGCGCCGCCGCCGTTCTGCCGCGCCTGATGGCATTGGAGCAGCGCTATGGCAGCATCGGTGCCGGAGTGTTGGTCAACCGCATATTGCGCCGCCGCACCGCCAGCGTTACCGAAACTTTTTCCTTCCGCGACGGCATGGGCAGCCTGGTGGAGGCATTGGCCAAAACGCCAGGGATCAACATGCGCACCGGCCATGTCGCGCAAGAACTGGCGCGCGAGCGGGATGGCTGGCAGGCCACGGCGGCAACGCCGCATGGGCAGCGCAGCGTGAGCGCAGCTCATGTGATCGTGGCGACCCCCGCGCCTGCGGCGGTGGCGCTGGTCGATCCGCTGGACAACGAGCTGGCGGAATTGCTGCGGGGAATCGGCTATGCCCCGGTGAGCATCGTACATACTGGGGTGGCGCGCGATGCTGTGCAGCACCCGCTGGATGGCGCCGGTTTCCTTGCGCCGAAGGGGGAAAGCGCGACCCTGACGGGTAATTTGTGGATGAGCACCCTGTTTCCGGACCGTGCGCCGCCGGGGAAAGCACTATTGACTTCGTATCTGGGTGGCGCGCGTGCCCCACACGTGGCGGACTGGGACGACGCGCGCCTGCTGGATGAGGCGCTTGGAACATTGCGCTCGTTGATAGGTTTGAAAGCCGATCCGGAAATGGTGCGCATCGACAGGCACGGCGAGGCGCTCCCCATGTATCACGGTGCCTACCAGGCGCGCATGCAGGCCATCTCGGCACGCCTGCAACATATTCCCGGCCTCCATCTCGAGGCCAACTACCGGGGCGGGGTATCGGTGCGCGACCGCCTTGTCTGTAGCCATGCCGTCGCGGATCGTATTCTGGGTGCGCGGCACTGGCCTTCTGTCGAGAGGAAGCGGCGCGAGGAAGCGGAGTGCCGCGCGAAGACTGTTTGCGGTCTGGGAGCTATGGGTGTTGCCGCCGAATAGATTTCGGCAGGCCGCCGGAATTGCTCCACAATGTTGAATAGTCGAATTACGAAAAAAATGAAAATCTTTCTATCGGGGGCGGTTCCCTTTGCGCTGTGTTTGAGTATGATGTTTTTTCCCGGTGCGGGATTTTCGAACGAGCTGCCGGGTAAGGAAAGGAACCGCTCTCACATAGAGCTCGACCCCGACAATACGGGAACCTATACCGGAGAGGCAGGCAAGGACAACTATATCGGAAATTGTTCGCCGTGCCACGGAGTGACCGGAAAAAACGATGGCCCTCTTTCGGGCAGTCTCGGAGAAGGGGTGATCCCACGCCAATTGAGCGATACCAGACTGTTATCGGCAAGAACAGACGAGTTTCTTTTCAAGGTCGTCAAACACGGCGGGGTCTCGGCCGGGCTTTCCGAGGCAATGCCGGGCTGGAAGGATACTTTTACCGACGCTGAGATAAAACAGATTGTTCAATATGTCAGGGACAGCATCTGCAAGTGCAAATACAAAGATAAAGAATCAAAGTGAGTCGAAGGAACGGATTGCGGGTAGTTGCTTGACGATACGCCATTACTTACCCTTGAAGCGACATGGTGCATGCACATGAGCATGACTGATTCGGAACTGCATTTTGCCAGACGTGCCATAAAGCGTAAAAAACTTTTCCTGGCCCTTTCGATTACCAGCGTGATCGCGGGGTCGGGCCTGGCATTGTTTTATGCCTGGCAATTCGCCACGCAACCCGGTTTTGAGCCTGGCGTTCATTTCGTGCTGGTGATTTTGATTCTCCTGATCGCAAGGCAGAATTTGCGCCAATATTATTACGCTGCCATCCTCGAAAAATTATTGCGCGAGAAATGAACATGCATGCGGTTTCGTGACCGGAATTTATTGCGGCGTGAACGTTTCCTTGTGGGCGCCCGGCGCGCTCTTGCTCTTCAGCGCCATTTCTATGGGCCTGTTCTCCAATGGAGTCTCCGCGAGGCGCATCAGTGCTTGATCGCCTTGCAAGAGTTTGTGGATGTTTTTCAAGCCCCACCCGGGTTCCCAGTTGCCGACCAGGCCGTTCCATGCCTGTGTGATCGCGACCGCCTCAGCGTCGGAGAATGGCTTGAATTGCCCGCCCTTCTGGTTCAGCAATTCCACATATTTTTTCATGGAATGGACGGTGACGATAAAAGGAGGCCCGCATCGGGCGCAATATTTGAGCATTTTATCTGCGTTGTGACAGGTGGTGCATCGGCTGTAAGCGAGCGAAACCGCATCGTCCGTGGTGTATGGGATGTATCCCCTGTACTTGGCTTCTGCCAGCACCTGTTCGCCCAACGGGTTGGGGATGGCCAATACGCCAATTGCCGCAGCAATTGCAAAAAAAAGTGAACCTATCGCCCACCAGGATTTCTTCATTTTACGCACTCATCAGATGCCAGGGCGACCAGCGATTCCCGGCACCTTGAAAATTTCACTTTATCCATAGCTTTCCCACCATGCCCTTGTCCAGCCTGACTAGGGCGTTTTTTGCCGTATCGGCAAACCAGATATTCCCTCTTGCATCGGTGCCGATACCGTTAGGCTGGCTCTTGCCCACGCCTACATCGAATTCCAGAAACGCACTGGTTGCCGGGTCGAACACTGCTATTTTGCTGCTTGTCCTGAGAGTGCAAAATATTTTCCCGTCGTTTGCGGCAGTCAAGCTTTCGACTACGCTACCGCCCGGCATCGAAAATGATCTGAATTTTTCGGTGGCGGGATTGAAGGCCATCAGGTTACGTCCTATGTGGCCGCCAAACCAGAGCACGCCGGATCTGTCTATGACAATGTCCCTTGGGGATTCGAATGCTATTGGCAGTTCGAATTCGTGAATTGCGCCGTTCTTGGGGTTCAGCTTGCCCAGCTTGTTGCCCTGGGTTTCCAGAAACCACATCAAGCCCTTTTTATCCGCGACGATGCCCGATGGGCGACTGTCGGGTGTCGGGATCGGATATTCCCGAAACGTTTCTCGCCGTGGATCGAACATACCGACCTTGTTGCCATAAAATTCTGTAAACCAGATATTTCCGCGCGGATCGGTCACAATCCGGGAAGGCATGCTCGTTATTGTCGGAATATCGTATTCCTTAAACAACTGCGAAGCAGGGTCGAAAACACCGAGCTGGTTTGCGTCCGACTCGGTTATCCATATCTTGCCCGACGGGCTGGCCGTTATATCCGATGGGAGGCTGGAGGGCGTGGGGATATTGTGTTCGGAGAAAACGCCTTTGGCAGGCCGGAGTTCTCCGAGTTTGTTGAAATTCGACTCGATGAACCAGACTGTGTCACTCTTGTCGATGGCGATCCTCGTCGGGTAAGTATGAGCTGTGGGCACCTCGAACGGCTTGAAGGCATCCTCTCCCCATGACGGGAAGCTAAGCAAACTGGCGAGGGCCGCCCAGAAAACAGCTGCTATTTTCACTGCGTTGCGTCCTTGTTGAAACGGTTTAATATGGATTCCTGGCGGCAGGGTATAGCGCAAATCCGGGAGCGGCATACTGCGTTGTCAAGACAACGCCAAGCGGAAAAAAGTCCCTCAATAGTTTATGAGACGGCCCGGATAGCCCATCCATGCATCTGGGCAATGTGCTACGGGCGCACACCTTTGCGGGATTTCCAGGCCAACCACCCGCCCAGCGCCGCGACGGCCAGCAACACGGCAAGCAAAACAAACCAGTTGGGCATGCCTCCTCCTGCCGCAGCTGATTTTTCAAGCACTGCGCCCTGTTTGTTGCCGTGCGCCAAGGCTTCGCTAATGGAAAGCATCCCCAGGCTCTTCGCTTCTGTGGCGCTTTGAGTGAACCAGAGTGTGGATCGTTTGCGGTCAATCGCGATGCCTGCCGGCAGGCTGTTATAAGCGGGAATGTCATATTCGCGAAAGGCTGCTGTTTCCAGATTGAACACGCCAACCTTGTTCCCCTTGTATTGCAAAAACCAGACGTTGCCATCGCCGTCGTTCACCAGCGCGACAGGAGCGCTGCCGGGGGTGGGGATAATGGCTTCGCTGAACCGGTTCCGGTCCGGGTGAAACACTCCAATCCTGTTTGCCGTTACCTCGACAAACCATACATTGCCATGATGGTCGATGGAGATTTTTCCCGGGTTGGCGAACGGCGTGAGCACCTCATATTCATGAAACACCTCCTGCTCGGGAATAAAGCGGCCTATTTTATTGGCATTGGATTCGGCAAACCAGACATGGCCTTTCTGATCGACAGCCAACCCTCTGGGATGCCCGTTGGCGGTAGGGATGGGGTAGCCTTTCAGCGCGAAAGTCTTGGGGTCGATGCGATAAAGGTTGTTTTTATTGGAGGCAAAAAACCATATCGTGCCGTTGGCGTCCACTATCAATTCTTCCGGAGCGGATTTGTGCGGGAGGGCATATTTCGTAAAATATCCGTCCGCAGGCGTAAACCGTCCCAGTATGTGCGGATTATCCGCACCTTCTGCGCGCCGGTTTACGGTGAACCAGATTTCCCCGTCCGCGCCCAGCGTAATATTCGAAAATCCCATATCGCCCCATGATGGGGGAAGAGAGTGGGTCGCAAACTTCTGTTTTTCCGGATCGTAGGCGGTTAGTTTATTGCCCGCCTTCTCGGTAAACCAGACCCAGCCGTTCGAGTCTATGGCAATCGACTGGGTCGCACCGATTCCTTCGGGTAAGGCTACGTCCCTGACTGGCGAAGACGATTGAGTCTGGTGCTTGCCGTCGCCATGATCGTGCATTCCCTGTGCGGAAGCTGTCCCGCTGCCGATGAGCGCAGCGCACAGCAGAAATATCAGTCCGTTATGTGGAAAAAAATTAAACGGGTTTCTCATGGAGTATCGCCGGGCATGGGATTACCATGTCATCGTGGGTTCATAAAAATGGCGCAGTTGCCAGTTTGCATCCTTGTAGGATCCGCCGACATGATCGTCGCTCCCTACGTTATAGCCGCCCAGATCGACTTGGCGCTGGCGTTCATTTCTGTAGAAATCGCCAATGTTGGCAGGGGGCAAGGCTTGCCGTTCGCCCATCATGGGATTGTGGCAAGACGGACAACCCAACGTCTTGGCGGGAGCGCCGCTGCCCACGATTGTGCCTATTGGGATCAACCAGGCAATTCCGGCATAGATGGCAATCGCCGCTATTGATGTGGCCTTGATCCCGAAACGGAGTTTGCTGCGTTTTCGAAAGAGAAAGGGCACCAGAAGCAGGGCAACCACAGCCAACAGCGGGAGCCAAAACGTGCCGACCGCCAGCCATTTCGCATTATCCCCGGTCAGATACCAGAAAGGCTGAAACAGAAAGAACAAATACCACTCGGGCGCGGGTACGTAGGCACCATCATCGGGCATGGGGGGCATGTTGAGATCCATGGGCACCCTCATGAAAAAGGACAGTAACAGCAACCCCAGGAATATGATCGATATCAGTGTGCCGGCCTTTACCGCGTGCTTCGGCCAAAAAGGGTAGAACGACTGCGGATAGGGGGGAGCGTACTTGGGCTCCATGATGGTTTCTGTTTTCCGGTTCGCCATGTTTGGTTACCCCAATGATGCTTACAGTGGCTCCGATATGCCATGCCGCCTTACCATTTTGAAATGGAAAGACAGGATAGCCGCAAGAAATAACGGGATTATCAGGATGTGGATAAAGTACGCCGCGTTTAACGTGAAAGAATCCAGAAGCATATTCTGGATAAATTCGCCCCCTATCGTCCATGTCCCGATGTAATCCATCCATATCGCGAAAGACCAGTAGGATCTCCAGTCCCACGGGAGAATCAGCCCGGTGACCACCAGCAGGAACACCAGGAGCAACTGCGAAACGCCGGACAGCCAGGTGAGCTGCCTAGGGCTCTGATAGGCTTTCAGGTAAAACACGATGGCCATGTGGGAAAACACGGTCGCCAGCAGGAGCGTGGAAGTCCAGCGGTGCAGGTTCCTGAACAGCCATCCCAGGGGAACTTCGTTGCTTAAATGGGCGATGCTTTGCAGTGCCTTGGCCGGCTCGGGCGTGTAGAAGAAAAGCATGAACACTCCGGAAGCCAGCTGCAGGAGGATGAGGAACAGCGAAACGCCGCCAAAGCAATAAAAAAAATTGACATGCGCGGGAATTGGCTTGGCTTTTTTCAGCCGGATCCGCTCCTTGATCCACTCCGCTATCCTGGGTGCATTCGCCACTATTTACCTCCCGGGGGCGCTTCGGATTTCTGCGCAGGCGCTTCTCGCTGGCTCGCCTCGATTGCCTCGTCTTTTTGCATACCGTAAGTATCGCCGGTAAAGTCGATTTTCCAAGTGTTGGTAGCAGGGTCGATATTGAGGGGCAGCACTTCCTGTACCGTATACTCGCCGCCAAAGCTGGAAGGCATCTTGAAGCTGATGGGAACCAGGGCCTGCGTTCCTTTAACCTCCGCTTTCCCTACAACCACCGCAAAATTTGGCGGGTAATGCTTGATAATTTCCAGAAACTGAGTCACGTTCAGATTGGAGGTTTTGCTGTCGATCATCTTGTAGGCTTCGCTGGCGGGTGTCGTGCCGCCTTCAATCTTGGAAGTGGAGATCAATTCATAGAAGCGCTTGGCGACGGCTTCCGGTTCTTCATCGGGCGTTGCGCTGCCGCCCAGACGACCGCAACCCGTTACAGCAATGGCAAGAGCCAGCAATATACCGCCACAAAACCATTTTTTGCATTTCAGGCCCAAAGCCATCCCCTTTCCTTAAACTTGCTTAGATGCTTATTAATTGTCCGCAAGCGCCGCTGCCGCTGCAAGGCAAAGCGTTTTACCAGACAACCTGCGGATAAAACCAGTGTTCTACCATAAATTTATTGTCGCTGAGCGTGGGGTTTTTTATCCGATCCTTGAATGTTTCCGGAGGAATCCCCAGCCGGATTCCTGAGCTGACGTTGTGGCATGAATTGCAGCCCATGGTTGGCGACTCATAGGTAACGGCATAAAGCGGCCCAAACAGGGCTAACGCTACCAAGGTTACACTCATAACGCCAAGTGTTTTCGCATAAATTTTTGCGCCCAGCACTCTTTTGACGGGGGCCATGATTTTGGCAAATACTTCAATTTTCTTGGCGGAGGCAGTTACCTGCCGGGTGTCAGCTTCGTGCCTGCGCCTCTCCCTGAAAGTGCTCTCCTTGAGAAAATAAGGAAATAGCGCCAAAACCAGAAAAATAATCACCGGGATGTAAATGCTGAACAGTGCCGCCATGAATCCCTTGAAATACAGATAAGGCACATAGAAGATGAGGATGAACCATTCGGCGGTTGGCATGTACTCACCCTCCAAAGGCATCGGTATGATTGCGGGATCCTGAGAGGGCATCGGCAGGGTATACGCCAACACGGCAATGACCGCCAGAAACGGGACCGTGAGCGGGCTGTGATCGATGAGATATGCGGAAAGCCCCCCCGGCCTTTTTTTGATTTTCGTGAAAGCGTGTATATCCATCAGCACTAGGGTGATGACCGGAAGAATAACCACGTGCACCACGAATGCGCGGTTCAAGGTAAAGAAGTCCATCAGGAACTGGCTCAGAAAAGAGCCGATCAACGGGATTTCAGCCACAGAATTGGGCACCATTTCCATGAACCAATAACCTCTCCATTCCCACGGCAGAATGAATCCGGTCAGCAGGAAGCCGAACAGGGGCAGGTAGAGAAGAATGCCGGTCAGCCACAACGTTTTGCTGTCGCGGATGAGGTAATCCTTCCTTAAGAAGCTCCTTATGAAATGCATTATTACGGCAACCAGCAGGAATAGTGCGGCCCAGCGGTGCGTGTCTCTTATCCACGCCACCGCGCCGAGTTCATTGTAGATGGCCTGTACGCTGGCGTAGGCTTCATTCAGGTGAGGCGAATAAAACAGCGCCAGTATCGTGCCGGAAAGAAGTTGAACAATAAGGAGGATAAGGGCAATCCCACCAAAGAAGTGGTGCCAATGCGATTGTTTGATTTTCATGGCTTAAATGATTTAAGGCAAAGTTCTATGCGCATCCGTACTTGAAGGCCGTGTGGAGTTGGCGCTCAGGTATGTAAATCGCCGCCCCAACTCCCCGGGGTGCGCAGCAGGCTGTGCGGCTTTGCTGCATTACGCGAGTATAAATGTTCCAGCTAGGTGCGCTTCCATCGCCCGGCAGCTGCCGGGCAGCAGAAACACAGGGCCGACAACCTGCTACTTGCCGTTTTTGGCGCAACGGAATCCGACATAGTCTTTGCTGTCATCGGGAATGCTGAGCAGGCTGCTGAAAACCTTGGCGGAATCTCCCTCTTCAAAAAACGATCCACCCCGGAGAATGCTGTAACGTTCGCTAAAGCTGGATGTCCACTCCCACACGTTTCCGGCCATATCCATAGCGCCGTATGGGCTCTTGCCTTTTTCGCATGAGCCGACCGGCATGGGTTGCCCTTCGGTGGCGGTTTCGCTGGTGATGCAGGCAATCTTGATGAACTCGTTACCCCAGGGGTAAATTCTGCCATCGGTCCCGCGCGCAGCTTTTTCCCATTCCTGCTCCGTGGGCAGTCTCTTGTCGAGCGCTTCGCAATGGGCGGACGCATCATTGAGAGAAACCATGGTCACGGGAAAATTGGCCTTGTCTGGCTCATACCTATGGTCTAAATTGAATCTGGCGAACTGGCTGTTGGTAACTTCATATTTGTCGATCGAATAGGCCGGCAAATTGATCTCCTTGGTTTCGCCAGGTTTTCCGTAAATGAACTTACCCGCAGGCACGACCACCATTTCGTCATAAACCCTGGCGTCTTTCTTTTTTGCAGAAGGAGGGACAGGCTTGGTTTTATCGCTTGCGCCGGCGCCCGGCATCCATGTTGCCATCAGAATAGCCAAGAGTCCAAGGGCAATATTATGTCCAGATTGCTTTGCCATAGTCATTCAAATCCTTTTGTCTTCTAAATGGGTAGCGCGGCTCGCTAGTACAGGTATCGTGCCGATGCCGCGCCGGAAATGGTAATACAAGAGAATTCTAACATACTCTCTGCTGCCAGCCCAAAAGGTTCCTTATATCAACCCGATAGAAGGCTATCGAATCCGTGCAACGAGCTCGATGCGCGCCGAAAACAGCGTTGCGGCATAAAGGCTATTACTGCTATCATCAAAAAAGTCAGATAATGAAGCAATTCCAATGATCGAAGTCGAAAATCTAACCAAAGAATATGGCGAATTTCGCGCCGTTGACAATATAAGCTTCTCCGTTGAAAAAGGTGAAATACTCGGCTTTCTTGGACCCAATGGGGCTGGGAAAACCACGGTAATGCGCATCCTGACCTGCTTTTTTCCTCCCACCAAGGGCAGGGCCATCGTGGCCGGCTTCAATTGCTTTGAAGACTCCCTGAATGTGCGCAAAAGGATCGGCTATTTGCCGGAGAGAGTTCCGCTTTATGAAGACATGAAGGTCAGCGACTACCTGCGTTTTGTCGCGGCCATCAAGGGTACGCCCGCCAAGGAAGTCAAACGGCAAGTCGAAAAAGTCATGGACGACTGCAGCCTCAGCGATGTTTCCAACAAACTGATCAAGGCAGTGTCCAGGGGGTACCGGCAGCGGGTCGGAATTGCCCAGGCATTGGTCAACGATCCGGAGGTCTTGATCCTCGACGAGCCCACAGTCGGCCTAGACCCCAAGCAGATCAAGGAAATCAGAAAACTGATCAAGGATCTGGCGGGCAGGCACACCGTCATTCTCAGCACGCATATTCTCCCGGAAGTCAGCATCCTCTGCGGCAGGGTCATCATCATCAACAAAGGCAAGCTGGTGGCGGTGGACAGGCCGGAGAACCTCGCAGCCGAAGGCTCGCGCAGAATGTTCTTGCGCATCAACGGCAATGCCCCGGCGATCGAGCAGGCACTTTCCCGCATGGCGGGCGTCAAAAGTGTCGAACGGGAGTTGACCGCCGGTGAAGATAATGGGTTCGTCGTCGTGTTTGACGATGAGAAACAAGGCAGGCAGGGCATCCATTCCATGATTGAAAACAACCGCTGGGAGCTTCTGGAAATGCGCACGATGGAGGCCAGTTTGGAAGATATCTTTATCAAATTGGTGACCAAGGAAGAGGCATGAATTACAGGAATATCTTCCTCATCCTTGGCCGGGAATTGAAATCCTATTTCGGTTCGTTGACGGTCTACGTCGTCATCATCATGTTCCTGCTGATGACGGGTTATTTTTTCTACAACCTGCTGGCCACCTTCTCGATCGTCAGTTTTCAGGCGCAGACCGATCCGATGCTGGCCAAGCAATACCAGATGTTGAATATCAATGAGACGGTTATAAGGCCGCTGTTTGGCAGCATCGGCATTATCCTGCTGCTGATGGTGCCGTTGCTGACCATGAGGCTGTTCGCCGAAGAGAAAAAAACCGGCACGATCGAATTGCTGCTGACCTTTCCGATCAACGATGTCGACGTGGTTCTGGGCAAGTATCTGGCCTGCCTCGTGGTATTGCTGACCATGATATTGCTGACCGCCACCTACCCCATTCTCCTCATTGCGCTGGGCGAACCGGAAGTGGTGCCGATCGCAACGGGTTATCTGGGTCTTGTCCTGCTGGGGGCAGCAGCCATCTCGCTGGGGATTTTTACCTCGTCGTTGACGGAGAACCAGATTGTTTCGGCTTCCATGACCTTTGGCATACTGTTCTTTTTCTGGCTGATCAGCTATTCCGTCCCGCTGGTATCTGCCGGGCTGGGGCAATTTCTCAGCTATCTTTCGATTAACGATCATATAGAAAGCATGTCGAAGGGCGTCGTGGATACGGAGGATATTATTTACTATCTTTGCTTTATTGCGCTGTTCCTGTTTCTTACGCTCAGAAGCCTGGAAACGAAGAGGTGGAGATAATGAAAGCCAGGGGGTTCTTTGCGCCATTAGGCCTTTCATCTGTTTTTCTGATAGCGGCAGGCGGGATTACCTATGCGATAACCGGCGAGATGAGCACGCTGCCGGTTACCCTGATCTGGGTCGGGCTGCTTGCGCTGCTGCTGTTTTTTTATACTTATTTCCCGGAAATCAGGGACTTCATCGCCAAGCGTTCTACCAAATATGCCTTTAATACGGCAGTCATGAGCGTGGTGTTCATGTTGATTATCGGGCTTATCGCCGGCATGTCGATCAAATACAAGGTCAGGGTCGACTTGACCGGGGACAGCAGGTACACCCTCTCGGCGCAAACAATCAAAATATTGAAATCCCTCAAGGACGATATCGAGGTTGTGGCCTTTTATCGCAGCGACGAAAGGACAAGACAGGCGATGTTCGACCTGTTGAGCGAATATTCCTACCATTCCTCCAAGTTCAACTTCCGCTTTGTAGATCCTGACCGGGATCCGACGGAAACCGTGAAGTACGGTATTACATCCTACCGGACCACGGTATTGAAGCATGGCGACCAGCAGGAAGTGGTCGGCACCGAATCCGAAAACAAGCTCACCAACGCACTGCTCAAGCTGATCAACAAGGATATCAAGGTGTTCTATTTCGTTGGCGGGCACGGCGAAAAGCGCATCGACAGCAAGGAAGAGAGCGGCTATGGCTATCTCAAGGAAGCCATCGAGAGAGAAAACCACCAGGTTCGCGACCTGCTGCTGATCAGCGCGGAAAAAGTGCCGGAAGATGCGGCCGTGCTGGTGGTAAGCGGGCCGGAGACGGACTATTTGTCCGGTGAGTTGGACAAGATAACTGCCTTCGTCAAAAAGGGCGGGCGGGTGCTTTTCATGGTCGATCCGGGCGGCGCGCCGGGGTTGGCAAATTATCTGGGCGGGTTCGGCTTTGAAATCAAAAACGATTTCATCATCGATAAATTAAGCCAGGTCTACGGCGCCAATTACCTTACGCCTGTCGTGGTGGAATATCACAAAAATCATCCGGTCACACGCGACTTCGATCTGGCCACGTTCTTCCCTATCGCCCGCTCCGTGCATATCAAGGAAGACACGGCGAAGGGGAGCTACGATCTCGCCAAGACGAGCGACAAGAGCTGGGCGGTGAGCGGCAAGTTGACCAGGGAAGACGAAGAGTTCGACCCGGCCAGGCATCAACGCGGTCCGCTTGGCGTGGTGGCGGTCACAGCCGTGGAGGTGAATGTTGGCGACAATCTGGCCGGGAACAACAGCCAAGCGGGGGGCGGGCAGGACAGCGTAAAAACCTGGGGGAAAATTCTGGTAGCGGGAGATTCGGATTTTGTCAGCAACAAATTCATCAAAATGGCCGGCAACCGGGACTTCATGCTGAACATGCTTAACTGGCTGGCCGAGGAAAATGTCCTGATTTCGGTGAGGAAAAAAGAGCCGGGCCTGACCCCGCTTATGCTGACCGCCGTCCAGGGGAAAATCGTTTTCTGGCTTTCCGTGGTGATCGTGCCGTCGCTGCTGCTGGTGGCGGGGCTTGGAGTAACCGCCAGAAGGAGGCGGGGCGTTTGAACTTTACAAAAAAAACCCTCTTCTGGGTCATCGTGCTGATCACGCTGAGCGGCGTGTTCTTTTTCTTCGACAAGAAAGAAGAAGCGATCAAACAGTTAAAAGAAGCGGAACTGAAACTCCTGCCTTTTGCCGTGAAAGATGTGTCGGAATTCTGGATCAACAATATCAAGGAAAATCTCCAGATCAAGGTTCTCCGGGAACAGGGCGGATGGCGATTGGTGCAGCCATTGGACGCCAAAGGGGATGTCAAGGCGATCGAGAAGTTCTTGACGAATATCGTTACGGCGCGCAAGGACGCGGTGCTGTTTACCCAGGTGGAGCCCGCCAAGTTGGCCGAGCTGGGCTTGGCCGCGCCCGGAATCGAAATGGGTTTGAAGGCCGGTAACAGCGAAACCGTCATCGTTTTCGGGGAGCGGGGGCCAACCCATAACATCGCGTATGTCATGTTCAAGGGTAGGCCGGAGGTGTACCGCGTCCATTCCGATCTCAGGCAGGAAGTGGGCCAAAATGCCTACGCCTTGCGCGACAAGGTGATCCTTCCAGATTTCGACCCGGTCAAGATGAGGCGGCTCGAAATTGTAAGAAAGGGAGCAGGCAGGGTGGTCATCGAACAGAATCAGGGGAAATGGAACATGCTGGAGCCTGCAATTGCCAGGGCCTCACAGGCAAAAGTGCTGGAATACCTGTACGGGATCAAAAATGGTGAAATCAAGGCCTTTGCCGACGAGAACCCCGCCGATCTTGCCCCGTACGGCCTGGCTGAGCCGATGATGCAGCTGACGGTTTATCTGGAGCAGAAAGAAACGCCGTATATACTCACCATTGGCGGCAAGGACAGGGCAAACCGGGCGTATTTTGCCAGAACCAATCAGGTGAAAAAGGTTTTCGACCTCGAAGAGGATTTGGTTAACACCCTCATCCTGAACATGGACAAGCTGCTGGATGAGGGCGCCGGCGCGTAAGCCGGCTTCCTGCTTCGTACACGTTTGTCAGAAAAGCACCGCCCGGGGAAGGGCGGCTCGACAAGCAGATCAATCTTCCTTTAATGAGACCAACTACCATGAATACATATCACCACGGAATGAGTGTCATGGTTCTTGCGGCGATGGCGCTGATGACACTCGTGGGTTGCTCGCAGGATAAGGCGGCAAAGGCGCCCGAAGAAATGGCAACGGAAGAAAGACCCTTGATCATAGGCATCGTCGGGCCCGAAACAGGCGAGGAAGCTAGATACGGCAACAGCGTGGTGGATGGTGCTTTGGCGGCGGCCAAACGTTTCAATGCTCAGGGCGGGATAAATGGAAAAGAAATCAAGGTGCTCCACTTTGACGATAAAAGCGATATCGAGACGACCAACAGGATCGTGCAGGATCTGATCGGCAAGAAGGCTATCGCCATATTGGCTGCCCCTACGGGCTCCTCGACTTTTTCACCGCTTCATTTGGCCAACGAGTCCAAGACAATATTCATCTCGGTCGGGTCACGCAGGCACCTCAAGGGCAGCGGCCCGTTCGTGTTTCGCACCGCCGTCCCTGACGACATTGCAACGGAGGACTTGATAAAATATGCGATTACAGAACTGGGGTATGTCAATTATGCATTGGTAACGGCTTCCAACAATGATTTTTCCCTGGACCTGAGCGCGATGTTCAAGAGGGCGCTCGACAAAAATCGCGGGGCGATAAAAGTTGAAGTCGATACCTATGATACCTTTACAGGAAGCCGCAACTTGGGGGCGGTTATCGGTGCGCTAAAGAAAAGCCCCGATCCCTTGCATGGCGTGATCTTTACCGGGGATGCCAGCGAAGCTGTATTGCTTGCCCAGGAGTTGAAGAAAGCGGGCTTGACCCTGCCCATCATCGGTGGCGAAGACCTTTTTTCGGAGGAGTATCTGAAGGGCGGAGATGCGGTAAACGAAACTCTCTTGTATACCACCTTTTCTGCCGACAGCAAGTCATCCAAAATGGCAGAGTTTTTAAAGGATTATGGAAAAGCCAATCCCGACCGGTTTGCCGCCTTGTCTTATGATACATTCATGCTGGTTGCGGAAGCGATTAAGGAAGCAGGCTCGACCGATCCCATCAAGGTCAGGGAAGCATTAATCAACCGGAAAGATTGTATAGGCGTGACAGGGAAAACAAGTTTTACCCAGGAAAACCTGCCGGTAAAACACCCCATTATATGCAGGGTAAAAAAAGGGGACAGCGGAGAAAGGTCTTTTGTATTAAGGCAGTGACACGGAGGCGTCTCAATAGCAGTGGCGATGTTTGTTAATGGCTAGCCTGCTTTACGGTGAATATAATTTGCAGCCGGGCAAGTGCATAGAGCAATTTTCAAAATACCCGCTTGGTCGGGACTGCCCAGTTTTTCAGCCGCGTAGCGCGGCGGTACGACAATTCAGAATAGAAGGCATTATTGGAAAACTTCAAGCAATTGATTGCGGCAGACATGCTGGCCGTAGACTCGGTGATACGCACCCGGCTGTACTCGGAAGTGCTCCTGATCAACCAGGTCGGCGAATACATCGTCAACAGCGGCGGCAAGAGGCTGCGCCCGGCATTGGTGGTGCTGTCAGCCGAGGCTTTCGGTTACCGTGGCAAGGGCCATCACGACCTCGCGGCGGTGGTGGAGTTCATCCATACCGCCACCCTGCTGCACGACGACGTGGTGGACGAATCCGCCTTGCGTCGCGGACGCGAGACCGCCAATGCGCTATTCGGTAATTCCGCCAGCGTGCTAGTCGGCGATTTCCTGTATTCGCGCGCCTTCCAGATGATGGTGGAGGTGGGCGAGATGCGCGTGATGCAAACCATGGCAGACGCCACCAACACCATCGCCGAGGGCGAAGTGTTACAGTTACTGAACTGCCACGATGCGGACGTGGATGCCGCCAACTACATGCGCGTGATTCATTGCAAGACCGCCAAACTGTTCGAGGCGGCGATGCGTCTGGGAGCGATTCTTGGCAATGCTTCCGCAGCCGACGAAGAGGCCGTGGCGACATACGGCATGCACCTCGGCACCGCGTTCCAGTTGATCGACGATGTGCTCGACTATTCCGCCGACGAAGCGCAGACCGGCAAGCACCTCGGCGACGACCTTGCCGAAGGCAAACCCACCCTGCCCCTGATCTATGCCATGCAGCACGGCACGCCGGAACAGGCCGCCGTGGTGCGCGGCGCGATCGAACAGGGCGATGTGGGAAAGTTTGCCGAAGTGCTGCAAATCATCCATGCCACCGGCGCACTGGACTTCACGCGCCAGCAGGCTTTGCGCGAAGCGGAGGCGGCATGCGCGGCCATCGCTGCGCTTGCCGGTTCAAAATACAAGCAAAGTTTGCTAGAATTGGCAAACTTTGCCGCTACGCGGCAATTTTAGTAACCCCTCCCGCCCTCCCCTTGTCAGGGGAGGAGATGGCGGTTCACTCTCCCGATAAGGGGGAGAAGTTGGAAACGGGGTGTAGCTCAGCCTGGTAGAGTACTGCGTTCGGGACGCAGGAGTCGGAGGTTCGAATCCTCTCACCCCGACCAATCAAAATTAGCCTTCAATTCGCTAGTGCCCGGTTATTTTGGGCTATCCGGCAGTCATCCGATAGACTGGTTTTATTTGCCGCACAAAACCAGTTTTTCCACCCGCGACATATTCTTGATTTCCATTTCGCGTTTCAATGCGGCGGATCGGTCGGCGCAGGATTCGCTCCACGCCAACCGCACCGGCGTGCGTGTGCGGGTGTATTTTGACGCCGTTCCGGCGTTATGCGCGGCGAGGCGCTTGTCTGGGTCGTTGGTGATGCCGCAATACAAGGTATCGTCGGCGCAACGCAGAAGGTAGCAAACCCAGCTCATGGCTCGCCGATCCCTTTCTGCCTTTTCCCGCGCGAGCGCCGGTTGCGCCGACTGTCAACCTGCTCCGCTTCGGGGGCAGGCTCACGGCGCAGCCACGCGTAGGCCAGCATGGCAAGCAACAGCAACAGCACGGCCGCATTACCCCAGCGCACATAGGGCGTGGCACCCGCATAGCCTTGCGCCATGCCCAGCAGCACACCCTCGGTATGTTGCGGCAGCTGTTGCAACACCTTGCCGTCCTTGCCGATGATGGAGCTTACGCCGGTGTTTGTGGCGCGCAGCATCATGCGGCCCGTTTCCAGCGCGCGCAACTGCGCGATCTGGTTGTGCTGCGCCGCGGCGTGGGAGCGGCCGTACCAGGCGTCGTTGGTGACATTCACCAGTAGCGTGGCCTGCGGCAGCGCGCGGATGATTTCCTCGCCGAACACGTCCTCATAGCAGATGTTCGCCGCGACGCGCTGGCCGGCAACGTCGAGCGGTACCTGCAATTTATCGCCGCGCGCCAGGTCGCCCATCGGGATGTCGAGCACGCCGTTGATGAGCCAGCCGAGCAGCGGGCGCAGCGGGATGAATTCGCCGAACGGCACCAGATGCTGCTTGCGGTAGCGCTGCTCATCCGCCGAACCGAGCGTGAATACGCCGTTGTAATAGCTGCCGTTGTCGCGTTCGAAGGAGCCGATTAGGATATCGCCGCCGTTTGTCCTAGCGTGGCTGCGCAGCTGTTCGACCAGGCTCTGCGGCACAGCCTGGCGTTGCAGCGGCAGTGCGGTTTCGGGCAGCACGGTGAGGCGCGCCGGGTTTTGCAGGGTCAGGCGGCGGTAGGTTTCCAGCGTGCCTGCCAGCGCATCCCTTTTGAACTTGAGGTTTTGTGCGATATTGCCCTGCACCAGCGCCACGCTGAACGGCTCGCCGTGCGTCTGCGTCCAGGCGATGCTGCGCGCCGCCGCGCCGCCGAGCCAAAGCGCGGCAAGCACAGCGCAAGCGATCCGCCCGCGCCGGTTCCAGCGCTCGCGCCACAATAGCGCAAGCAAGCCCGCGCTCACCGCCGCAGCCAGCGATACGCCATACACGCCCAGCAACGGCGCGTAGCCTGCCAACGGGCTATCGCTGTGCGCATAACCCAGAGTCAGCCACGGGAAGCCGGTAAAGAGCGTGCCGCGCAGCCACTCGGCCAGCACCCACACTGCCGGCATCAGCACGCACAGCGACACCGCTACGGGAATACCGGGTGCGGTTTTCCGGAGCAGACGGCCCCCCTGTTCCGGGCTGCCGAACACCGCGCCGCTCAATGCCGGAAGGCGTACCTGCGCATAGCCCGCCAGCGCCTGATACAAGGCGAGGAATGCCGCGAACAGCAGCGTGGCCGGTAGCGCCAGCAGTAGCGGCATATTGCCGTAGTCGTGCAGCGCCACATAGATCCAGCCGATGCCGACACCGAACAGCCCCAAGCCGAACGCAAAACCCAGCCATCCCGCCGCACGCGGGTTATCGGCACGGCTCCATAACACGAACAGCACGGCGAGGGCCAGCACCGGAACGATAAACACGCCGAACGGCGCGAAACCGGACACGCACGCCAAGCCCGCAACAAACGCGGCAAGCAGGGATTTTCGGGTGTTTGGCATCAGGCTATCCGGTAAGGAAAATGCGCGAAGAATAACCGATTCCTTCAGATACGGCATTTGTGATTAAATCGCGCTCCGTTCAAACCGATCTTCGTGCCCTCTCACCATGGAAAAAATCCGTCTTTCAAAACGCATGGCCGAACTCGGACTGTGCTCGCGCCGCGAAGCGGATGGCTACATCGAAAAAGGCTGGGTGGAAGTCGATGGCGAAATCGTCAGCGAGCTGGGCAGCAAGGTCTATCCTGGCCAGCAGATTGTCCTGCGCCGCGCGGCACAGAATTCGCAGCAACAGCGCGTGACGATACTGTTCAACAAGCCGGTCGGCTATGTGTCTGGGCAGGCCGAGCACAATCACAAACCGGCCATCGCCCTGCTGGATGCCGCGACGCGCTGGGAAGAAGACCCGTCGCCGCTGCGCTTTCACCGCAGCCAGTTGCTCGGGCTCGCTCCGGCTGGTCGTCTGGATATCGACTCGCAGGGTCTGCTGGTGTTCACTCAGGATGGCCGCATCGCCAAACAACTGATCGGCGAGGACTCCAAAGTGGACAAGGAATATCTGGTGCGCGTGCAGGGGAAAATCGATGACAGCGGGCTGGCGCTGCTCAATCAAGGGCTGAAGCTGGACGGCGAATATCTCAAGCTGGCCAAGGTGAACTGGCAGAACGAAGACCAGTTGCGCTTCGTGCTGCGCGAAGGCAAGAAACGCCAGATCCGCCGCATGTGCGAGCTGGTCGGGCTGAAGGTGACAGGGTTGAAGCGTATCCGCATCGGCAGGGTGAAGCTGGGGAATCTGCCGGTCGGGCAGTGGCGCTATCTGGGCGAGGGCGAGCAGTTCTGAATACCTGGCAGTATTAAACCTAAAAACCTTAGTCCAATCCGCAGGTTTCGCAGATTAGCGCAGATTTTCAGAGGGTTGTTGGCAAATATC
The DNA here is from genome assembly GCA_001801215.1 of Gallionellales bacterium RIFCSPLOWO2_02_FULL_59_110. GTDB lineage: Bacteria > Pseudomonadota > Gammaproteobacteria > Burkholderiales > Gallionellaceae > Gallionella. The sequence goes on along the minus strand of MGXA01000091.1, from coordinate 18,742 downwards.
GCATCACCCAAAAGGTGGATCAGCATGCTAAAGCTACTTTTTGTTTAATCTGCGAAAATCTGTGTAATCTGCGGACAACTGCATTTTCTAGTTAAATTTTCAGATAAATGGCCGCCAGATCCCGCAATGCGGCGGGCTTGCCGAAATGCCAGCCCTGCCCAAAATCGCAGCCCAGTTGCAGCAATTTTTTGCGCGTCAATCCGGTTTCCACCCCCTCGGCAACCACATTCATGCCCAGCGAGTGTGCCAGGTCGATTGAAGAGCGCACAATTTCAAGGCTCTGTGCCGAATTCATCATGGGCTCGATGAAAGCGCGATCGATTTTCAGCGTGCCGATCGGGTAACGCTGTAGGTGATTCAATCCGGAGTGCCCGGTGCCGTAATCGTCCAGCGCAAGACTGCTGCCCAGTTCGATCAGCCTGTCCAGTATTCGCAGCGCCATGTCGGGGTGTTCGACCATGACCGTCTCGGTGAGCTCCAGTTTCAACTCTGTCGGCAGCATATTGTGGCGCGCGATGATCGCCTTGACATCGTCTACCAGCGATTCGCAGGTCAACTGGTTTGGCGACAGGTTAACGCTGACAAAAGGTAACCTGAAGTCGGAGTATTGCCTCAGTACCGGCCAGTCGCGGCAGGCGCGTTCAATCGTCCAAAGCCCGAGTTCGCGTATCAGGCCGGTTTGTTCGGCTAGCCAGAGAAAATCCATGGGCTGAATCACGCCGTCCGTGGGGTGGTGCCAGCGGATCAATGCCTCAAATCCGGCAATATTGCCATCCGCCAGATTGCAGATCGGCTGGTAGTAAAGCTCGAATTCGTCGCGCGCCAGAGCGCGTGTGATCCCATGGGCAAGCGACAGGTTTTGCGTGGCCGTGCCTTTCAGGTTGCTGCGATTGGCGGTTTGCGCCAGCGAATCTTCCGTTTCCGGGGCCGGTTTTGCAGCACCGCCCTGCTTGCTGCGGAAGCGCTCCAGAATAACCAGCAACAGATGGCGCAGGATCGGGTCGCTTTTTTCCAGCAACCCATCCAGCAGTTTCCGCCTGACCGGAACGAGCACAGTTTTCTCGGCAGCCCTGACCGTGGCGGTGCGCGGCTGATGGTCGATCAGCGCAATCTCGCCAAACATCTCGCCCTTGGCCATCGAACTGACCTTGCGCTCTGCGCCCTGATCAGGAATGAAGATTTCGACAGAGCCCGCCTCGATGAGATAGGCGCAGTCGCCGGCATCGCCGGCTTCGAATATCAGCTCGCCGGCGGCAAAAACTTCGCGATCCAGTTCGTCAAACATGCAGGCTACTCCGATCGGGACTGAATCCGGATAAGCCATGCGGCAGCCGGATTTTCAGGATGTGCGAATATCCCAGAGGCGCGGGGGAAAAACAATATGCCGAACGTTATTTTTTAACCGATTGTTCAACTTCCGATATATGAGCGGAATCTGATATACGCTTGAGATTAGCCGTTTTCCGAGCTGAACGTTTCTGCGGCAGGTTTTTTTCGCTCCACCAGCAGCGAATAAAGCCTGCGGCTGTCGGCGCGCAACACGGTGAAAGTTAGCTCGCCAATCCGGATGCGGTCGCCGCGCTTGGGGAGCTGGCCGGCATTCTTAAGTACCAGCCCGCCCACGGTGTCGCATTCCTCGTCGCTGAATTCCGTGCCGAGCGCCTCGTTGAAGCCGGCGATTTCGGTATCGGCTTTCACGCGCCACTTTGCTTTGCCATCGGAAATGATGTTGTCCTCATCCTCGTCGAAATCATACTCATCCTCGATGTCGCCGACGATCTGCTCCAGCACGTCCTCGATCGTCACCATGCCGGACACACCGCCATACTCGTCGGCCACCAGCGCAATGTGGTTGCGGTTGCTGCGGAAGTCGCGCAGCAGCACATTTAACCGCTTGGCTTCCGGCACGAACACCGCCGGGCGCAGCATGTCGCGCACGTCGAATTCCTCGCCCGCGTAATAACGCAGCAGGTCTTTCGCGAGCAGGATGCCGATGATGTTGTCCTTATCACCGTCGGTTACGGGGAAGCGCGAGTGCGCGGTTTCGATGACAAAAGGAATGAACTTTTCCGGGGGTTCGCTGATGTCGATGACATCCATTTGCGCGCGTGGAATCATGATTTCGCGCACCTGCCGTTCGGAGACCTGCAGCACGCCTTCCATCATCGACAGCGCATCGGAATCCAGCAGGTTGCGCTCGTAGGCAGAGTGCAGCAGTTGAATCAATTGCTCGCGGTCTTCCGGCTCGCGCAGCAGCATCGTGGAAAGCCGTTCGAGCAGGCTGGGTTTGTTACTTTCGGGTTCGTCCATCTTGTCAGTTACGGATTTACAACTCGGTAGGGATCAGCATACCCTAATTTCGTCATAATTGCAGTCTCGCTCGCTTCCATGGCGGCAGCATCGGCCGCGTTATCGTGGTCGCAGCCCTGCAAATGCAGCGCGGCGTGAATGGCCAAGTGCGCATAGTGGGCAAGCAAATCCTTGTGCTGTTCGCGCGCTTCGCGCTCCACCACCGGAGCGCAGATCACCACATCGCCGTAAAGAATGCCGGCGTCGTCGTAGACGAAAGTCAGCACATTGGTCGCGTAGTCCTTGCCGCGATATTTCTTGTTAAGTTCGCGTCCCTCAGCCTCGTCGACGATGCGCAACGTCATGCGCACGTCGCGCTGCAATGCCGCTTTGACCCAGCGCCGCCACTGCGGGCGCGCCGGCAGGCGCTGCGCGGTGCTGGCATATTGCACGGCCAAAGAAAGTTTGGGCGGTGAAAATTCAGGCGTTCTTTTGCTGTTCATAATCTTCATAGGCCGCGACGATTTTCTGCACCAGCGGGTGGCGCACCACGTCTTCGGCGAGGAAGTCGCTGAAGGCGATGCCGCGTACCTCTTTCAATATGTTGCGCGCCTCGATCAGACCGCTTTTCTGGCCGCGCGCCAGGTCGATCTGCGTGACGTCGCCGGTAATGACGGCCTTGCTGCCGAAGCCGATGCGCGTGAGGAACATCTTCATCTGCTCCGGCGTGGTGTTCTGCGCCTCGTCGAGAATGATGAAGGAGTGGTTAAGCGTGCGCCCGCGCATGTAGGCGAGCGGTGCGATTTCGATTGCGCCGCGCTCGAAGGCGCGAGTGACCTTCTCTAGCCCCATCAGGTCGTACAGCGCATCGTACAAAGGGCGCAGATAGGGATCGACTTTCTGCGCCAAGTCGCCGGGCAGGAAGCCGAGCTTCTCGCCGGCCTCCACTGCCGGGCGCACCAGCACCAGGCGGCGCACCGTCTCGCGTTGCAGCGCATCCACCGCGCAGGCCACGGCAAGATAGGTTTTGCCGGTGCCGGCGGGGCCGACGCCGAAGGTGATGTCGTGCTCCTGGACGGCCTGCAGGTAGCTGTTCTGGCGCGGCGTGCGCCCGCGTATCTCGGCCTTGCGCGTCATCAGCAGCGGCACGAAATCGCTGCCCGGCTGCGGCTCATGGCGCCATTTCATCGCCTCGATCAGGCCGAGTTGCAGGCGCTCCAGCGTGATGTCGTGCCTGGCCTCGAGGTAGAAATCCTGCAACACCTGGCGTGCCAGTTCGGCCTGCGCGCCCCGCACGTTGAAATGTTCGCCGCGCCGCGCGATGCTGACTTCCAGCGCGGTTTCTATCTGGCGCAGGTTCTCGTCCAGCGCGCCACACAGGTTGGACAACCGCTGGTTATCCACCGGTTCCAGCGCGAATTGCAGAGTTTGAGTTTCCCGATTCAAGATGTTTTGGATATTAACTCGCCGCGCAGGGTATGCCGCACCACTCGGGTGATTTTCACTTCGGCAAAGCGCCCGATCATATCCGGCGTGCCGCAGAAGTTCACCACACGGTTGTTGCCGGTGCGTCCTGCAAGTTCTTGCGCATTCTTTTTCGACACATCTTCCACCAGCACGTGCTGCACCGTGCCGAGCATGGCCTGATTGGCGCGCTGCTCCAATTCGTCGATATGCGTCTGCAAACGCGCCAGGCGCGCCGATTTCACCTCCGCCGGTGTGTCGTCAGGCAATTCGGCGGCAGGCGTGCCGGGGCGCGGGCTATACACATAACTGAAGCATGCTTCGAAGCCGACATCGTCGATCAACTGCATGGTGGCCCCAAAATCCCGCTCGGTCTCGCCGGGGAAGCCAACAATGAAATCCGAGGTGATGCAGATATCGGGACGCATCGCGCGCAACCGGCGCACGATGGACTTGTATTCCAGTGTGGTGTAGCCGCGTTTCATCGCCGCGAGGATGCGGTCCGAGCCGGATTGCACCGGGAGATGCAGATGGCTGACCAGCTTGGGTGTGGTCGCATACACATCGATCAGGCGTTGCGTCATTTCCTTCGGGTGCGAAGTGGTGTAGCGCAGCCGCTCCACTTCGTCGAACGCGGCGACGGCTTGCAGCAGGAAGGCGAAATCCGCCGTGTCGCCATCCCCGGTTGCGCCGCAATAGGCATTCACGTTCTGGCCGAGCAGGGTGATTTCCTTCACGCCTTGCCCGAGCAGTTCACGCACGTCGCGCAGCACGTCGGCCAGCGGGCGCGACACTTCCTCGCCGCGCGTATAGGGCACCACGCAATAAGTGCAGTATTTGCTGCACCCTTCCATGATCGACACGAAAGCCATTCCCGAAGCAGTTTGCGATGCCGGCAGATGATCGAATTTTTCGATCTCGGGGAAGCTGATGTCCACCTGCGCAAGGCCGGTATCCCGGCATGCCTGCAGCAACTGCGGCAGGCGGTGCAGGGTCTGCGGGCCGAATACCACATCCACGTATGGCGCGCGCTTCGCGATCGCCTCACCTTCCAGGCTAGCCACGCACCCTCCTACGCCGATCAGCAAACCCGGTTTGGACAGTTTGAGCGGGCGTACCCGCCCCAGGTCGGAAAACACTTTTTCTTCGGCCTTTTCGCGGATCGAGCAGGTATTGAACAGGATCACATCGGCCTCTTCCGGCTTATTGGTCTGCTCCATGCCATCGCAGGCGCGCAGCACATCAGCCATCTTTTCCGAGTCGTACTCGTTCATCTGGCAGCCATAAGTTTTGATATAGAGTTTTTTGGTCATGCTGGATATTTGGCGGGCAATCTGGCGAGTCCCGGAAAAACTGGAATGGAGAAAATAACAGTCTGGATTTACGCTCAAATCCGTATGGGAATATTTATGCGATTCTATCAAAAAAGAGCGGGCGGCGTTAAATGGCAGGATTTTTTCCTTCCGGCGCTTGGTTTGAATGGATGCTTGGTTCCTGCCGCCCGGGCGAACTGCGCTAGCGCCTCCGGATCGGCATTCCTGACATTGGAGATATTTCTGATCGGGGGAAAGCAACCTGGTCATTCGGGCAATCGCGGAAAAGCGGATTCGCTTTCCAACAAACAGGAAATGTGAAAGAATCCGCGCATTAAATTAACCGAATAGAGTGGCAAATGATCGACCGAGACGGCTACCGCCCGAATGTCGGCATCATTATCACGAATGACAAAAATCAGGTGTTTTGGGGCAAGCGGGTGCGGCAACATGCCTGGCAGTTTCCGCAAGGCGGTATCCAGCATGGCGAAACCCCGGAACAGGCGATGTACCGCGAGTTGCGCGAAGAAGTGGGCTTGATGCCGGAACATGTGGCCATACTCGGGCGCACCCGCGACTGGATGCGTTACGAGGTTCCGCAAAGCTGGAGCAAGCGCGAATCGCGCGGCGGTTATCGCGGGCAAAAGCAGATCTGGTTTTTGTTGCGCCTAGTTGGCCGTGAATGTGATGTCTGTCTGCGCGCCTGCACGCATCCGGAATTCGATGCGTGGCGCTGGAATGATTACTGGCTGGATATCAACGCGGTAATCGAATTCAAGCGTGAAGTTTATACGATGGCGCTCAATGAGCTGGCGCGCTATCTTCCCGCGCACGCGCATAAGAATGGCGCAGGCCACGCACAGCAGGCGCATAAAATTTCCAACGCCTGATCCGGGCGAGGCGTACGTGCGGTAATGAAGGTTTGGCTGCGAGCCGGGAAACCGCTTAGCGGCGATGCTCTGCCTTATCCAGGTACTCCGTCACTAACGCAAATTCCGCCACGGACAGGTTTTCCGCGCGTAGCATGGCATCGATTCCCATCTGGGCAAAATCCGCTTCATCCAAATAACCGCGCAGGGTATTGCGCAGCGTTTTGCGGCGTTGGCCGAATGCCGCGCCGACAATCGCGGCGAAAAGTTTCTCATTGCGCACCCCGATTTCAGCGGCGAGTAGCGGGATCATGCGCACCACGGCGGAATCCACCTTGGGCGCCGGGCGGAAAGAATGCGGCGGCACGTCGAGCAGCTTCTCCATGTGGAAGCGGTATTGCAGCATGACCGACAGCCGCCCATACTCCGGCGTGGACGGTGCGGCGACCATGCGTTCGACTACCTCGTTTTGCAACATGAAGTGCATGTCCCGGATGCATCCGGCATACCCGGCGAAGTGGAACAGCAGCGGCGAGGAGATGTTGTAGGGCAGATTGCCGACGATGCGCAGCGGGGCGGGCAGCGTCGCAAAATCGAATTTCAGCGCGTCCCCGGCATGGATGGTCAATTTCGCCGCCGGGTTATCCTGCGGGTAATCATGTTTCAGTCGCGCGATGATGTCGCGGTCGATTTCCACAACGTGCAGACGGTTCAGGCGTACCAGCAGCGGACGGGTCAGCGCGCCTAGACCGGGGCCGATTTCGACCATGTTGTCCTCTGCTGCGGGGCGGATCGCCGCGATGATATCGGCGATGATTTGTTCATCGACGAGGAAATTCTGCCCAAAATGCTTTTTGGCTTTATGCACGGTATGCCGGTTCGTTGCGCGCCATCTGTGCCGCGACCCTGATTGCCTCAAGCAGGCTACCGGCTTCTGCCTTGCCGGTTCCGGCCAGATCCAGCGCCGTGCCGTGATCCACCGAAGTGCGGATGATCGGCAGGCCGAGCGTGATGTTTACGCCCTGCCCGAAGCTGGCGTGTTTGAGCACCGGCAGCCCCTGATCGTGGTACATCGCCAGCACGCAGTCGCATTGCGCGAGTTTTTGCGGGGTGAACAAGGTGTCGGCGGGCAGCGGCACGCTGACATCGAAACCCTCGGCGCGCAGCCGGTCCAGCACCGGGATCATCACCTCGATCTCCTCGCGCCCCAGATATCCGCCTTCTCCCGCATGGGGATTCAATCCGGCCACTAGGATGCGCGGCTGCGCGATGCCGAAGCGGCGTTGCAGATCGCGCCGGATGATGCGCAGCACGTTTTCCAGCAACGGCGCGGTAATTGCGCCAGGCACGTCTTTCAGCGGAAGATGGGTGGTGGCCAGCGCCACGCGCATCCCGCCACCGGCCAGCATCATCACCACCAATGGAGTATGCGTCTGCTCGGCCAGAAACTCGGTATGCCCGGTGAACGGTACTCCGGCGTCGTTGATAATGCCTTTGTGCACCGGGGCGGTGACCATGCCGGAAAACTCACCCGTCTGGCAACCTTGCATGGCGCGGCGCAGGGTCGCCAGCACATAGCCGCTGTTGGCGGCATTTAGCTCGCCTGCATGGCATGGTGCGGAAAGCGGAACATGGAGGACAGGCAGGGAAGGGGGAAGGGAGAAGGGAGAAGGGGCAATTGCTTCCGGTTCGGCAACCCCCCTTGTGGCAGCATAATCGCGCAGCCGTAAATTCAGGCCGAGTTGCGCGGCGCGCTGCTGCAGCAGGTTTTTATCGGCAACGACGACGAACGGAATATCGGGCGGCGCGGCGGCAAGCTGCACGCACAAATCCGGGCCGATGCCGGCCGGTTCGCCGGCGGTGATTGCCAACGGAAGCGGATCGGATGCCGCGTTCACCGCTTACCGTGTTTCTTCAAGGCGATATTCGACAAAGGCGCGGTCGCGCAACTGGCGCAACCAGTCCTGATACTGCTCATCGGCTTTGAACGTGGCGATGGCGATGCGCGCTTGCTGGCGCTGCTGCTGTTCGCTGACATCGGTATCCCTCCGTTCCAGCACCTGGATCAGATGCCAGCCGAATTGCGTTTGCGCCACATCCATCATGCCGGGTTGCAGCCTGTTAATCACCGCCTCGAACTCGGGAACGGTCTGCCCGGGCGAGAGCCAGTCCAGGTCGCCGCCCTGTTGTGCGCTGCCGTCCTGGGAAAAGCGCCTCGCCTGCTCGGCAAAATCCATGCCGGCTTCAATGCGCGCCTTGATTTCCATCAGCTGTTTTTTTGCTTCACTTTCGGAAACGATCTCGCTGGTCTTGATCAGGATGTGACGTGCATGGGTTTGCGCAATCACCACCGGCGCACCGGCGCTGCGCCGGTCAACCAGTTTGAGGATGTGAAAACCGTTCGGGCTGCGCAATACCGGAGTGACCTGTCCGGGTTGCAGTTTTTGCAGTTCACCGGCAAACAGCGGCGGCAAGCGGTCGCCTGGCCGCCAGCCGAGATCTCCGCCTTTCAGCGCATCCTTGGCGTCGGAATAGCCCGCCGCGACTTGCGCGAAATCCGCGCCATCCCTTAATTGGTTCAATGCGTGCTTGGCTTTGTCGCGCGCAGCCTGGATTTTCTCCGCGCTGGCCTGCTCCGGTATGACCACCAGAATATGCGCGAGGTGAAGTTCTTCTTCCGCCCCGCCCATTTTTTTCTTGTTGGCAAGGTAGTTGTCCACTTCGCCGTCGCCGATGATCAGTTTGCTCTCCACCTCGCGCTCGCGCAGGCGTGTGGAAATAATTTCGCTGCGTATTTCTTCGCGGAATTTTTTGAAATCCACGCCGTCCGTTTCCAGTCTTGCCCGGAATTCTGCTAGCGACGGGGAGCCGTTCTGCTGTGCGATGCGCGTAATTGCCAAGTCGAGCTGGGTGTCATCCACGCGAATGCCGTTTTCCTTGGCATGCTGCGCCTGCAACATGTCGGTAATCATGCGTTCGAGTATTTGCTTTTCCAGCACCTTCGGGGCAGGCAGCGATGTGCCCTGTTTCTGCAACTGCCGCACTACCACGCGCAGCCGGTCATCCAGTTCGTTGCGGGTGATTACGTCGTCGTTGACCACGGCAACGACCCAATCGACCGCCGCAACCTGTTTTTGCGGATCGATAGCGGCAGGAGCCTGCGCAGGCTTCGCCGACGCGGCATCGGCAGCAGAAACCGGGGAGGCTGCAATGAAAGTGGCACAGCAAATCAGCGCGGCGGCTGCCATTCTAGACATCATCATTCCTTTGCTCAACGCAAGACTGAACTGGGTTTGCTGGCGGGTTTTTCGTTTAACTTGGTGTAGCTTGGCACGTTTTGCTTCAAGGCATTAATGGGATCCACGCCGACACTGATCAAGTCGTTCAGTTCAAGTTGCAGGAAAATGCCCGTATTGACCTGTTGTGCCGCGACGGTAAAGCGTTGTGCCACAAATCGGAACGTCCAGCAGCTTTGATTATACTCAAGCCCGGCGATCGACTCCAAGGTTTTGCCGTCCTGCAGGGAATAATTCAAACGTCCCACCGCACGCCAGTGGCCGGATAACGGCCACTGCCCGGAAAGATCCACCTGGCGCAAGGTGCTGCGGGCGAAGCGGTAGCCCAGGTCGAGGGACTTGCCCAGTTCCGGCCGGTAGCGCGCGGCAATATTATAGCGTTGGCTGTGCGACTGGTTTGGGTCGTACTGAAACTCGCTGTCAAAAGACCATGCCTTGGTCACGCTTCCGGAGGCGGCGAGCAAAATGTCGGATTTATTGGTGGTCATGGTGGGCGCGACCAGGTTTACCTTGGGTGTTTCCAGGCTGAAGCGTTCCCCCACCAGCAGCTTCAGCCGCTCCATGCCGTTTTCCTGATCGAGCAAACGAGAGGTCATGGCCAGCGTAATGTGATTCGAGTCGCCCACCCGGTCGCTGCCGAAGAAGCGGTTCTCGGTGAACATCTGGGTGAAATCGAAACCGGCCTGCGCCGAATCGAAGTTGGGCAGCGCATCCTGGTTTTTGTACGGCACATAAACGTAGAAGGCGCGCGGCTCCAGCGTATGCACGTAGCTGCCGCCGAACAGATCCCAGTCGCGTTCGAAAGCAACGCCGCTATCCAAGCTCAGTAGCGGCAAGGTGCGCGAAACGTTCGACGAACCGCTGGCATTATTGGCGCCCAGCGCATAATGCGTATGGTGCAAGGCGATTTTCGGCGTCACGTAAAAAGCGGGATCATTGACCAGGGGGTAGCTGACGCTGGGGTTGATTACCAAGCGCCGGGCATTCGGCGCGGTGGAGTGGCTGAAATCGACAAACTCCCCGGCAAACGCAAGGTTGGCACCGGCGAAGTTTCGCTGCGCGTTGACCAGCAATTGCGGCATGCGTTTGTAAGGCACGCTGATTGGCGCAGCCGGGTCTTGCAGGGTCTGGTAGCGCTGTACGCGCGCGGCCGCATTCCACCATCCGGCACCGTAAGTCAATACCGCTTCCTGCAGCAGATTGGCCTGGGACGTGGCATTCACCGTGTTCCCCAAGTCGCGGAAATACGCGTCGTCCGAGACGCTGTGCAGGTTGGCGAAGCCGCTCAGCCCGCCCGCCAAGGCGTGGTTATGCGTGAGGTGAACCCGCGTGCGGCTGCGCATCGCCAGCTTGTCATTGGGCAACACGTCCACCTGCAATTCTCCGCCATAACGCGGCTCCAGATAGCGGAATTCATTGTTGAGCAATATTCCGCGCTTGGTCATTATGCGCGGCGCAATCGTCGCATCGCGGTTCGGCGCAATGTTCCAGTAATAAGGCAAGGTCAATTCCCTGCCGCCCTGGGTGGTACTGCCGAATACCGGCGACAAGAGCCCCGATTTGCGCTGATCGTTGAGCGGAAAGTTCATCCAGGGCGAATACAGGATCGGTACACCCATGAATTCGATCCAGGCATGATAGGCGGTTCCGATCTGCCGGTCGCGATCAATTTCCAGGCCGCGCATTTTCAGCAGCCAGTCCTCGTCCTCGGCCGGGCAGGTGGTATAGGATGCGTTATCCAGCGTGTAATGCTGCTTGTCGTGAATGTGCAGCATGTTCGCCGCGCCGCGCCCGCCGTTTTCTATCAGGTAAAACTCCGGTTGTGTCATGGTGCCGATGCTGGTGTCCAGGTTCAGCTTGAGATGCGGCCCGCTCATCGTGTTGCCGTCCTGTTCCAGCACCACCGAACCATGCGCCTCGAGATCCTGCGTATCCTGGGAGTACAGCAGGCGATCGGCACGGATCGACTGCCAGCGCTTGCGCAATATCGCGTTGCCGGTTGCCTCGATCATGTTTTCCTTCTGGCCCGCCAGGTAATCGGCTTCCACGAAGGCGGGAGACTCATGCGCCGGATCGGTTATCACCATAAAGGTTTTGTCCATGCGCAGCGCGAACAACTCCGCATTCGCGCTGGCATGATGCGCAAAAGTGCAGAGCAAGGAAAATGCGACAGGCTTGAAGCGAAACCGCATGACGATAGTAAGGTGGTAAACTTCCGCAAGTTTACCATTAACATCGGAAAGCCCGATATGCAGCGCCAGCAACTCCTTAGCGCATGGCTGCACAGCCAGTTTCCCGGCGAGACCTTTACCCTTGCCCCGGCCTCCGCCGATGCCAGCTTCCGCCGCTATTTTCGCGCCACTTTCCCGGATGGGCGGACGCTCATCGTGATGGACGCTCCGCCGCAACACGAGGACTGCCGCCCGTTTTTGCATATCGCCCAACTGTTCGAAGCGGCGGGGACGCATGTGCCGCACGTGTATGCGCAGGACTTGCGGCAGGGTTTTCTGCTGCTGTCCGACCTGGGCAGTACCACCTACCTGCAAGCGCTGAACGGTGATACGGCGCGTGAACTTTACGGTGCGGCCACCGACGCCCTGATCAAAATCCAGCTCGCCTCGAATGAAAAAGAATTGCCGCCTTACGACGAAGCGCTGCTGCGCCGCGAACTCAACCTGTTTCCGGAGTGGTACATCGCCAAACATCTCGGCGTGGCGCTTGGCGATAGCCAGCGGGGCGCGCTGGAAGAATGCTTCCGTCGCATCCTCGCCAGCAATCTGGCGCAGCCGCGCGTATATGTGCATCGCGACTATCATTCGCGCAACCTGATGGCAACCGAACCGAATCCCGGCATCCTCGATTTTCAGGATGCGGTATATGGCCCGATCACCTACGACCTGGCGTCGCTGTTCAAGGATGCCTATATCCGCCGGGAAGAAGCGGAAACGCTCGACTGGCTGATCCGCTACTGGGAAAAGGCGCGCAAGGCCGGGCTGCCGGTAGCTGACGATTTTTCCGGTTTCTACCGCGACTATGAGTGGATGGGCGTGCAGCGCCATCTCAAGGTGTTGGGCATCTTCGCGCGCCTGTATCACCGCGACGGCAAAGACGGTTACCTGAAAGACCTGCCGCTGGTTATGGACTATCTGCGCGCTGCATGCGAGCGCTATATCGGCCTCAGGCCCCTGCTCAACCTGCTGGATGAACTGGAACCGCACAACAAACAGGTGGGTTACACGTTTTGACGATCCTGCGCACCCCCTATTCAACTTTCTCCGAGCGTGGTTGTTGCCGATTTATTGGCTTTACAACCACGGCCTACTCTTTGCGGGCGCGCAAGCGGGAGAAAGGGCAATCGTGAGAAACGTAAAACCATGATGGCCATGATTCTTGCAGCCGGCCGCGGCGAACGCATGCGACCGCTCACCGACCGCATCCCCAAGCCGCTGCTGGAAGTCGGCGGCAAACCGCTGATCGTCTGGCATATCGAAAACCTGGTGCGCGCCGGCATCACCGAACTGGTCATCAACCACGCCCACCTCGGCGCGCAGATCGAGACCGCATTGGGCGACGGCAGCCAATTCGGCGCGCGTATCCGCTATTCTGATGAAGGTACTGCGCTGGAGACCGCTGGCGGCATCGCCTATGCCCTGCCGCTGCTCGGCGATGACCCCTTCGCCGTCATCAACAGCGACATCTGGTGCGACTACGATTTTGCACGATTGCCGGAACGCGCCGCTGCGCTGCATGCCAGTGGCGACATGGCGTATCTGGTGTTGGTGGACAATCCGCCGCACCACCCGGACGGTGATTTCGCCTTATCTGGGGGACGCATTTGCCCACTCCCCACTCCCCACTCCCCACTCCCCGATCTTCTGACTTTCAGCGGCATCGGCATCTACCAGCCAGCCTTGTTCAGCCATATCCTGCGCGGTGGCGTCGCGCCGCTCGCGCCGCTGCTGCGCGCGCAAATTGCGCTCGGCAGGGTCGGCGGCGAGCACCACCGGGGAGTATGGGTGGATGTCGGTACGCCGCAACGCCTCGCCGAACTCGACAGGCTGATCCGTTCATCGCACAATGCGCCATGACTTTCGATCCGAACATTTACCGGCAGCGCCGCGTCCGCCTGCTTGAGAAGATGCAGCGCGGCATCGCCGTGATTCCCACTGCCGAAGAAGTGGCGCGCAACGGCGATACGCACTATGTCTACCGCCACGACAGCAGCTTCTACTACCTGACCGGCTTCGCCGAGCCGGAAGCGGTGCTGGTGCTCGTTGCGGGCCGGAGCGATGACAGCCCGCCGCAATCCCTTCTGTTCTGCCGCGAGAAAAATCCCGAACGCGAAATCTGGGACGGCTACCGCACCGGCCCCGATGCTGCCCGGGAACAATTCGGCTTCGACGCGGCCTGGCCCATCGCGCAACTGGACGAAAAACTGACGGAATTGCTGGGCAACCAGCCTGCGCTGTTTTACCCGATCGGCGGCGATGCCGCGTGGGACCAGCGCATCCTCAAGCTGCGCGGCGCGGTGCAGGCCAAGGTGCGCAGCGGCATCCGTGCGCCGGATGAAATTCGCGACGTGCGCGCCCTGCTGCACGAAATGCGCCTGATCAAGGACGCGCACGAGCTGGGCATCATGCGCCGCGCCGCCGCCGTCTCCGCGCAGGCGCATCGCCGCGCCATGCGCTTCACCCGCCCCGGCCAGTTCGAATATGAAGTCGAAGCGGAGCTGCTGCACGAATTCTGCCGCCACGGCTCGCGCCATCCGGCCTATCCTTCCATCGTTGCGGGCGGCGCGAATGCCTGCGTGCTGCACTACGTCGGCAACAACGCGCAGCTAAAAGAGGGCGATCTGCTGCTGATCGATGCGGGCTGCGAAGTGGAGGGCTATGCCGCCGACATCACGCGCACTTTCCCGGTGAACGGCAAATTCAGCGCCGCACAAAAAGACCTGTATGAAATCGTGCTCGCCGCGCAGTCCGCCGCGATTGCCGCCGCCAGCCCCGGCCAAACCTGGGACGCGCCGCACAACGCCGCGCTGCGCGTGCTGGCGCAGGGCTTCGTCGACCTCAAGCTGTGCCTGGGCAGCGTGGATGGCGTGCTGGAAAACGAGAGCTACAAGAAGTATTACATGCACCGCACCAGCCACTGGCTGGGTATGGACGTGCACGATGTCGGCGACTACAAGGTCGACGACAACTGGCGCACGCTGCAACCCGGTATGACCCTGACTGTCGAGCCTGGTTGCTATATTCGCCCCGCCGATGACGTACCGCAAGCGTTTTGGAATATCGGCATCCGCATCGAGGACGATGTGGCGATCACCGCGCAAGGCAATGAAGTGCTGAGCTCTGCCGTGCCGAAAAAGATCGGGGAAATCGAAGAATTGGCGAGCGCTTGAAAGCCGTGAACAGCCCCCGGGATTTCTGCGGGTAAAAGTTCAAGCAGCTTCCCAATAATCCGCGCACCTCAGGTTAGTCGCCGGTCAACGGCAATCCGCCAAAATAACCTGACCATCCATTACAAACAACTTTAGCTTGTTTGCGCAATCCATTGCTTTTTAAGTAAATTTGTTTTTCTTTAACTTCCCGCGCTAACCCCTTGTCCCGTAAAGAAAAAAGCGGTTTTTCCGCTTGACGGGCTAGTTTTTTTTCAATATAGTGGGCTTAAGTGGTAAAAAGTGGGTAAAAGTGGGGTTGAGAAGATGTTTCAGGGAGCGGCGCAACTTAATCTGGACAGCAAAGGCAGGCTGGCGATACCGGCGCGGCATCGCGACATGCTGCTCGCGAATTGCGCGGGCAACCTGGTGTTGACCGCCGATGCCGACGGCTGTCTGCTGCTGTATCCGCAGCCAGAATGGCAGCCGATCCGCGACAAGCTGCTCAAGCTCTCCGCGCTCAACCCGAAAATCCGTGCGTTGCAGCGCCGCCTGATCGGTTATGCCGAGGATGTGGTGATGGACGGCGCCGGGCGCGTGTTGATTTCTCCAGCCTTGCGCGGCGTGGCCGCACTGGATAAACGCGTGATGCTGGTCGGGCAGGGCAACAAATTCGAATTGTGGGACGAGGCGAAATGGCAGGCGCAGCAGGAAACCGCGCTGTCGTTCATGGATGGGGAACTGCCTCCGGAACTGGAAGGCTTCTCGTTATGAGTGAGGGCCTATTACATTTTCAGATCGACAGTGCAATTTTGTTGGGCGGGCTATGCCTGCCGGATCAGGTTTGTCGGAGGGCTGTCGGGCGGAGCCCGGCCTACGATTTTTTATTTATGAAATGGAATTAGCCCACACCACCGTTTTACTGAATGAAGCGGTCGAAGCGCTGGACATCAAGCCGGACGGCATCTACGTGGACGGGACGTTCGGGCGTGGCGGGCACAGCGCGCTGATTTTGGAACGGCTCGGCGGCAAAGGCAAATTGATTGCGCTGGACAAGGATCCGGCGGCGGTGGCGGCAGGCAACACATGGCGCGATGCGCGCTTTTGCATGGTGCATCGCGGTTTCGCGCATCTGGCGGAAGTGTTGCGCGAGCAGGGCGCAGAAAGAGTGGATGGCATCCTGCTGGATCTCGGGGTGTCGTCGCCGCAACTGGACGATGCGCGGCGCGGTTTCAGTTTTCGCTTTGATGCGCCGCTGGACATGCGCATGGACACCAGCGGCGGGATGACTGCGGCCGAGTGGCTGGCGACGGTGGATGAAGGTTTTCTTGCGGGGGTGATACGTGATTACGGCGAAGAACGGTTTGCTAAGCAGATTGCAAGGGCGGTTGTTGCGGCGCGCGCAGTCCAACCCATCCTCACCACGCGGCAGCTCGTCGAGCTGGTTGGCAAAACGGTACGTACCCGCGAAGCCGGGCAGAACCCGGCAACGCGCACCTTTCAGGCTATACGGATTTTTCTCAACGGGGAACTCGAAGAGCTTGCGCGGGTGCTGCCGGAATGCGTGACGCATCTCAAGACCGGCGGGCGCCTGGCAGTGATCAGCTTCCATTCGCTGGAAGATCGCATCGTGAAGCATTTCATGCGCGACATGGCTGAAGGCGACAAATTGCCGCGCGATGTGCCGATCCGTGCCAGCGAAGTGCCGCAGGGAAAATTGTATCTGGCCGGCAAGGCGGTGCGAGCGAGCGAGGCTGAAGTGCGGGCCAATCCGCGCGCGCGCAGCGCGGTGCTGCGCGTGGCGGAGCGCTTGTGATGTGGCGCAGCGATGTGATGCTCGGGGGCGCTTTAAATGTGCTGCTGCTGGCGGCGGTGGTGATCTGCGCGCTGAGCGTGGTCACTTCGCAGCACAAGGCGCGCAAACTGTACATCGAGCTGCAAAAACAAAAGGAGCTCGCGCAGCAGATGGAAGTGGAATGGGGGCAGTTGCAATTGGAGCAAAGCACCCTGGCCACGCCGGCGCAAGTGGAAAAAATTGCGCTGCGCCAGTTGCAGATGCAGTTGCCCGGGAACGGGCAAGTCAGATTTATACGGGCAAAGCCTGACGGCCAACCAGACAAGAAACCATGAATTATGCGTCCAGCGCACATCCAGACATTACGGCAGAATTGCCCGGATGGCGCGCCACCGCGTTATTTATGCTGTTGCTGCTCGGATTGCTCGGATTGCTCGGGCGCGGCGTGTATTTGCAAGGGATACATGACGGCTTTTTGCAGGAAAAAGGCAACGCGCGGTATAGCCGCGTGATCGAAGTCGGCGCGCATCGCGGCATGCTCACCGACCGCAACGGCATCCCCCTTGCCGTCAGCACACCGGTCGAATCGGCATGGGCCAGCCCGGACGAGGTGGAAGCCGACAGCCGTCAAGTGAAGCAGCTGGCGCAGGTTCTCGGCATGAATGTGGGAGAGCTGAAAAGCCGCCTGTTCGATACCTCGCGCGATTTCGTCTATCTCAAACGCCATCTGCCTCCCGATCAGGCCGAAAAAGTGGTGGGCCTGAATCTGCCCGGCATTTCGCTGCAACGCGAATATCGCCGCTATTACCCGGCGGGCGAAGCGGTTGCGCAGACGCTGGGCTTTACCGGGCAGGACGATAACGGGCAGGAGGGGCTGGAACTGGCTTTGCAGGAACGTCTGGGCGGCAAGTCCGGCAGCCAGCGCGTCATCAAGGATCGGCGCGGGCATATCGTTGAGGATGCCGGCAACCTCCACGCGCCCAAGCCGGGCAGCGATATCGCACTGAGTCTGGACAGCCGGGTGCAGCACCTCGCCTACCGCGAACTGTCCGATGCGGTGAAACAGCACCGCGCTAAATCCGGCGCGGTGGTGGTGCTCGATGCGAGGAGCGGCGAAGTGCTGGCGCTCGCCAATTATCCCGCCTACAACCCCAATAACCGCAGCAAAGCCAGCAGCCAGATGCTGCGCAACCGCGCGATCGTCGATTTGTTCGAGCCGGGTTCGACGATGAAGCCGTTCACAGTGGCTTGCGCCATCGAACAGGGCAAAGTGCGCCCGGAAAGCATCATCAACACCGAGCGCGGCGTGCTGACTGTAGGCAACAAAAAAATCCGCGATACGCATCCGGAACCGATGCTGACCGTGGCGCAGATCATCCAGAAATCCAGCAATATCGGCTCGGCCAAAATAGCCCTGTCGCTCGAAGCGCAGACGCTGTGGCAAAGCCTTGCGGATAGCGGTTTCGGCGCGCAGACCGGCAGCAATTTTCCCGGCGAGGCATCGGGCAGATTGCGCGACGCGAAGACCTGGCAGCCCATCGAGCAGGCCACCATGTCCTACGGGCACGGCATTTCGGTGAGCCTGCTGCAACTGGCGCGCGCCTACACCGTATTCGCCAGCGACGGTGAACTGAAGCCGGTGTCGCTGCTGAAACTGAATGTGCCCGCGCTCGGGAAAAGGGTGTTTTCCGGCGGCACCGCGCAAGCGCTGCGCGCCATGCTGGAATCGGTGGTGCAGCCCGGCGGCACGGCGCCCCTGGCGCAGGTGGCGGGCTATCGCGTGGCGGGCAAGACCGGCACCGCGCATAAACTGGAAAACGGCCGCTATATCGACCGCTATGTCGCCTCGTTTGTCGGTTTCGCGCCGGTCTCCGATCCGCGTCTGATCGTGGCGGTGATGATCGACGAGCCTGCCAACGGGCATTATTACGGCGGGCTGGTCGCCGCGCCGGTGTTCAGCAAAGTGACGGGCGCGGCACTGCACGCGCTCAACGTGCCGAACGATGCGCCGCTGGACAACGTCATAGCGCCGCCAACCGACATCGTCAGGGAGGAAGTCTGATGTTCCCCCTTGAGCAGTTAAAAGAACTGAACGTGAAAATTACACGCCTCGTGACCGACAGCCGCGCGGTAGAGCAGGGCGACACCTTCGTCGCCTGTCCGGGCGAAAAAACGGATGGCCGCCAATTCATCGCGCAGGCGATTGCGCGGGGCGCGAATGCGGTGATCTACGAAAAACTTTTGATGAAACCACTAGCCATTCGACTAAGCGAGCAAACAACGCCCGCTAAGTCGCTGGTTATGTCCGGGCACCCGTGGGAAGCGCAGCATTTCGCCTG